>JBKPLX010000114.1:0-10017 GCA_046731855.1 Verrucomicrobiota bacterium | reverse complement strand
AAGCGCATTCTGACTCGTTCCAAGCATCAACTAAAGACTATCAGCACAAACGAACTAACCAAATCAACAACTGAAAGGACACAACTATGTCAACCACCAGCACAAATACGATCCAGCTTCATCGCGTGCTGCGCGCAACGCCTGAGAAAATCTATCGCGCGTTCCTTGATGCGGATGCAATGGCCAAATGGCTTCCGCCAAACGGATTCACCGGAAAAGTCCACCAGATGGATGCGAAAGTTGGCGGCGTGTACAAGATGTCGTTCACCAATTTCACTACCGGTAAGAGCCATTCCTTCGGCGGAACCTACGTCGAGCTAAAGCCGCACGAGCGCCTTCGCTATACAGACAAATTCGATGACCCGAACCTGCCCGGAGAAATGCAGACAACCGTGACCCTGAAGAAGGTGTCTTGCGGGACCGAGTTGAATGTTGTGCAGGAAGGCGTGCCAGGGGTCATTCCCGCCGAAGCTTGTTATCTTGGCTGGCAGGAATCGCTCACCCTCCTATCGAAACTCGTGGAGGCTGAGATTCCGGACTAGGCCCAGCCATTCACGGACCGAGCGAATGCGCCCGCTGATTTCTCCCCGGTAATTACGGAAACACAATACTAGGAGAGTCATGATAGTGACCTGCTTTATCCGATACGAGATCGACCCCTTTCAGCGCGAGGCCTTCAAAGAGTACGCCGAGAACTGGGGTCGCATCATTCCAAGGTGCGGTGGCCATCTGGTCGGTTATTTCCTGCCTTATGAAGGCACAAACAACGTAGCCTGGGGATTGATTGCTTTCGATAGCCTCGCGGCGTACGAAGAGTACCGAACGAAGCTGAAAGCTGATCGTGAGGCGCGCGAGAATTTCTCAGCAGCACAGGCCAAACGCTTCATCCTTCGCGAAGAGCGCAACTTCGTGGAAGTCGTTGATGGGACGTTTGGCCTGCCTGTCGTTCGCGAAGGAGCCGAGTGATGTACGCGCTTATTCTTCCGGGGCTTCACGACTCCGATCCTGAACATTGGCAAAGCCAGTGGGAAGCTCGAGCCGAGACGATGCATCGCGTCATCCAAGACGATTGGGTAACACCACGCTGCGCCGATTGGGTCTCGAAACTCGACGAAGCGCTTGCCTTCCGAGGGCCAGATGCCGTACTCGTCGCGCACAGCGCCGGTTGCGCGCTGGTTGCGCATTGGGCCGCCGGCCGGTCGCCACGTCGTGTTTGCGGAGCGCTGCTCGTCGCGCCCAGCGATCCTGAGGCGTCAAGCTTTCCCCCTGGTCCGACCGGCTTTGCGCCAATGCCACTACAGCGTTTCCCATTTCGAAGTGTTGTAGTCGCGAGTTCCGACGATCCCTTCGTCACGGTCTCGCGCGCGCAACTATTCGCGAAGGCGTGGGGTAGCGAGTTTGTGATGATCGGCAAGGCCGGCCACATCAACAGCGACAGCGCTTTCGGCGATTGGCCTCAAGGATCCGCACTTTTGCGCAGTCTTTACCAGATCCACGGCCAGCCAGAAGAAATCTATCGGCTCACAAGGAGAATAGTCTTATCGCACAACTAAATCAGCGCTGGAGTAAGTGGTTGATCGTCGCCATCGCGTGCGGCCTCGCTGGTTCTATCATTGCCGGAGTCCTTGCTCACTCGAGTAAGCAGATGATCGTCGTACCCTTTGATGCCGCTAGATTCGCGCCACTTGATGCAGCGCATCCAGATGGCGCCCAGTTTGAAGTGTTATGGGGCGATTCGATGAAAGGACCCTCAGCCATGCTGGTTAAGTTTAAGAAGGGCGTCAGCTCCCTTCATTACCACAGCTCGGACTATCATCTCGCGTTGCTTCAAGGTACCATGAAACATTGGGCGGAAGGTGAGCGCGAAGAAGATGCGAAGCCGTTGGAGCCTGGAAGTTACTGGTTCCAGCCCGGCAACCTTTCGCATGCTGACGCTTGCCTGACCGACGAGTGTCTCACGTTCGTTTATTGGTTGGACAAGAGAGACTCCAAACCCGCTGAAACCCGGAAGAAATAAACCCTTGCGTTAGATTGCTTTCAATGACCGAGGCACTCTTTGATCGCATCCTAGCGCTAAATCTTATCGGTACGACCGTGGTGTTTTACGTCGTGGCAAAAATCTATTTGTTTCCGCAGCTCGACAGGTTGTCTCCGCGTTTGGTCTTGATTCCCATCCTTCTTCTGCACTCGATGCGCCAACTCGGACTGATGTTTCTGACGCGCGGCGCAACTTATCCCGGTTTGCCCTGGCAGTTCGCCTACCCGGCAGCGCTTGGCGATTTCGTTACTGCGGTGCTGGCTTTCATCTGCATTCCTCTGGTTCTCCGTGACCAGCCACAAGCACGAATACTAGTGTGGATATTCAACGTCTTTGGCACGCTCGACCTAATCGTTGCAATTATTCTCGCAAACATATACGGCGCGCCTGCCTTTATGGGACCGGCCTACTGGATTCCTGCGTTTTGGGTTCCGGCGCTGTTAGTCACGCACTATGTGACGTTCGTGATCCTTCTGAAGCACTGGAAAGAAGAATGAACAGGGATTCAGAAAAACCATCACGGTTGTTGGGACCAGTCGGAATACGGGAAGCAAAATTATGGATCGAGTAAAACATCTGCAGAATTTTGAGGTTATCGAGTTTCGACGCTACATCATTAAGGAGGGCGAAAGGGAACACTTCGCCGAATATTTTGAGAGTTATTTTCCTGAAGCGTTTCAGCAGATGGGCGCCATTGCGTTCGGACAATTTTTCGAGCGCAAGAATTCGGTCCGGTTTACATGGATTAGGGGTTTTAAGAACACTGACGGTCGCGCCATAATCAACGCAGGTTTCTACTACGGTCCGCTCTGGAAAGAACACCGGTCTACTATGAACAGTCTACTGGTGGACTCGGATGACGTTTTGCTTTTGCACCCGCTAGATCCTGAACGCGGCATCCCCGTGTTTCCTTCTGTCGATCCGATCAGGGAAGAAAATGACGCGCGAGGTGTCGTAGTCGCCCAGATCTTCGGCGTTAAGCCGAACAACGTGGAGGCTTTCGTCCAGCAAGCGGAGGCGACGTTTGCCAGCTATCGAGCCGCGGGCGTGCGCGAGGCCGGCGTTCTCGTAACGCTCGATGCGCCAAATAACTTTCCGCAGTTACCTGTACGAACGGACGGTCCTTACCTCGTATGGCTCGGCATCGTAAAAGACAATAACACATTTGAAGCGCAGGTGAGTCCGCTCGCGGAGCGCTCCATGCAAGCGCTCTCGGCTACTGGCTTGCTCAGAGCGACGCCGGAGCTGGTGATCTTGGACCCTACCCGCCGTTCACGGCTGCGATGGTTTAAGCAAACGTAAGTTTTGTTTGATGGCACGTTCGTTCCAATATTTGTCAATGAACGGTAAACTCATGACTAGCACATATCAGGCAATCGCCGGACTTGTTCTCGCACGCACCTGCACAATAATCCTGGCGATCATGAGCGCGTCGCTGTCTGCACAGCCGGCACCCTACGATTCGGGGAAGCCGCTTCCACACGCGACACTGTTTGCGCCCGGGATCATTTCCGCGGGAGACTACGAATCGCACGCGGTCTTCACGCCCGACGGCCGCGAGGTCTACTTTCTCAAAATGGCGCCGAATTTCTCGCGCTGGACCATCTTCGTTTCGCGTTACAAGGACGGCAGTTGGTCGCAACCGGAAGTCGCGTCGTTCTCCGGCCAATATCAGGACGCCGATCCTTATATCACCGCCGACGGAAAACACTTCTACTTCATCTCTGATCGTCCGGTAGAGGCGGGCGGTAAGCGCCAATCGCATCACGATATCTGGGTCATGGACAAGATCGATTCGGGTTGGACCGCCCCGCGTCATCTGCCTGCGCCAGTCAACAGCGATGCCGATTCGTATTACCCCATCGCCTTAAAAAATGGAACTCTCTACTTCGGCTCGGAACGCAAGGATTCCAACGGCCTGGGTGACATTTATCGTGCCGTGCCGCAGAACAACGGTAGCTACGGGGTGGAAAATCTCGGCGCGCCTGTTAATACCAGCGGTGGTGAGTACGAAGCTTTCGTTACCGAAGATGAGCGGCTGCTAATGCTCGCGGCCATCAAGCGACCCGACTCTCTAGGCGATTACGATCTTTACGTCTCGCACAAGCAAGCCGACGGCAAATGGAGCGAACCGATCAATCTCGGTCCGGAGATAAATTCGCCGGCACGTGAGCTGTCACCCAAACTCTCTCCAAATGGCAAATACCTGATCTGGATGAGTTGCCGCGTGCCAGCACTGCCTGCCAAACCACAGCGGCGAACCACGGCCGAAGTGTTGCAAGAGTTGCGCGCACCCGGCAACGGACTGGGCGATATTTACCAGATCGATGTTTCTGCCGTGCCAGCTTTGAAAGCGCCAACGAAATAGATGCGACGCTGGTCATGACAACCAAGTTACACTTCGTTGTGACTCTGTTGTCCGCACTCGGCTGCGGAGTCATTGGCGGTGTCTTCTTCGCGTTTTCAACATTTGTGATGAAAGCGTTGAACGCGCTCCCGCCGCCTCAGGGCATCGCGGCCATGAAATCGATTAATGTGGTCGTGCTGAATCCGTTGTTCCTAGGCGTGTTTCTTGGCACAGCTGTCGGCTGCGTTGCTTTGGTTATCTCTTCCCTGTTGGGCTGGGAAAAACCTGGCGCGGCATTAGTGCTTGCTGGCGGTGTCCTTTATCTTGTCGGAACACTCCTGGTGACCATCGCCTGCAACGTCCCGCGCAATGATGCACTGGCCGCTCTCGACCCGGTTGGCGCAGAGTCGTCGCAGTTTTGGACCAACTATATACGCGTTTGGACGGCGTGGAACCACGTACGGACCATTGCAGCTATTGCCGCATCAGGTCTAATGATGATCGCACTGTGGCTCTCTGCTCGTCACTCCTCCTAGTGCATCGCCACGCAAGAAGAGGAACGTGCGGCGGTCCGCAACGACGGTGCCCCGCATAATATTCATCGATAGCTGATATTCGCACACCGAAACACGTTCGCGATAACTGGCCTTGCAAGACTTTGCTAAGTGGGCCTTGTGACTCAATTGATCATTGCCACTTCTAAGCGAACACAAATAAGAGTAACAATAGGAATAGAAGTCAGAAAAGAATTCAGCATGATGAAAGATCTCAAAGCCATTCTATACGCGGGCGTGCTTGTTGGCGTGCTCGACATCACGGCGGCCTGCATCCAGGTATACATTGCGTCCGGCATGATGCCGATTCGTCTTCTGCAAGGCGTGGCTGGCGGTCTGCTGGGACGTGGCAGTTATAACGGCGGATTCGCAACAGCTGTCTTAGGTCTCGCGATGCATTTTACGATGGCGCTGACCGTGGCAACAATTTTCTACGCGCTGAGTCGGCGGCTTCCGTTGCCGCAAAAGCTTTCGGGGGTCGTAGCTGTGGGACTGCTTTATGGAGCGGCGGTTTTTGCGGTCAATAACTTCGGCACGGCGCCGCTCTTGTCGTGGGTTCGCAGTCTCTATCTGAATACGCCGGTCTTATTCAAGCCCCCGATGGGCTGGACGCAATTGGTTATTCACCTGTTCTGCGTGGGTCTGCCCATTGCGCTGGTGATGCATAGAAACTCGAAATCCATGCGCGTTGGCGAGGCACGTATCATTGGCGTTGCTTCGGCAAATCCTCATCGAACCCCATAGGTTCGAACGTAGCGGACATTTCCCAATGATCGAGGAGACCACTCTCTTTGACGGCCGCCTGATGGAGTGATTAAGACGGACCAGTGAGGTGGGCGCGAATGGCTCTCGGAATTTCCGACTTACAGACGTCGGCGGCTTCGCCGTTGTAGCGAACGTTTCTGGAAACGGCGAGACTTGGCGGTGTTCCCGCAAACTGCCATGTCGCACCAGCGCCGACGCCCAGCTTTCGAGCTGTCAATGAAAAGCCACGAACAGTTCGGCCCGTGACAAATGCGCAGTCGATCCGCCGGCAATGACAAGACCTGTTCGACCATCCGATAGGCGACCAATGATGCGATCAGGTCGAAGTCGAGTGCATCATTGCGAAGATTGACGAGCACACGGCCGTCGTCGAAGCGCAGCTCGTGCGCTTTTATCCCAGCGATCCAATACTGGCGCAGAAATACCAAGGCTCGTTTCGGCGGCGCGCGTCTTGAAATGATCCGGGTGACCACCGCAAACAGCGCTTCACGCAAAACCTTAGCCCGCGCGAGCGCCATCGCAGCCGCCCTGGGCTCCGCCTGTGCCTTCTTAGCCAGTGCGCGCAGCATTCTTTCTGGCAAAAGATGCACAAACGCGGCCCATTCAAGCAAACGGATGTAACTGTCAAGCCAGTCGCGAGGCGACTGATCACGGCCGGTCACCGTATTGACGAAATCGAGGGCTGGATCGCCGCCGATGATGTCACGGTCGCGAAACTGGTGCGATTCAATTGTAACCTGTAAATGTGGTTTCATGGGTTGACAAAGCATTTGTAACTGATGTAGTGTCGATTACAGGTTAGCCAAAAGGAGGAAGAAAACCATGAAAAACTTCCGCGTCACGGTTGCTGTCGGCATCTTGGCCGCCGCAATGAATCTAATTTCTCCCGCACATTCTTCGCAGGATCCTCCAAAGCCGACGCAAGGTGCTGCCAATATGGCTGGCTCACACGATTTTGATTTTCAAGTCGGTGAATGGCGGGATTTTCGATTCAACGCTTTAACGTTTCAACATCTTAACGTGGCGGATCCAAAGTGGCCTTGTCGAATCACGCCGACTGGTCATTGTAAAGACGGGCTGCGATCGAGAACTTGGCTGGAGCGTTCGCTGCAGCCATGAATCCGAAGACAGTTGGTTTAATTGTAGCCGAAGGGATAACTGCGGCGGATCTGATAGGTACTGCGGAAGTGTTTTCACGGGCAACAATTCGAAGGAGTGGCCAGCCCGAGGCACGTGAATCTCGTTGCTACAACGTGATGACGATTGGTATCGACGCACGACCATGCGTGACAGAATGCGGCATCGTCATCAGGCCGCATACTAACCTCGAAAAGGCGCCGTCGCTTGATACCGTGTTTGTTTGCAGCGGCAGCGAATGTCCCGGTAACAAACTCAGCAGGAGGCTTATAAGATGGCTGAAGCAGCGGGCACCGGATACGCGACGCATCGCGGCCCTTGGAAGAGGTATCTACGCGCTTGCCGCAACCGGGCTTCTAGATGGACGTCAGGCGGTGATCCATTGGCGCTTCGCGAAAGATGTGGCTTCGCAGTTTCCGAAAATTCGCGTTAATCCCAATAATCTTTTTGTCAAAGACGGCCCTTTCCATACCTGTGCCGGTGGAACCTCAGCTATCGATTTTGCGCTTGGCTTGGTTGAGGATGACTACGGTCGTCAAGTTGCGCTGGCCTTAGCGCGTGAACTGGTTGTTCACGTTAAAAGGTCGGGTGAACACGAACAGTACTCTGAAGCCCTGAAGTTTCAGATCCAATCGTCTGATCGTTTCACTGACCTTCCGGCGTGGATCTTTTCTCATCTCGGCGACGATCTTTCCATAGATGTGCTCGCCCAAAGAGCGGCCATGTCTCGCCGGAATTTCACTCGTCTTTTCCATGAAGCGTTTGGCAAAACTCCCGCCCAGTTTGTCGCGGAAGCGCGGATTGCGGAAGCGCAGCAGCGATTGCTAATCCCTCGCAACAGCATTGAGAGCATTGCCTCATCTCTCGGATTTCGAAGCGCAGATGTGTTCAGTGTGGCTTTCGAGCGGTTCACCGGCGTTCGACCGCGGATTTACCGCGCCCTGAGGCGAGCTCCCAAAAGCAATAACAGTTCGGCGAACGTCGACCCGCACAAATCTCCTGGGCGCGCAAAATCGACTGTATTGCGCGCTGCATAGACCTTACCGCAAGCGCGTCGTTCTGTAGCCACGGCGATATGCCGCCGCGCAGCCGCGTTAGCGTCAGTTAAGAGATGCCTCGCCATCTGCGAAGCCTGGGATAACAAAGAGGCAGCCCAAGCGGGCTGCCTCTTTTGTAACCTAACTAACGGAGAAATCTCAGAATCTCTTTTTCAATCCGACGTACCAGAACCGGCCTTTGATCGTGGTCAGCGTTTCGTCGTAGTTGTTCTCGAAGGCGCCAGCCACAAACGGTGGATCCTCGTCGAACACGTTTTGCATACCGAGAGTAACCGTGGTGTTGTTAAGCCACCACTTCCAGTTGCTGCACCCGTACTCAGCCGTGGACACCGGGACGACATTCTTTTCCTTGCCGTCCTTCATCTTCACATTTTTGCCGCCGTCTTTGGCAAAGCCAGGCACCTCCGCCGGCGCCGGCGCCGGGAAGTTGAAGGTGTAGTTCAGGATCAGGTCGAGCGTAGTCCAACTGGCGACTTTGCGCGCGAAGGGAGATTCCTCACCTGTGACGGGATCAGTCCGCGGCGTATGCGGACTGCTAGCGACCAAGTCGATATTGTCATCCTCATACTGGGCGATCCAGTGGACCACCGCACCGACATCGAGTCCGCCCAACCATGTATCAGCCGGGCCATCGTAGAAGATACTAAAGTTCGCCCGATTCCGTGGCAGTGAATTGGTCAGAGTGAATGACGTTGACAAAAAGTCACCCGCGATACCGAAGCTGTCTTCAGCCTGGGTCGGCTGAAATACAGCCTTGGACAACCAAGTGCCGTTGACCGTGGTGGTCAGCCTTCCAAAATCCCCGTGGCCGAAGATCGTTGAATCCAGAATGTAAATCGCTTCGTAGTCCAGACCTTCCATGACTATGCCAGCCAGGTTCGAGACTGGGTCAAGGACCAGGTTGATTGGGCCAAGCTCACCAGGAATGGTACTCGGTCCGCGTTGCACCAAGTCAGTGCCGGTAAAGTTTTGAATGACGAACTGCGCGCCGAGCAACGCCACGATATCGCGCATGTCAATATGCCACCAATCCGCGCTCACCGTCAGGCCCTTGATCCATTTCGGACTGTAAACAGCCCCATAGGTCCATTCGTAGGCCACTTCCGGATGCAGGAAGGGGTTTCCGTTCTGACGTTCCTCGATCTGGTTTTCAGTCTGAGAGGAAAACGGATCGACCACCGCCGGGAAGCTCTGCGAGCCCGCGGGATTAAGTTCGAGCACTGAAGGGGCATGAAACGCTTCAGTGTAGCTGCCGCGCAGGGTCAGCGCACCGATATACTTGGGATCGAGCGGCTGCCAGCGCACAGAGACCTTTGGCTTCTGCGCGTCGTAGGTGCTATGCGCCTTTGGCGTATTCGTGCTCAGAACCTCAGAAGTATTCTGGCTGAACCACTGTTCGCGCTCGGCGAAATCAACCTCCAAACTGTAGAAGCCGGGGAAGTTCCATGTGGGACTGGTGAATGGTACCCGCACTTCCTCGTAGATACTCCACACGTCTCTGTTCACCCGCGCGCCTTCCCGGTCGGTCGAACCCATCGAGCTAAACGTCGTGTTCAGCGAGTCCGGGGTGCGAGTCCACCTCTCACCGTAGTACTCGCCGCCGATGGCGAATGAAACTGGCCCGGCAGGCAAATTAAACAGGTCGCCGTTAAACGTGGCATAAGTCAATGGCTGCTCCCAGGTAGCGCTGTTATGCAGGTTCACATAAACACGGCTTTTTGCGACATTCGAGTTGGTGCCGAAGGTACCACTAAATGGATTAAACGCCGTGGCTGGGTTCGTGTCCAGCAACGCGTCGCGCAGGCCCGGCTGGCTGACCTCACCTATAGATATGTCCTCTCCTTCATTGCGAGCGTAACGGAATCCTAGCTCCCAGTTCCAAGTCTTGAAATAGTCGCCAAATTCCCCCATCTCGCCTTTCAACCCCGCGTCGAAAATGTAATCCCAGTAGGTAATCTTGTCGGTTCTCGTGCCGGTGTCGTTAATGGCGCGAAACCGAACGCCCGTAGTCACCGGGACCAGCTCACCAGTAGGCGATATCCAGGTCCCGTCCGCTACTGTGAACGGATTAAATGCGTTTTGGATCGGGACACTAACCCCACCCGAACTACCACTAAC
>JBKPLX010000113.1:0-6438 GCA_046731855.1 Verrucomicrobiota bacterium | reverse complement strand
ACGGCATACGCGATGGACCTCAATGTCTCGTGGGCTCGGAGATGTGTATAAGAGACAGCATCTGATCATTTGTCTGTTTCTTGGGCTGCTGGCGGTTCCCATCTACTTTCTCGATCTGGCGTTCACTCAAGGGGGAGGCGGCGGTTGGATCATACTCGATTTCACGGGGCTTATCTTTTGGACTTACATCGCGTTGCTAGCCATCCACATCAGCTTAAGTTCAATTGCAGTCCTGTCGTTTCCCGAGTCGGGAGTATTGCGCATTCACTTTTGGTCAATGTTGCTTTCCGCGTTCCTGCTCGTCGCTGGCTTCCTCATTTACGGGAAACTGCTGCGTGCCCAGGCCTTCTCGAGTCGACCCGCGAATTTTGATGGAGGAACGTTGTGGGCGCTGACGAAAAACTGACTGCGTTTCGGAGACGTAAAGCAGCGATGTTTGCTTACAGCGAATTGATTTGACGCGTTACTTTATTTCGCGCCGTCATTATCGGAACGTCGAGGATACAAAAAGCGGAAAGCGTCGCGAGATGGCGGCACGGTTGAGTTTCAATACAGGCTGCAACCTTGGCTTTCGCGGAAGCCCCATGCTTTCCGTTTTCACGATGGGCGTCAAGAAAATGAGATTGTCGAAAAGCGTGAGTTAGTCGCTAGTTAAATTTCTAGAACACGATTCGCCCATTTAATTCCAGCCTTGCGTCGAAGCGACCGCCAGACTTTCACCGTGTGGCGAATCTTTTCCCGTATCTCACGTTTTTTATCTTGACTTGCGAAACGGATTGGGAGCAGAATCTGGCTAGCTACAGCCCCACCAGATCCTGCCGGTCGCTGCGCTTGCAGATCTGCGCCGACGGTCTTCCAGGAGAGGCTCGGATTTAATCTAAACCAACGTCAAACTTATGAAAAAGATCATGCCCCTCTCCTCATCAATATCACTCGAAGTGCCTTCTCCATATCCACCGCTGCGATCGCTTGAAGTGCCAATGTTAAGATTCGCCCGAAGTTTTGGGACTCTCAATTTTCTGAAAACCGCTGTCCTCGTCGCCATCACTGCCCTTTCCACTTTCAACAGCCGTGCCGACACGCTCTGGCGCCAATATGGCTTCAATGCTGCGCACACTAGCTACAACGATTCCGAAACAGTTCTAAATCCATCTAACGTTTCCCAACTCACGCGCTTTTGGACCAGCGATTCGTTCCGGCAGGAAGGCACCGCTCCCACGCTTGGGTTTGCTGCCATCTTTGTCGCAAGCGATGGACGCGTACACGCCCTTAAGGAGAACAACGGTTCTACCCGTTGGGCGCGCCTTTCCTGTTCGGGAGAAGGCACCGTGCAGCCCGCATTCGGCGATCACGTGCTCCTTGTCGGCGACAGCGGCGGCGACCTGGCTGCCTATGATCCTGCCACCGGAAGACAGATTTGGTGCGACGACGAGTCCGGTTCTATCACGTCGGCGCCGGCAGTGACCGGAGACATGGTTTATGTTACTAACGGTGGCGATGCAATCGCTGTCGACCAAGCCACCGGTATCCGCCGCTGGACATTCACCCCGAACGATTTTAGCCCTCTGACACAGACGCCTGCCATTGCCAATGGCGTGGTTTACGTCACCGGCGGCAGTTCCGTCTTCGCCCTTGACCAGGCCACCGGACAAAAAATTTGGCGGCACAACCTCGAGCAGCAACTGAATCTCTCAGCGCCTTCGGTTGCCAATGGCATCGTCTACGTTGGTGGCTTGGCCGTTTACGCCTTGAGCACGACCGATGGCCATCTGGTTTGGAGAAATCGGCGCGCCGGGGTTAACGTAACCACCCCTGCCGTTGCCGGCGGCAGAGTCTTCGTTAATGCTGAAGACCCCGGGTTCGGCCTGTGGGCCTTAGATGCGATCACTGGTAGATTTCTCTGGCGAAACCAAAGGCCAGGTGGACCCGAATCAACAGTCACTGTCGCTAACGACGTCGTCTACGATATCGCTGATGATGGCGAGCTGATGATGTTCGAAGCCGCGCAGGGCACTTTCCTCGGCTCCCTCGCCGATCCCGGTGGCAAACCATTCCGTTCCGTCTTCGGCTCCCAGCCTATCGTCGCCAATGGCACCGTCTATGTTGCTACCGGCGATTTCCAGTCGCGCAACCGCGTCGACGCTTTCCATTTACCCTAAATTACAAGGCAAAACGTGTGATTGATAATACTTCCGCATCACCGATGGCCGGCACGTTCAGTAATCTTCCTGATGGTGGGACATTCACGAGCAATGACAGCACCTATCAAGTGAGCTACGAACGCGGCGACGGCAACAATCTGACACTGCATAGTCCTTCCGTAGTTTGCGCGACAGAATTCTAGTTAGGAATCAAAATAATGGAGGCAAAGGTTATGAACAGAAAAGTGAGTTATCGCGCTGTGATGCGTTTGTTAGCGATCCTCGCTTTCGCAGTGGGACTGAACATCGCATGGGCGACTTGGGCGCAGGCAGCGGGCAACGTGCAAGTAACGGAGCAGGGTGAGGTTCTGATCATTACAGGTGACGACAGTGACAACAACATCATCATCCAAGAAGGTGGCCTTGTAACAGGACGTGCAGACACAACTGTCAATGGCAGCGTCCAGGGCGAAATCCATGACGTTGTTATCAGGATGAGGGGTGGTGATGACTTCGTCAGGGTTGATGCGGGTCCGGGTACCACCGTTTTCAGAGACTTCAAAATCGAGACGGGCATGGGAGACGACATGATCGAGATCTTGGGTGTCAGAATAACGGGTGAGACCCAGATTAACACTGGAGATGGAAACGACATCCTCTTGATTGACGGTGTTCGTACGCCTTTCGGGTTCAGCCGGTCGGACTTTGCAAGCAAATTTACCTTGCACAGCGGCAGCGGCAGAGATCTTTTCGAGTTTCACAACGCGATTTTTCGTGGCGAAGTAGATGTGAAGCTCGGCTTCGGAATTGACGGCGCGTGCGGCTTTGAAGACTCGGAGTTTCAGAGGCCCGACCTGGTGAAGTTCGACGGTGGACCGCCCAGCGGCTTTCCCGGCGACGGAATCGTTAACGCCGGTTTAGAATTTACGATTACTGATTTCGAGGACTTTCCTGATGACTGTTCCTTCTTAGGTGGCAGAGACATCTAAGCGCGACGTGCGTCGTTCCACACGCAGCGAGATGATCGCCCGGCTGAGTTTCAATACTGCTGGCGAGCTTGGCTTTTATTCCTGCTCGCCTGCTTTGCGCTAATCGTTAAGACGCCAAAGGTGGCAGGAATCCGGTAATCACCCCAAATGAAGTAGCCGGTGGCTAAGCCAAAGAAACCGATGGCTGTTGGGACTAGTCAGAGCTTGCAAGCGCGAATGTCTCTGTTTCCACTTTTTCTTCTCCCTAGATCTATCGCGACGTTCTTCGCCGGCACTCCTCAGCTCAGCGGCATGACCACACCGCCGTCCTTGGGAATCGCATCGTAAGTTGCCTTGTCGATCCTCAGGTGCGCCATGACTGCTTCCGGCGGTGTATGAGCCAGCCACTCCGAGAAGGAAAGGTCCTGAAAGCGATCGACCTTGCCAAACATCTCCAGAAACACCAAGTCTGTGTCACCGGTGTTCTCGATGTAGTGGAGTAAAGTTTTCTCGACGTATCCGACATCGCCGGCCTGAAAGTCCATCGTGCGCGCTTTGTTGCCTGTTGACACCACGGTCATTCGTCCTTTGCCATTAATGTAGTATTGCCATTCGTCTGCGTTTGGGTGCCAGTGCAATTCCCTTAGCCCACCCGGATGCACCGTGACCAGTGCCATCGCCGTGGTTGAGACTTTGAAATTGCTGGAATCGACAACGCGCACCTCGCCGCTTTTCGTTTTCTTCGTCGCCGGCATTTCCATCGTGCGAAAGGCAAAGTTTCGCGGCGACTTTCCACGTGTACCGGCGGCTGCCTTCTGGTCGGCCTCCAGTGCTCCTGGAACATCCGCTTGGAAAATGAATAACTCTTCTTTCGGCACATTTTTGAACGCCTCTTGACTGACGGCAAAATTCTTTGCCAACACCTCAGGCGGCAAATGTGCCATCGCGTCGCTCAGGAGTACCGTTTCCGACTCCGAAAAGTTACCGTCGTCGAAAACGAGCATGAACTCGCATCCATCGGGATTGAGACCTTGAATGGAATGGGGGATACCCGACGGAAAAAACCAAAGATCATTTTTGCCCACGTCGCCGACGAAACTTTTGCCATCCAGGTCGATCGCGGTAATACGGGCATTTCCGTACAACATGATGGCCCATTCGCCGGCCGTGTGCCAATGCAGCTCGCGGAATCCACCCGCAGTCAGTCTCATGTTGACGCCCGCTAGCGTCTTTGACACGGGCAGTTCCCGCACCGTAACCTCGCGCGACCATCCGCTTTCATAAGTCCGCTTATTCGCAAAGGAGAACGGATACTTAAAGTTTTGGACCAAGCTTTTCGAATCCGTAGAGGGTGGCCACATGGAATCCGGGTTCTGGCCATCGAGCATTGGATTAGCTGGGCCAGGATCACTCTTACTTGGATCTGCGCCTAATACCTTTTGCAACGCGGCAAAGCTACCTATTGCTACCGCGGTTTTTTCGATGAAACTTCGACGAGTGAACGTGCTCATAATCATTTCTCCTGAGGGTTTTGAGTTTGTGTTTTGGGTTTGAAGTTGTTCATGTTTATGTGCTCTACACCTGGTACAAGATGCCGAGCAGAACTAGCGTCAGACCGCCCCAGACAAATCGAATCTCTTCCAAACGATTGTGATGTGCCGCGGTATCATCGTTCTCGACGTTTGAATCGCGCTCGAAAAATTGATGTCGCCTGCGCCAGATGAAGACTCCGGCAAGCAAAAAGGCGAGCACGGCGAGAGTGAATCCGATCCGCAACGCCGGGACTCCAAGCTGTTCAATTATCCCTACCATTAGGCAACTATTCATCTGTATACCAAAACGGTAATCGGCGCGCAAACTAGTTTCTACGAAGCGTCGGCGGGATTTTCTGATGCCGCTCAAGAAAGGATCGGGACTCTCTCTTTCGAGCGAAGCCTGTAGTTAACAGAACCGCGGTTACAGCCGTTCCGCGGCAACTACATCAGCGGATCAGGGCTGACGCTGGTCAGGCTGAAAAGTGCTTGGCGGTAATGTGCTGGATTATTCGTCATTTAGGAAGGGCACTGATCCCCAGTTACGAAAAGCGCATCGCAGCCTATGAAAAGAGGCGGGGCGGGAATCGAACCCGCGAGATGACGTACCACAGTCTGGACGCCGATAACAACAATTGCCATTTCCCTGAGGAGCAACGAGGCTGGAGCCGCCCATCGTGAGTTTTCGGGTTTTAAGCGTGACAACTTGCACGGGGTTTTTCTAGAAAAATATTCGGTTACGATCTGAATCCGGGGCAGGGTAACTCAAAACAAATGCACGAAAACCTTGCGACACGACCATAACAGCTCTCGCACAAAGCTAACGTCCCGGCAGCCGAACTCTGTGCAACGCGAGACCTAGATTCGAGGCAATAATAACAAGAAGAAGATCAAGCAGGCCGATTTTCCAACCGAAGCGCCAGAAGGCAAGTCCCACAAGTATGAAGCAGGCAATGCTGAGCATTCCCTGCACGATTTGTCCGCCGAGTGTCTTAAAGAATGCTCCCTCACTGACACTAACGAATCCTGTGATCGCACCAAGAATTATGGTAGTACCAATCAAGCAGAAATGCGTAGCGCGCACGGGGTATTCCAAGCATGAAAAACCGCGCGGGAAGGAGACACGCCTTCCAGGCTCCTATTTCGTTCTACGGAAACGACGGAACCAAGTTCCCGAAAATTTCCGGGTGCGGATAAGTACGCCGATAGCCGGGGGCACAGTTACGGCCCTGGCCGTTATGCCTGAAGCCCAATTGGGCCTGTTTTGCTCTCCACCGAGCAACGACAAATGATATGAACGGCGCGATGACGCGCAGCACCTTCACGGTTTTGAAATTGATCGCTGGCGGCACTTTCAGTGTCTGGCCCTTCGTTGGCGTGCCAATCGGAAATACCAAAGCGGCATTGGAACCGATCGTACGCTAACGGGTCCAGGGCGCCCGAAGCTGGCGAAGAAAGAGGTTTAACCGCCGGGGGAACTTCGTTCCGCCGTTTCCATAAAGCAATCTTAGAAAGGACGTGTTTCCTTGGCGCGCGCGCAACCTGGCTGGATTGGCGTGGACGACCAAGGCGACCAAGATGACTATCGATGGGACACCTTGGCGGCCGTTGGTCGATGGGTTGGACATTGCGCGTGCGATTATCGCAGTGTCGCAGGCGCCCAAGGAAGCGATTCACAATGAAGTATTCAATGTTGGCGATACTTCTCATAAATATCGTGTGCGCGAGATTGCAGACGTAGTAGGCGAGGTCTTTCCTGGCTGTCGTGTAAGTTTTGGAGCTCCCGGCCAGGATAAT
>JBKPLX010000112.1:0-55766 GCA_046731855.1 Verrucomicrobiota bacterium | reverse complement strand
TCCACGACATGCTTGGTGACAAACCGCTACCACCCGTCACCACGTTTGTTATCGGGACGAGTAACCTCGTAAAGGATCATGGTCTTGTTCTGGTTGGGGCGATTATCGTCGCAGTAATGGCTTACAAATTTATTGGCCGGACGCGAGGCGGGCGATTCGTGATTGACAGCTTCAAACTGCGCATGCCGCTCTTTGGCGATTTGAATCGTAAAACGGCAATCTCACGGTTTGCGCGCACACTTGGAACGCTGGTCACGAGCGGTGTGCCGATTCTGCAGGCATTGAATATCACCCGCGAAACCGCCGGCAACGCCGCCATTGCCGCAGCGATCTCACAGGTGCACGACAGCGTGAAGGAAGGCGAATCGATCGTTCAACCGCTGGAGGCCAGTCGCGCTTTTCCGCCGATGGTGATCAGTATGATCGATGTGGGCGAAGAAACCGGTAAACTTCCAGACATGCTCCTGAAGATTGCCGATGTTTATGACGATGAAGTCGATAACTCAGTCGCAGCCCTCACATCGATGCTCGAGCCCATTATGATCGTCTTTCTGGCGCTGATTGTCGGCACGATCGTGCTTGCTCTCTTTACGCCGCTTATCAGCATCATCACCGGCTTACAGCAGCAAACGTGATGCGGTTGCGGCGCGAATGACGAAATCCGAATGACGAATGTCGAATGTTGTAGAGGCGTTTGTGTCAAACGCCCAACCAATCGGTTCAGCGCTTGGCATAAACATCGGTACAATGCGGCTTTCACGCTAATTGAACTAATCGTAGTCACCGCTGTTATCATAATTCTGACTGGGTTGGTTCTAAGCACGGTCGGGTACGTTCAGAAGAAAGGTGCCCGCGCCCGTGCCGAAACCGAAATCGCCGCCCTGTCTGCGGCCTGCGAGAGTTACAAAGCGGATAATGGAATCTATCCTACCGAAGCGTCGACGACCGAACAGCTCAATTCGACAACGTCATTCAATCCGACAGACTACCAATCAGCGAGCCTTTATCTGTATAAAAAACTCAGCGGCGACGTGACTGGTAACCGCCAGCCATCCGGCAAAAGCTACATGGCCTTTAAACCGAATATGCTGTTACCAACACCTCCATCTACTGACACTGTGATTGCCATTGGTGATCCTTTTGGCAATTCGTACGGTTATTCTACAATGATGGCTGTCACGGGAAGCGGCGGATACAATCCTACCTTTGACCTCTGGAGCACTGCTGGAGTTGCGCCATCGCCAACACCCGCTCCTCCTACGAGACAACAGGATCTTTGGATCAAAAACTGGTAGGAGGTTGTAGACACCTTGCTATGCTTGCCGCCGTCGCCGCGCGGAGGAGGTCGAGGCGCTTTGGCGACGTCGCTACCAGACACCTCGGCACAGCGTCGTGGCTACACCGGCGCTCATAGAGCGACGCTACAGAAACTCGCCAATGCCAAATCCGCGATCCGCAGGTCTGTCCTACCCTTCGCTCGTGTGCACCACAACTTCCACACGGCGATTGGGACTCTGCTCTTCAATTGATCCGTTTGGCGACGCTCGGAATTTCGTCGAACCGTAACCGCGCGTTTCGACTTGCGCAGGATTAATACGCATTGCCTCTACCAAATAGCGCCTCACGCTGTCCGCGCGGCGCTGGCTTAGATCAAGATTGTATTCATATGTGCCGAATGAATCCGTGTAACCTTCGACTGAAAATGTCGCCTTCGGATTGCGCTGAATGAGAGTGCCCAGTTTCTGCAGTTGAGTGATGGCGCTCGCTTGCAGGACGTCGCTGTCATATTCGAAGAGCTGATCGTCCGGGAGTCGTAATTTGGTACCCGACCCCAGAGGACCTTTTTGTGCGAGCAGTTGATCCAAATCGCTGAAGCCGGCAGTGTGCCCTTTAATTGGTCCGGCGCTGTCGCCGGGCATCTTGCTGGTAAAGGTGTTGGGGCGTTTGATCGTTGTACTCGTAGCCAGCTCCGTCCCACTGAGGGCAGGCTGTGGACGGCCTGACTGCGAATTATTGTTCAGCAGCGATTGTTCGTGCGTCGCGTTTGGATCGTTGGCGAGACTTTGCGCAGTCGAACGCTCAATTTCGGTTAGCACGGAATTTATTTCTGGCTGTTCCACTTTGGGTTGATCAGGCAAAACGTCCCGCATGTCGTCCGGAAGCGCCGCGCTGGCTTGAATGTCCTGCAATAGCTTGTCGAACGATTTCTTTTCGTCCGGCAACTGCACATCAGTGTTGTCGGGGTTCGGTTTCGCCGCTGGATTCGTCTGATCAACACTGCTTTTGCCAAGGTCCGACGTGTTGATGCTCTTAACCTTAAACGTGGGCGTCTGCTCATTTTGAGCAATCAAGGTTTCCACCGATTGAAAACGCGTCCGGTAAAAGTAAGCGCAGAGCGCGAAATGTATCGCCAGCGAAACGACCAATCCAAACCAGAGCCAGCTGCGCTCTTTGCTGCCCGTGAGCAGTCCTTCGGTTTCGAACCGGTCAAAATCGTCGAAATCGGAAACTCTCATTGCTACCTTCCCCGCAACATATCACATCTGGAATGACGAAGCACCAATCGCCCTGTTAAAAGGTTACAAAGTTAAAAAGGGCCGTAAGGGCTCACCTTGGTCGAAGCCAGCGTTCCCGCATCCGCTTCTAACTTTTCAACCACTCTGCGTTCGTTCGATAAACGCTCTTGCAGCACGCCGGATTTCATCGGCCACTCGCGCCTCAGGCGAAACAAATTTCGGTGTGAACCATGGAAAGAGTCCGATCAAATCGTGTGTCACCAGAATTTGTCCGTCGCAATGCTTGCCTGATCCGATACCGATGGTTGGAATGCCGATTGTCCTGGTGATCTGCTTTGCAATTTCCGCGACCACAATCTCCAGCACGACAGAAAATGCACCGGCTTTTTCCACAGCTCGCGCGTCGGCGACCAGCGCTTCTGCTTCAGACTGATTACGGCCTTTGATCCTGTAGCCACCTTCCTCGCGCACACTTTGGGGTAGCATGCCGATGTGCCCCATGAACGGGATACCTGCCTTTGTGATCGCTTCGATTTGCGCCGCATGAGTCACACCGCCCTCAAGCTTCACCGCCTGTGCGCCAACATCGACAAATTTCCTGGCGGTCTCCACTGCTTGTTCGGGCGTGTCGTAAGTGTGGATCGGCATATCCGCAACCAGTAACGACTGCTTGACCCCGCGCGCCGCTGCGCGCGTGTGATGCAGCATTTCCTCCATCGTTACACCGGTCGTATCCTGACAACCGAGCACCACCATACCTAACGAGTCGCCCACCAGGATGATATCGATGCCGCTTTCGTCTAGCAAACGGGCCGTCGGATAATCGTAAGCCGTTAACGCGGTGATCTTTTGCCCGCGTTGTTTCATTTGACGAAAATCTTTCATCGGATTTCCCCAAGATCACGCGCTGGCGTAGGAACGCAAGCCATCGCAAAAGCGACGAGCGACGGAGTCCTCGCGTCGCGTTTGAATGCGGCCAAGCTTACCAGTCGCTCGCCAACCGAACCACGCCGCCATAATCTTCAATTTCCGCGAGCAGATCCGCGACTGTTCTTGTCTGGTTAGGCAAAATCAGATCCGGCCGGATGTCAGTCAGCGGTTGGAGGACAAATCTTCTCAAGTGCATCCGCGGGTGTGGCAATTGCAGACGTTCGTTGTCGATCCGTCGATCGCCGTAATACAGCAGGTCGATGTCAATTGTGCGCGAGACGTTTTTCTGATGATCGCGCTTTCGGCCTAACGACTCCTCAATTCGACCGACCTGTTCAAGCAACTGTCCAGAATCGCCTTCATAGTCAAATTCAACAACTGCGTTTAAAAATTTGGACGCGCCCCGTTCGCAATCGATCGCTTCGGTCTCGTAAATCCCCGAAGAGAGAATGGGCGGTTGTACTTCCTTAAGCCCGATGATTTGTCGTCGCGCTGCCCGCAAATTCTCGAGCCGATTCCCGAGATTGGATCCGAGGGCGACAGCAGTTCTCATTTCGATGTAGCCGCGGGCGTTGACCGCGGCCGGGGTCAGCGACCCGTGCTACAGACTACAGTCCCAGGACGTCCTGCATGCTATAGAGCCGCGGCGGCTTTCCCATAATCCATTTCGCTGCGCGCAAGGCGCCTCGCGCAAAAATTTCGCGACTGGCTGCGCGATGGGTCAGTTCAAGGCGCTCGGCGGGTCCGTTGAAAATGACTGTATGCTCGCCAACGATGTCGCCTTCACGGATCGATTGAATCGGAATTTCAGCCTGCGTTTTTTTAGCTGCTTTCAAAACCGCGGCCAAGGTTTTGGCCGTGCCGCTGGGCGCATCTTTTTTCATTTCGTGATGCGTTTCGACAATCTCAGGGCCAAAATCACCGCCGAGCTTTTCGGCTGCCTTACGCGTCAGCCAAAAGAGTACATTAACTCCAACGCTGAAGTTAGATGCAAACACGATCGGCAACGACTGCGCCGTCTCGTTAATTATTCTACGTTGCTCTTTAGACTGACCGGTCGTTCCAATGACCAACGGCTTGCGATGCTCCAAGGCGGCGCAACAGATTTCAGTAATGGCGTCGGCTTGGCTAAAGTCGATAGCCACATCGCAATTTCGAATGGCCGACTCGATCGGATCGCCAAGATCGCATCCCGCGGCGATGTCGATCTTTGGATCCTCCTTCGCAACATCAACAATGGTCTTGCCCATGCGACCTGCCGCGCCAATGAGCAACACGCGAACGCGAGACGAGAGGGCTTCACGCTCGAAAGTCATTTTTGCTGCTCAAATTCCTCGAACGTCCTGCGCAAGCGCGTTTGATTTGCTTCGCTCATCTCGCATAGCGGCAGACGTACTTCGCTGGACATCGCCCCGCGCCAACCAAGCACTGTTTTTACCGGCACAGGATTCGGTTCAATGAAAAGATCCTTGAAAAGTGGAAGCATCTTACGATGCAAATTGGCAGCTAACTTCGCATCGCCGCATTCATAAGCTCGGACGAGTGCACAAACTTCAGCTGGAAACACATTTGAAGCGACGCTAACAACCCCAACTGCACCGACCGACATGAACGGTAGCGTTAATGAATCGTCACCGCTTAGAATCGTGAAGGACTCAGGCAAACGCGCGCGCAACTCGCTGATACGCTCGACACTCCCACTCGCTTCCTTGATGGAAACAATATTTCTGCACTCGTTAGCCAGGCGCGTTACCGTATCGGGCGCAATGTCCACCCCGCATCGGCCGGGAATGTTGTAGAGCATGATGGGTAACGATGTAGCATCGGCAATCGTTTTGAAATGACGGAACAAACCTTCCTGACTCGGCTTGTTGTAATACGGTGCGACGAGAAGTGCGCCGTCAATGCCCAGTTTCTCGGCCATTTTCGTATCGGATACCGCATGCTGCGTGGCGTTGGAACCTGTGCCGGCGAGAACCAGGCAACGTTTTTTCGCAGTTGCGGTCGCGAGGCGAATGAGGTCGTGGCGTTCCTCGTGTGACAGCGTCGGCGATTCGCCGGTGGTGCCTACGGCAACAATTCCGCTTATTCCGGCGGCGATTTGGTTTTCGATCAATTTCTCGAAAGCGGCAACGTCAATCGCGCCATTGCGAAATGGTGTGACTAAAGCCGTGAACGTACCCCGGAACATTTCTCAGAATAGAGTTAGGGAGTGTTGGGGCGTTAGAGCAATGGATTGGTTGCAACACTCCATAACTCCGTTACTCCATTACTTTAGTGTCGAGCTTGATCGTGCCTTCAAATACGAACTCGGCCGGGCCGGTGAGCGTAACATTGCGAAACCGCTTATCAATCCTTTCAAATTCGACCCGCAATTCGTCTCCACCGCGTGCAATTACGCCGATCGGACCCTTCACCTTTTCAGTGGCGGCAAAGATGAGCGCGCTCGCGACCACGCCAGTACCGCACGCAAGGGTTTCATCTTCCACCCCTCGTTCGTAGGTGCGGATAGCGATCTTATCGGCTCCGCGTTTTTCAATGAAGTTCACGTTTGCGCCGTTTGGTGAAAACATTTCGTGATAACGAAGGGCTGAACCTTCTCGCGACACATCGACATCGCCAACTTGAGCGACCGGAACAACGACATGTGGCACGCCACTATTTATGAAATGAACGATCCTTTTCTCAGCGCCAGTTTGAAGGGGAACGCTCAGCCGCAAATCGGTCGGCTCGGTCATTTGCAGAGTGACGAGATCCCCAGCCAACTCCGCCGAAATGACGCCAGCTGGAGTCTCAAAGGAAATTTTGCCCGCAGCGCCTGCCACCTTGTTTGCAAAACGCGCAAAACAGCGCGCGCCATTCCCGCACATTTCCGCTTCTCCTCCATCAGCATTGAAGTAGCGCATCCGGAAATCGGCGTGGTCCGATGGATTTTCCAATAACAAAACTCCATCCGCTCCGATACCGCGGTGGCGATCACAAAGCCGCGCGATTTGACTGCGATCTAGATCGATGTCCCCTGCCCTGTTATCGATCAGGATGAAGTCGTTTCCCGCGCCATCCATTTTTGTGAAACGCAGCATATCTCCCGTTTAGCATACGTCGGTTGGCAAAGCCAATTCTGTCCCTTGTCATGTCGAGCCAAGTCGAGACATCTCTAATTACTTCTACTTACAGGAGAGGTTCCTCGACTCCGCGCGGAATGACAAACACTCATGGGCCATTGCCAGATCGGCTTTTGACGATTACTTATTCCGCCGTGAAGGGACTGGCGACTTGGGTTTTTCCTGTGATTCTCGGACTCACGGCGCCCGCGGCATTCGCGGGCGATTACAACAGTCTGATTCTCGAGCAGATCAGGCAGATGCCGCAAGGCGGCCGCTATTCTGTGTCGCACGTCGCAAAGATCCGTCTCCAATCTTCGGCGCACTTCGAGTCCGGTAAATTTTTCATATTGCCCTCGCAGGCGTCACCGAGTTTTTGCTCAGGCGCAACCTACCTGGTATTCATCAGAACGATCGAGGCTTTGCGCGCGCGCGGTCAGCTGCGCCTCGATTATTCCACGTTAGAGCGGTTGATCATTCGAGATCAACGCGATGGCGAAGGCATCTGGGGCCGGTGGAACGCAAACGGACCGGGCACAGCCCGCCTCTTTCACGAGCTGCAGCTTGGACAGAACTTCGATGACTTCAATCAAGCAAGACCCGGCGATTTCATGAAAATCTTCTGGTCGCGGAAAGTCGGAAGAAACGAGCACGGGCATTCCACGATTTTCCTCGGCATGGAGAATCGTCCGGACGGCCAGTACGTTCGTTACTGGTCGAGCAACATGCCGTCGGGATATGGCGAGAAAAGCGTTACGCGAAGCAAGATTGCCTATGCCATTTTTTCGCGTCTTCAAGACCCGGAGAATTTAGCGCGAATTAATAACGCGCCCTTTGTTGATACCTATTTGGCGTCGCTTCTACGAAGCCGTTCCAGTATTGCCGAAGCCAGCGCTAAGTGCGGATTGTAATCGAGGAGCGACGGCTTCCTAGCATGTGTCCGAGCCGATGGCTACCCAAGCCAATCGCTCCGTGAGGGTGTGCGCATTTCTCAAATCGTGCTTGCCTTCACTCAGACCGCTCCTTAAAACGAAGCGATGATGATCGAAACCTTAAAACGTCATTGGTGGGTCCCGGTGATAAGGGGTATCGCTGCAATTGTCTTTGGAATCATCGCATTCGTGTATCCAGGCATCACCGTCGCGACACTGGTGCTGTTTTTTGGAGCATGGGTGCTAATCGACGGCATATTCCGCGTTGTCGGTGCGATCGGGCATCGTGCTTCTGATCCGGATTGGGGATGGCATATTGTCATTGGAATTGTGGGGATAATCGTCGGACTCCTCACATTTCATGCGCCCCAAATAACCGCGCTGGCACTGATCATTTATATCGCGGCTTGGGCGCTCATGATTGGCGCAACCGAAATTGCGTTTGCAATCAAGTTGCGCCGGGAGATCAAAGGCGAATGGTTTTTGATCCTTATGGGTCTGGCATCCATCGTCTTTGCCATACTGCTTCTGTGGAATCCTATCGCTGGCGCCGCCGCGGTGATATGGCTTATCGCGTGGTATGCGGTCGTACTGGGTATTCTGGCAGTCTTTTTTGGGTTCCGTCTTAAGGCGCTAAGGCCTGTGTAGCTTCAGCTCGTGCTTTGAAGAGCGTCCTCTGGGAACTGGGGGAAATCCGGCTTTCTCGTGTCGTACGCGGGATACGACCTCCCGCCACTAGTACGACGATTACACTACGACGCTGGAATATGAATTCTTTGATTTTGCGCGTCGAATTCCTGAAGGCTCGATTACCCAGCCTTTCAACTGCTTATGAAAAAGCCCTCTGCTCCCAGAATGCGACCGCCAAACGGTACGCGTCTTAACGGCGAACAGCTCGATAGCAAGCAACTGCTCGCAGCCTTGATGGCATTCAAACGCGGAGATTTTTCCGCGCACCTGCCGGATGACTGGACGGGCGTGGCGGGCAAGATCGCGGACACCTTCAACGATGTAATCCGAATCAATGAGCACCTTACAAATGAGTTGGCGCGCATTAGCCGTGTGGTCGGAAAGGAAGGCAGAATCAGACAGAGAGCATCGCTTGGGGAGGCGTCTGGTTCGTGGGCGGAGGCGATGGGATCGGTCAATAACCTGATTGAGGACCTGGTACACCCTACGAGTGAAATGGCACGCGTCATAGGAGCTGTCGCCAGGGGAGATTTATCACAAAACATGGCGATCGAGATCGAAGGTCGCGCCTTCGAAGGGGAGTTTTTGCGGACTGCAAAAATTGTAAACACGATGGTTAACCAGCTCAGCGCCTTTGCATCTGAAGTTACACGCGTTGCTCGAGAAGTGGGAACAGAGGGTAAACTGGGCGGCCAGGCCAACGTGAAAGGCGTTGCAGGCACGTGGAAAGATCTGACGGAGAACGTCAATCTGATGGCTGGCAACCTGACGGATCAGGTCCGGAATATCGCGACCGTAACCACGGCAGTGGCGACCGGCGATCTGACCAAGAAAATCACGGTCGACGTGAAAGGCGAGTTTCTCGAGTTGAAGGACACGATCAACGTGATGGTCGATCAACTTCGTTCCTTTGCATCGGAAGTAACCCGCGTAGCCCGCGAAGTTGGTTCCGAGGGAATCCTCGGAGGACAAGCTCGCGTCGAAGGGGTGTCGGGAACATGGAAGGACCTCACGGACTCCGTCAATTTCATGGCGCGCAATCTGACCGAACAGGTCCGCAACATTGCCGCAGTGACAACAGCTGTCGCAAAAGGGGATCTATCTAAGAAGATCACTGTGGATGTAAAAGGCGAGATCCTCGAATTAAAGAACACGATCAATACAATGGTCGATCAGCTCAGTTCGTTCGCGGCAGAAGTCACGCGTGTTGCACGCGAGGTCGGCACGGACGGGAAACTGGGTGGTCAGGCGGACGTGAGAGGAGTCGCGGGGACCTGGAAGGATTTGACCGAGAGCGTCAACTCCATGGCTGGCAATCTTACAGCGCAAGTGCGCAACATTGCCGAAGTGACAACGGCCGTCGCCAGCGGCGATTTGTCGAAAAAAATTACCGTGGACGTTCGCGGCGAGATCCTGGAACTCAAATACACCATCAATACAATGGTTGACCAACTCCGTTCGTTTGCATCTGAAGTCACTCGCGTGGCTCGTGAGGTCGGCAGTGAAGGAAAACTGGGTGGTCAAGCCGACGTGCGCGGCGTTGCCGGAACGTGGCAAGACCTGACCAATAACGTGAATACGATGGCCGGAAATCTCACAGCGCAAGTTCGCAACATTGCCGAGGTAACGACCGCGGTCGCTCGCGGCGATCTCTCGAAAAAAGTCACGGTGGATGTAAAGGGAGAAATTCTCGAGTTGAAAAATACGGTGAACACGATGGTGGACCAGCTCAATTCCTTCGCCTCAGAGGTAACGCGAGTTGCGCGCGAAGTCGGCACGGAAGGCGAACTGGGAGGCCAAGCGACGGTCAAGGGCGTTGCCGGCACGTGGAAGGACTTGACTGACAGCGTCAACTTCATGGCCCGCAACCTAACGAATCAGGTACGCGGCATTGCAAAAGTCGTGACCGCAGTCGCAAAGGGAGATCTGAATCCAAAGCTTCTGGTAGAAGCAAAAGGCGAAATCGGTGAACTGGCGGACACAATCAATAACATGATCGACACGCTGGCGACGTTTGCTGATCAGGTCACTACTGTCGCTCGCGAGGTTGGTGTGGAAGGAAAACTGGGTGGCCAGGCCAGCGTCCCGGGCGCCGCCGGCACGTGGCGCGATTTGACTGATAACGTAAACCGCCTGGCAGCGAACCTGACAACTCAGCTGCGCGCCATCGCCGACGTCGCCACGGCAGTCACCAAGGGCGACTTGACGCGCTCGATCCAAGTGAGCGCACAAGGAGAGGTCGCTGCGGTCAAGGACAACATCAACGAAATGATCCGAAACTTGAAGGACACCACATTGCGCACCGAGGAGCAGGACTGGCTCAAGACAAACCTCGCAAAGTTCACGCGTATGCTACAAGGCGAGCGAGATTTGTTGACCGTTGCCAATTTGATCTTGTCGGAGCTCGCCCCAGTCGTTCCTGCACAACAAGGCGTTTTCTATGTCATGGACAAGTCAGGGGAAGAGCCTGAACTCAGGTTACTCGCAAGCTACGCGTGCCGCGAACACAGCGGGCTGAAGAGTTGTTTCAAGCTGGGCGAAAGTCTGGTAGGGCAGGCCGCTCTGGAAAAACAACGGATTCTGTTGACCGATGCGCCAAGCGATTACGTCAAGGTAAGTTCCGCCCTGGGCGTCGCGCGCCCCATGAACATCATGGTCCTGCCGATTTTGTTTGAAGGCGAAGTAAAAGCGGTAATGGAGCTTTCATCACTGGAACGCTTCAACTCAACACACAAGGCGTTTCTCGATCAGTTAACAGAGAGTATTGGCATCGTCCTTAATACGATTGAAGCAAACACGCGAACTGAAAACCTGCTCAAGCAATCACAGTCGCTCGCAACCGAGCTCCAGAATCGGCAGGAAGAGTTGCAGAAAACCAACCTTGAATTGGCTGAAAAGGCGCGTTCGAACCTCGCGAAGGATCAATTTCTAGCAATGCTAAGTCATGAGTTGCGCACACCCCTGACGCCGGTGTTGGCGTCCGCGCTCGCACTCGAGAGCGAGCCTGCGCTGCCCCAGGACATTCACGACTCGCTGCACATGATCCGTCGCAACGTAGAATTGGAGGCGCGGCTGATCGATGATTTGCTCGACCTAACACGTATCGAGCAGGGTAAAGTCCAGCTGAATTTCGAAGTCGTCGACGCTCATACGCTCCTTCAGAGTGCTCTCGAGATTTGTCAGGCGGAAATTGATCGCAAGCATTTGGTCCGATCTCTCAATCTCGGCGCAAGGAAAGTTCATCTGCAAGCGGACCCAGCCCGGTTACAGCAGATTTTTTGGAACCTGATAAATAACGCCGTGAAATTTACGCCGGAGCACGGCCAGATCTCCATTTCCACAAGCAACGATTCAGACGGACAGCTGCGTGTCGACATCACAGATACCGGTTTGGGCATCGAACGTGAATTGCTGCCTAAGATTTTCGATGCTTTCGAACAAGGTGGCCGGACACAGCTTGGAGGCCTGGGTCTCGGCCTCGCCATCAGCAAGACGCTGGTCGAGGCACACAAGGGAACGATCACTGCGCAAAGCGCCGGCCGAAATAAAGGCTCAACGTTTACGCTCATGTTTCCTACGTCTGAACGTGGCGAGACCCCAATCGCTCGCGCAGTTTCGCCGAAGGTGCCAGATCGTCAGGCTCTGCGAATTCTGCTTGTGGAAGATCATGAAGACACAAACCGATCTCTGACAAACCTGCTTCGGCGCCGCGGTTATCAGGTGCGCTCAGCGTTGAATTTTCAATCCGCGCTCGGTCTAAGCGCCGAAGAGGAGTTCGATGTGCTAATCAGCGATCTGGCCTTGCCCGATGGCACCGGCACTGATCTGATACAAAGACTGCAATCCACCCGTCCAGTTCTTGGCATTGCGCTCACAGGTTTCGGAATGGAAGATGATATTCGCAAGGGACGTGAAGCGGGATTCCGACATCACCTTGTAAAACCGATCGACCTCAACAAGTTGGATTTGCTAATTCAACAAAGCGCAAACGCCTCGATTCCGCGGACGGGAACGCCATCGCCGTTGGCAACGCGGTAGAATCGTCGTCGCTGGCATACTTTGGAACAGTCGCCCTGATCGGCAGCATACGATTGCTTGCGATTTCGAAGAGGCGTAAGAACTGCCTCAGCTTACGGCGTGAACGTATAGACGACAGTGCGCACAGCCCTTCTTGTGCCCTTGACCACACTGTGTCCGACATTCTTGGCTGTTTGCACACTACTTTTCGCGACGTTTTTCGCTGTTCTAACAGGTCCCGCATCCATCGTGCCAATGGAAATGGCCAGTGCGAGAACGATCGAAAAGAACGCTTTCATAGTACTAATTTATTCGTTTCTCGCTGCCCTCGCGCGTTTATTCGATCGGCGTCGCGTCGCAGCCCCGAAAGCTTTCGGGGCTGGGCCCGCCAGGATTCGAACCTGGGACCAAGGGATTATGAGTCCCCTGCTCTAACCGCTGAGCTACAGGCCCATTTTTCATAGGTAAATCACCATCGCGCTAAAGGTGGCCAGGATCGTAGCCACGCGCATAAATCCAACAAGAAAGAGATAAGCCGCGGGCGGGGTCGGTTGCAAGCTTGCTCGCGCTCATTCGATCACGCACCCGTTCGCTTAATCGATACGTTTCTGTGCATCCGCTGTGACGCTTTAGCAAAACCGGCTGGAACTGAGGCTGTATTGCAACAGTGGACCGCGAAGGGAGAACAATCTTTGTTGCTAACGCATATCGGGTGATGGAAAGCGCCTTCGTTGTGCACGCATAAAAAGCTTAACGGCGTTTCTGAAATTAGAAGCGACGATTCATCGTTATTTTGATCTTGGATGAACTAGCGGGAGATCATTTCACTGCGCGAAACCAGCTGTCTCCGCCCTCTTCTCTTCCCATCGGTGCGATTCTCAAAAAAATACTATTGACACCGTCTGTCCGTGGCGGGCAGAGTTGCGCCCGCGCTAAGTACGTTAGGCATCCTCTCCACGAGCTCCACCTGACTCTCTTCCCACCGGGGTTGACAGCGAGCGAAAGGCTCGCTCGCGCAAAGAGAGAAAACAGATGAAAACAGCAGGCGCAAATCCAAGAGGTAAGCGCACGGCCCTAGGCGAGCCTGCCTGCACCGCAACTGGTAAACAACACACAGTAAAACCGCGGAGACACCATGAAAAACAAGTACAATCGCCGGACAGCTATCTTTAATCTTCGCGCCTTAATTGCCTTCTTTTTATTCTCTGGCGGAGGGTTTCTCGGGCTCTCAACTACAATGCAGACGGGCACACTGCTACCGATAGCGACTGTGCTCCGACCCACTCCGACGCCGCGGCCCCGACCAACTCCGCACTCGCGGCCCACTCCACCACCGCAATGGCAATTCGTCAACGTGACCTCTGTGCAGGTCAATGGTGTACGTCATGCAGGGCGAATCAACGCAGCTGTGGCGGATCCGCAGGATCCAAATCTCATGTACATTGCAACAGACGGGGCGCGTCCCACCGCTGCAAATGGCGGGAATCCTAATGGTATCCAAGTGCTTGGCCTTCCCGACACGGGTGGGGCAGGAGTATGGAAAACAAACAATTGGCTTGACGCGAATCCAAATTGGCACGCGCTGACGGATGATATGCCGAGTCCTTCAGTGGGGCCCAATGGACTCGTGATGTCGCCCACCAATACAAGCATTTTGTACGCGGCTGCCGATGGACCGCAGGGATGCATATTGAAGACGACAAATAGCGGAGATAATTGGCAAGCATTAGGACAGGATATTTTCGCGGGTGTGAAATTTGGCGGAATTGCAGTCAGCCCAGTGGATCCGAATACTGTTTATGTCGGAGTGTTTCGTCCAGGCGGCAATACTCCGGGTGGAGTTTACAAATCGATTGACGGTGCCCAAACCTGGTCGCTCGCCGGCAAGCTGCAGGGTGACGTTTCGCACATGGTCATCGATCCGATCAATCCCGACGTTCTTTGGGTGGGATTTGTCGATCCGGATAATTCGGCGCAGCAAGGAGTTTGGAAGAGCATTGATGGCGGCGCTTCCTGGGAGCAGCAGAATGCACATTTCCCCGCCGACACCTTCGGCGGTTCTGTGCTCTTCATCGAATTCGCCTTCGCGCCATCGGCAACGCAAAATATGTATGCCATCGTAATGCAGCCGCAAAATAAACCGTCGCCGGAATTCTATTCGACTCGGGACGCGGGAGAAAATTGGCAGAGGATCTGTCTGACCAATAAGCGTCCGGATAATCGGTACTGGCATCAGCCGCTCACCGTCCATCCGTTGAATCCTCAAATTGTTTTTGCCGAAGGCTTGAATCATGTCGCGGTCTTCAGCACAACAGGTGGCCAGCCGCAGCTTAACCAGGATGGAACGCAAAGTTGTGATGGAGTGTGGACAACATTCTGGACGGGCGACGATCCCTCGGGTATTACGTTTTATCGGGATCCTACCAGCACGGATGGACTGGCGTTTGCAGCCTTCGGCGATCGTGGAATTTATCGCGTCGTCAATACGACCGATCCTAAGCTGCGCGATTTCACGCACAAACAGGGCGACCTTGCGAACATGGTGCTCCACTCGCTCGCGGTGAATCCTTCTGATCCCAGTGACCTCTATGGAACAGCCGTCGATCAAGGGCACACACTTCATGCTTCGAATGCGAGCGGCCCGTTTTGGAATTATGTGCCAAATGTCGGCTATGAATTTGGCAAACCGTTATTCAATCCAAACGATCCGAGCATTGTATATAACCTGATGCCGGTCGGAAAACGCCACCTAACATTCCGCAGGTTTATCCAGCGGTTTGATGGCCGCACATGGACCTATATCACGAAGGGTTTTAAACCTGCCGACTTCCCGTTCTCGAAAGAGGTCGTACCCGACGCAGCAGCATGGAAGGCGTTTGAATTCGATCCATCCACTTCCGAAGGACTGTTGTATGGTGGGGTTCGGGTGCATGCCTGGACGCAGAGCAGCAACGAGTGGACCGCCATCAGCCCCAATCTTGTCAACGCGAACAGTGGTACAACATCGTTTATTTCGGCGATTGGGATCGCGCAATCCAATCCGAATTGGGTTTATGTCGGCACATCTGAAGCCACCCTTTTTCTCACCAAGGATCGAATGAATTGGAATCAGGTCAGCGGACTAACGCTCCCGACTCCATCGGTCGTTTCGAAAATACAAGTTGACCCGGCAAATCCGGAGATCGCCATCATAGGAGTTCAAGAAGTATTTGGCGCAGGTCGTGTTTGGATTACAAGGGACGGCGGAACGAGTTGGTTCGACATAACCACCGATTTACCGGCCGGTCTACAGGTCTACACGGTAGCTGTTGACTGGCGTTCTCCACAGCCCAGCGTGTTTCTTGGAACAGACCGATCGGTTTTCAATAGCAGGCTTCCAGGCGGGTCAATTTCCGGATTGAACGTGGATCACATGACCTGGCGTCGTTTCGGAAACGGATTGCCCCAGACACTAATTTCAGATCTCGGAATCTCGCCCACGGGTCTGATGACGGCTGCGGCCTACGGACGAGGTGTATTCCGGGTACAATTACCCTAGCACTACGCTTCCGGATGCCAGCGCCGTCGGGCTGGCAGCCGCGTTCGAGTGCGCGCGCTGCCGATCACAGCCTTGAAAATCCAACCAAGATCGGTCTTAAGTCCTTGGAAAATGTCACGCATAAACAAAACCCCCTTTGAGTGCCAAAATTTGCAAAAAGAGCACGTTCACCACTCTTTAAAGTTGCCCGCGCGCCCGTGTCATCTTAACGCGGATCGGGGAATCATTCGAGAACTGTACACCTCTGCGTACGAGATCACAGGAAAGCGACGGATATTCCCCGCCTCGCTACTTGGCGCCATCCGCGATCTGGGCAACGAAAACGCGGGGCGTAATTCCAGTCGCGTCTCCATATCGCTTTGACAATTCCGCAGCAATTTGCTGCCCGCGAGGCCGCTCGCAGAGAGTCACAGTTGAACCTCCGAAACCTGCGCCAGTGAGTCGCGCGCCGAGAACGCCGGGCAAGTCTTGCGCGATCGAGACGAGAAGATCGAGCTCCGGCGTGCTGTTTTCAAAATTCTGTCGAGAGCTGTCATGGGATTCGTTCATCAATTTGCCAAAGCCAACGCCATCGCCCGTTTCGAGCAACTTCAGTGCACGCCGGACCCGCTTGTTTTCACCGATGACATGCGAAGCACGGCGGCGCAGCAGCGGTGACAAATCGCGGCGACGATCCACCACTGCCGAGTTAACGTCACGCAACGCGCGGACGCCGAGTGCGTGAGCAGCGGCATGCGTTTCTCTTCTGCGCAAGTTGTATTCGACCTGAACCAGCTCACGCTTTTTGCTGGATTCGGCAATCACCAACGCAAGTTCCGCCGGAAACGGCACACAACGAATCTCCTCGCTTCGGCAGTCAAAAAAAATGGCGTGACCCGCGCGACCGAAGAGTGAGATCACTTGATCGAGCAGTCCCGATTGCACACCAACGTAGCGTTGCTCGGCGCGGTGACATGCTTTGGCGATTTCGAGGCGCGGAAGTTTGGCGGGAAAAAGCTTGAGGAGAAAAAGCGCGGTCGCCACCTCAAGTGCGGCCGAGCTCGACAAGCCAGCACCGATGGGCAGATCGCCCCTGACATTAGCGGTAAAACCACGAATAGGAACGTGAAGGTTCCGTAGTTCGTTAGCGACTCCGAGCAGGTAGTTCGCCCAGCATCCCTCTCCAAGCGGTCGCAAATCGGCTGTATGTATTTCTACTTCGCCAAAGTCGGCAGACGCTAGGCGAATAGACCGATCGTCTTTTACACCAGATACGCAAATCACGAGATTGATCGCCGCGCCTAGAACTAACCCTTCGTTATAGTCAGTGTGGTTGCCAAGTAGTTCTACACGGGCCGGTGCACAGGCGATTGTTAGTGGTAAACGGCTAGAACCTGGCCTAAACGAAAATTCGTCTTTTAACACAATGGTTCCCTTTTATGCCGCTTCTAGCATGCATGTGAACGCTAACCAAACGTTGCCTACTTGACTACTCCCTGAAGGGCACGTGGAGCCAGTGAAACGTCTAGTCCTTCGTCAAATGTCCACGAAATGAAAATGCTACGTTCCCCGCGATGAAAAGGAGAACGAGGTCAATCACGCCGACTTTCCAGCCGAAGCGCCAGAAAGCAACTCCGACGAGTGTGAAACATACAGTACTCAACAATCCGTGTAGGACTTGCCCAGTGAGTCCTGAGAAGAACACGCCCTCGCTGGACACGACGGCGCCGGTAATCGCACTGATAATCAATGTGCCGACAAGGAGTAATACCATGTGAACTTGCAGCCGTGTGCCAACGACCTTTTGCAATCTCCCGCGTGCACACGGCGGTCATAGTGCGTCTAGCAGAACGTGTACCAAGATTTAAAGCCAGGTGTTAAAATATGATAAACATCTGCGATTCTAGGCCAACTACAGTTCGCTGCTGCGCATCTGCAATGCAGATTCTCTGCCCGTCTCCTTGCATTTCTGAAGCGCAACACCCAGAAGGTGCGGTGAACCGTCGGAGATTGTTACGCTTTGCGCTCGTGACATAATATTTTGGTTGCGTGGCTGTTATGCGCCGTTGCGCTTAGATGGACGCATAGTCGTCGCAATCCTTTACGACGTGGCATATTCGAGAGGCACGATTGACGGAAACTCGTAGTCATCATTCCTGTAAGACAGATAGCTAAGGCGGACACTCAGTTAGTCATTTTCCTATTAGCACCGGCGGTTGCCCTCTTCGCAGGTACTCTATTTTCAAGCCGCACCATGAAACGAACCTCGGGTACGAGATACAAATCATTGCTGCTCTGCATGGCTTTCTGCAACCGGAAAGCCAGGAGACGGGCTAAAATTTCGGATTGCGCATTTTGCATCGCGGATTTGGGATTGCGTAGTGATTCGCGGAATCCTGAGCGCCGTTGAAATCGCAATTCTCAGCGTGCTGATTTTGCGACGCGCTGCGCCAATTAATCAGGACGTTTTTTTCGCTGGAAACATTTATTTCACTGACGCCGATTGTTATGCCCGGATGACGCGTGTCCGAATGTGCTCGGAGCACCCCGGGTTGATCGTACGGCACCACGGCTTCGAGAACTCCCCGACAGGGACGACTCCACACACAACTGCTCCGCTCGATTATCTCATTCTGGCGTTGTCGATTTTGCTGACCACTCACGGCTCACGCAATCGATGTGGCCGGCGCGCTTATTTCACCGTTGCTCGCGCTGCTGGGAGGCTGGTTTCTTTGGTGCTGGTCCGTGAAGTTCCGTTATCGCTGGGTCCTTCTGATCCTCTACGCGATCAGTCCTATTCTCGTTCATGGAACCGAGCTCGGCAGGCCCGACCATCAATCGCTGCTAATCTTAGTCGTGACGATCGCAATTTGTGCGGAATGGAGCCCGCAAGCACAAGCAGCTACGGATGTCGCTGCAGAACCGTAGCAAGTGGAGCGTCGTCAGTGGAGTCGCCTGCGGATTGGCGATCTGGATCTCTGCGTACGAGTCGCTGGTTTTATTCCTTCTCGTGATGATTGTAACCGCACTTGAAAATCCAAAAGCGATCTCGACCAGATTTCGGCGCGCGGGTTGGCTTTGTTTCGTTCTCGTCACTGCGATAGCGCTCTTGATCGAACGACGCATCCCGTCATTTTCGGTCTTGTATTCGAACCCGCTGTTCCAAAACTGGACGCGCACAATTGGCGAACTCGCGCGTGTCTCACCCGCAAATCCAATCTGGTTACGCTGGTGCGGTTACCTGCTTCTCGTCACGCCGTTTTTAATTTGGATCGGCGGATTCAAGAGCAGGCGTGACGGTGAGCGTACTGCGCCGCCGTTTGTTCTCGTGCTTCTCGTTGCCACGTACGCTCTCACAGTTTGGCAGGCGCGTTGGGGATACTTTTTCATACTAATCTTTGCTTTAGCGCTTCCGTGTTTACTCGAGCCGATTAAATCGCGCGCTGCAGTTTCGATCGCATTTTTTCTGTCGATCTTTCCGATCTTGCGCGAATGGGACGAGAAACTGTGGCCAAATGAAACGCAACAGGCTCGCCGCGGCGAACAGCGCCGCGAGTCAATACAATTGCGCGACCTGGCGCTCAGTTTGCGATCGGCGGAGATTCGTCCGTTCCTTGCCCCGTGGTGGCTTTCACCATCAATCGCGTATTGGTCCGGGCAACCGGGTATAGCTGGCAGTTCGCACGAAAGTCTAGATGGCATCGTGGACAGCGCGCGATTTTTCCTTTCCGACGATTGGCAAAAAGCACGCCAAATTCTGGAGAATCATCAACGACGTGGGTTATTGCGTACGACTCCGAACGTGTGGCTCAAAATTCGGAAGCAGTTTTGAATCAGGCCGTGCCTGCGTACTCGCTGTGCCGTGTCCTGGATAGGATGCCATCCCACGCGCCATTCCTGATCTTTTCTGCGCAGAATGGGCCGTTCAAACTGTACCGCACTACTGCGCGATAAAAAATTGCGCGCTGGAGCGAGAATTCGTTGACATACGTTGGCGACTGCCACAATCTACCGGATGCTCAAAAGATTCGTCCCGCAAAAGCCGATGCCGCCGGTTCCAGAAAAATCACGGTATTCGGGAATGGAAGATGACAATAATCATCCTGCGAATGGCGAAGAACCAATAACAACAACAATCATCGATAAACCAAAACCTATGGCAGATCACGGTGGCAAAGACATCCTCTCGAGCGATGTCGAAATCAAAGGCTCGATCAAGTTCCAAAAGGAACTTCTCATCGACGGGAAAGTCGAAGGGGAAATCAATTCCGACGGCGTCTTGACGATTGGTGAAAATGCGGACATTCGCGGCGAGATAAAAACCAAATCGATCACCGTCTATGGGAAAGTGCAGGGTAACATTACGGTGGCCGAGCGTTGCGAGCTAAAATCAAAATGCACGCTGCAGGGAGACTTGAAAGCGGCGCGTCTCGTCATTGAAGAGGGAGCGACTTTTATCGGCAAATCCGAAGTCACCAGCGGAATGGTTTCCGCGAAGTCTGCCCCGGCTCGCCCGGAAGTTGTGCGATCCAGCGAGCCAATCAAGGCAGCGTTCGGAGGGCGCGGATAGGAAAGGGAATTCAGGGGTTAGCGTCCGGTGGCCAGTCCGTCGCCTGCAAAAATCAGTCTTGAATGTCCACACTGTGGGTTCAAGCAGATGGAGTATGCGGCGGCCAAGAGTTCGATTTGTCGTCAGTGCGGCCGCTATTTTTCTCCGTTTGCGCCAAAGCCTGGCTTGAAGTTGCGGGTCCGCGAAGAAGCGCCTGCTGCTGCCCCAACCAGCTCCTCTATCTTCGGCAGATTTGAGGAGTTTTGGAAAAAGCAGCGCAGCTCTGTCGTCGAGTGTTTTGACTGTAAACGAAAGCAGCAGGTGTGTGGCACGGCCACTTCGACTATCTGCCCGTCATGCAGCGCACATATTGACCTGCGCGACTACAAAATCACCAGCGGTTTCAGCCGATCGATTCGAACACGCGGAGACGTGCATCTGACGGGCAAGGGCGATCTGGGCAGCAGCAGTGTGGTTTGCCGGTGCGCGTTAGTCGAGGGCAGATTGCGCGGCAACCTGCATTGCGACGACACCGCGACGATCAACTTCGCAGGCAAAATTCCCGGCCGCATCAGCGCGCGGCGCGTCATCGTCGAGCGCAAAGCCGATATTCATTGCTTTCGACGGGTCCGCGCGGAAAGCATCGAAATCAAGGGAAGAATGTCGGGAGAAGTTGTTGCTCAAACCGTGGACATTCAGAAAAAGGGCGCGCTGGAAGGCGATGTCACAGCAAGGGCAATTTCAGTGGAAAAAGGCGGCATGTTTTCCGGTCAGCTTGTGATTGGCCGGGCCGATCTTACGCAGGGAGAATTGTTGCAAGAACAGAAACCGGACGTCCCACCGGTTCCGGAGAGCAATTTTCCTGGGGTCGCTCAGCGGCCTTTGCCCGCGACTTAGTACGATTTCTCCATGCAACGACTGCATCCACGCAGTCCTTACGAGAAACTTGGCGGCTACGTGCACTTGCCGCGTTTAATCGATAAGGCCAGGCTTCATCGCAAAGGCCTGCTCAACGGCTACAACTATAAAACCGTCGGGTTCGACAAGCATCTGCTGGCTTTCATGAAAATTGACGGCGACGCGTTTGAGGAAGCCGCCAACAGGCTGGACGAGGATGACGCAATTCTAAAGTGGCTGGAGACAAACGGTACGCGGCACTCTCCCGAAAAGATTGAACAGTGGAACCAGGCGATGATTTCACGGCATCCTGACACCGCCGCAAAAACGGCGCGTTTTCTCCATTTTCTGAAAGCGGCTGGTGGTGAAGGACGCAAGGATATTCGGACTTATTTCGATCTGATCGAGTTTGACGAAGGACGGCTGAAGTGACGAGTGACGAACGGAGCTCGAATGACAAAATGACTAAAACGGGTGCTCGGTTTTTGTCATTTGGATTTCGTCATTCCTTCGTCATTCTCTATTTCAGCTTCGTCATTAACGTCAGGTTTTGATTCCGCCTAAAATTCTGTCCGCGTTTTCCAACGTTTCTTTGCTTCCGATATCGAGCCATTTCCCTTTGATCTGGAACGTTTTTACAGGTTTACGGGTGTACAGCCATTGTACAAACCGGCCTGGCTGATCGCGGTTATTGCCAGCTGCAAGATACGTGGTCAGAAGGGAGAGGACCGCAGGGGAGTAATAGTAAAGCGCGATCGCGGCCAGGGTTCCCCGGGGCTTTTGTGGTTTCTCTTCCAGGTGAGTGATGATTCCATCGTCGTCGATCAAGACGTTGCCATACTTCTTAATCGCTTCACGGTCGCCAACGTCATAGACCCCAACCGTTGCTTCGCTTCCTTTGGCGGAAACCACAAATCCATCAAGCGATTCCGTAAATAAATTGTCGCCGGCAACAACTAGCAAGTTGCTTTGGCTCAGGTTCTCGCGCGTGACAACAAAATTGATATCTCCAATCGCGCCCAGCTTATCGTCGTCACTTTTCGAGCCATCGTTGACAATCTTGAATTTGAATTGCGGATGTCGATTTTGATAACCCTCGCTCCAGGCCTGAAAGTCCGCCGCGAACTTCTCATTTGTCACCACATACACTGTTTCCAGATCGGGAACAGGTTGGAGGTTGTCCACCACCCATTCGATAATCGGTTTACCACCTACGACGAGCAACGGCTTTGCTTTGTTGAGTGTCAATGGATAAAGGCGAGTTGCGTATCCGGCCGCGAGAATTAGAGCGTTCATAAGGTCAAGAAAGCGAGCTTGAGGCGCTTCTTACTACTTTGATTTCGCAGCGCCTCCACTCAAAATTGCATTTTGAAGACGTTGCTGAATCACCCTGATGCGATGCGCATCGGTAATCTTGGCACGTGTGGAACGGTCGACGACATACAAAGTATCAATGGCTGCGCCAGCCTGTGTGTTGATTCGGGAGAGCGTGACCAAAAGATTTTCGCGGTCGAGGCAGGTCAAGACATCGTAAAGCAAGCCGATCCGGTCCGGTGCCTGAATCTCAATAAGCGCATAAACCGGATGCGTTTTGTTATCGATTGAAATCCTCGTTGGAAACTCAATTCCTGTCGTGAGACGATGGCTTTGGCGCCTGGCTCTTTCGATTAACGGAAGGAAATGAAAACTCTCATCTTCAAGCGCTCGCCGCAAAGTTTGCTCTACCTGCGAAAAGTCGCGCTGGTGAGTGACAGGATCCCCTTTCGTGTCGCACACACGAAACACGCCCAATACGACGTTGTCTCCTCGAGGAAAGATATCAGCGCTCAGAATATTCAAAGGCACAACCGAAAATGAGCCGGCCACTTTTGCCAACAGTCTTTCACGCTCCCAGGTGCAAAAAGTAACAACGCTGTGCCCCTGCTCAGGAACGGCTTTCCATTGAATTGCAAAAGCGAGCGGAGATTCTCCCTGGTTGGAGACATTCTCCAGAAAGGAGCGGAACAATTGCAGATGCTCAACGATCTCGGGGACGTCGCTGGCGCGAAAATAGTTGTCTGGCATGAACTCAAAATGCGCTTCAATCTCTCCCGCAAAATCTGCAGAAAGTTTTGCGGCCACGGAAGCCTGCAAGCTCTCGCGCTCGACTTTTGTTTGTTCGTAGTACGACTTTTGATCAGCCAGGCACCGAGAGGTCTCGTGAAATAATGCCCACACCAGGGATTCCTTCCAATCCGACCACCCCTCCGCGCTTGTGCCCTGGCCATCTGCCAGGGTAAGCAGCATCAGCGAGTTTAGATTTTTCTGGTGCTTCACAATGTGGGCGAAGTCTGTCACCGTGGCGGGATCGTCAAGATTTCTTTGCTGCGCGATCTGCGAAAGCGTGAGGTGATGATCGACCAGCAGAATGAGCGCCTTTCGTTGCTCAGACGACAACTGCACACGCGCAGCGACACGCTGAGCAAAAAGTGCGCTCGCTTCAGAGTGTGGCCGCGCCCCGACCGCTTTACCGCTATCGTGTAAAAGCAGAGCGAGGTAGAGAACAAATGGATCCTCCAGTTCCTCGAAAATCTTGCGATAAGCGATCAGCTTCGGCTCATTCGTCTGTGCCAGAGCATCAAGTTTATCGATACACACCAACGTGTGCTCGTCAGCTGTGTAACGATGCAGAAACTCATGCTGCACCAGGCATGTAAGCTGTCCAAATTCGGGGATGTAGCGCCCGAGAAAATCAACCCGATGCATCATTCGAAGGATACGACCCACTCTCCCTTTTTGTGATAAGATCTCTTTAAAGATCGCGCGCGGTCCGCGTGCATACTGATACGTGCGGGTAACCTCTCCCAGACTTCTGCTCAGGAGGTCCTCCAATTCAGGGCTCAGATCCAGGCCGCGTTCCTGGGCAAACTGAAATGCTCGCATCATTTGCTCGGGGTCTTTTCGAAAAAGATCACGCCGCGCTGGGTGCAGCTGCTTGTTGCGAACAAAGAAAAAATCTCCCACAGGAGTTTTGTCAGCTCGCATCAGAGGAAGGAAACTGAACAGAGAACGGGTTTTGCTTGTGACATATCCGCTGACAAACTGCTCCGTAATGCGTTCCGTGACCCGGAAGATATTTCGTGTGTGCTCGTAATAGTCCCGCATGAGCGTCTCACTGCGGAGTTGGCCGTTCCCGGAAGAATAATCGAGCCGTTTTGCGATCTCTTCCTGCAAGTTAATGTGAAGTATGTCGGTCGCACGTCCCGTCGCGTAATGCAGGGCGGTGCGCAAGCGCAGGAGAAAATCGTACGCCTTTTCTATTCGGCGCTGGTCGCTTTCACTCAGCCAGTCTTTCCCCACAAGCTGGTTCGTACTCAGTGAACCTTCTTTGAAATAAGTCATCCAAAGAAGATTTTGATAATCACGCAGTCCGCCGCATCCGCTCTTCAGGTTCGGCTCCTGCAGATATACACTGTCGCCGAATTTCTTGTGCCGGGCGACCTGGTCACGCATCCGCAGTTCCACGTATTCGCGTTCATATCCATTGACGCACTTCGAACGAAATTGCCGCCGAAATTCTCGTGCCAGTTCGGCATCGCCTGCGAGAAACCGGGATTCCAGCATGGCAGTCTTTGTGCGCATGTCTTGATTGGCCTGAGCGACCGCTTCTTTGATCGAGCGCGTGGAGTGTCCAACTTTGAAGCCGCTGTCCCATAGAAGATAGAGAACTTGCTCTACCATCTCCTCCAGATGTGGCGAAATCTCCTTCCTCCCCTGGTGATGCAAAAGCATCACGTCAATGTCACTAAACGGGTTAAGCTCGCCCCGTCCGTATCCACCAAGAGCGATCAAAGCAAGTGGAAGTTTGGCAGCCCCGTTTCTGCGAGCAGCCGTTGCAGCGGCGCCGAAAACATATTGCAATAAAACGTCAACCAGCTCAGCGCGCCGGGCACAAATTTCGCGGCCGCTCCCACCTGCCTGGTGCTTCAGACGCAACCGATGCTCCTCCACCTTGAGAAACTTCTTGTAAAGCGGGAGGACCTCGGTGGGACGCCTGGAACCGGTCGCCGCAAGGCGGCTTGCGGCGTGCGCCAAAACTTGCTCCAGATGACGAGACGTTTTCATCGCAAATTCGAATTGCTGTTCAATCTAAAATTGGATCGTCAAAATCCAAAATCCCATCTCAGATGGAGAAGGAGAGATCGTCCAACGACGCTGTGCCTGACCAGAACTCATCGGTTAAGCGGCGTTGTCTTCTTGAGCGAAGCGAAACATCTCTGAGTTATCTCCGTGGAGGTCGCTCCAGAAATGATCCGAGATCTTCGCTTCCCTCAGAATGATACTATGAGGCAGCGTGTAACGTGTAACGGATCACGCGCGGTTCCACGTATCCTGCGATTAAGTTCAATATTTCAGAAACGAAGTGACTGGCGTCGGCTCCAGTTGCTTACGACCGTGCAGAAATTCCAGCTCAATCAGAAACTGTGCTTCGAGGAGCTGTCCGCCAACTTTGCGAATGAGGACAGCCGCTGCGGCAGAAGTTCCGCCCGTCGCCAGTAAATCATCTACCAGTACAATCTGTTCGCCTGCGTCAATAGCATCGATGTGCATCTCCATTTCCGCTTTGCCGTACTCCAGCGAGTAACTGGCGATCTCAGTTTGGAAAGGGAGCTTGCCACGCTTTCGAATCGGAACGAAACCGACACCGAGCTCATAGGCGACCGCTGATCCAAAGAGGAACCCGCGCGCATCGATCCCTACGATCTTATCGATTTTTCTCCCGCGGCAACGATCCAAAAACAGATCAATGGACGCACGAAACAGGGCAGCATCGCTCAACACCGGGGTGATATCTTTGAATACGATACCTTTTTTTGGAAAGTCAGGTACATCGCGCACAGCGGCGCGGAGTTTTTCAAGTGTATTCAAAGCCATCGGCGCGAACGCTAGCGGGCTGTTGCCAAACGTCAATCAGGCTCGCAGCAAAACGACCAGCTGTTCCTTCCCTTCTTTTTTCTCTTTTCAATCCGGGTACGCCTTCCCCATTGTGGGCAAACGAATGGAGGACCAGAAGGAAGAGACAGATTAAGCCAGTAACTTTCCACTATTACAAAAGCGCTCGAACCACAATCAAGATGCGGGTCAGCGCGGAAAAGTAACTGCCGGCCGTACCCGATAGCATGCGGCCGGCACTTTAAAGTGGTGGATAACGTCCCTTGTTAACCGCGATTACTGTAGCTTATCGATGTTAATAGTCGCGTTGTCGCCCGTAGAGAGCGTAAGGGCTAATCCCCCAACGACGATTTGCACCGTGTCAGCGGCGGTGGCCGGGAACGTCACCTGATCATTTAGTGGAACGCCTCCGGCAACAAGCGCAGCCGTTGGGCCTATGCCCGTGCCGTTCACCTGTACCTGTGTCTGGGCCAACAGCGACAACAGCGCCGTGCGCAGCACAGATTGCCAAGCGGGAAGCGTACTCTTACAGTAAGTCTCTTAGTGTGGATCGAGGTTTTCTCATCATTTCGACAATCTGCTTTCTTGCGGCAGTCGTGCGCACCGGCGTTGCTTTGCGCGCCGGAATCTTTCGACCAGGAAGATTCAATTTCCTGGCGATCGGCCTGGGTTTTGTTTTTCAAACGGCATTTTTGTCGATCCGCGGTCATGCCTTGGGACGGTGTCCACTGACGAACCTGTTTGAGGTCTTTGTCTTTCTGGCCTGGTCGGTAGCGCTGATCTACATGCTGGTCGGGCCGACCTATCGTCTCTCGCTTATGGGTGCGTTCACTGCGCCGTTGGTGGTTCTATTGCAAGGCTTCGCCTTGATTGCGCCAATTGACGTCCGTCACCTGGTCAAGATTCCGGCCAATTCTGCGCTGGAATTTCATGCGTCCGTTTCGCTAGTAGCCTATGGCGCGTTCGCCCTCGCCTGCATCGCCGGGGTGATGTATCTTGTGCAGGAGCGCCAGCTCAAGACGCATCAATTGCGTTCGATTTTTTATCATCTGCCGCCGCTCACCGATCTCTTTGCGGCAATTACGCGCCTGCTTTGTTTGGGTTTCATTCTATACACCGTCGGGATTGCCAGCGGCTTTTTTACAGGGCGCCCCCTGCCACGCGTACAAGTAGTGGCTGCGATTGCCGTTTGGTTACTTTATGCGGCGATCCTGCAAGGACGGTATTTTCGTCGAATCGCGCCAAAACGAGTTGCGACCCTTTGCATTATCGGATTTAGCGTGGCTCTAACTCTTCTCTGGGGAATCACGTTCTCGGCGCAAACACACTCTGTCCCATGAACCTTTTCTGCGTCGGCCTGAGTCATCACACTGCCAACGTCGAAACGCGAGAACGTTTCGCCAGCGGCGCTGGCGCTGAATCTACCCTTCGTGAGGCGGGTTGCACGGAAGCGTTGGTGCTCGCGACATGTAATCGCGTGGAAGTGTATGGCACGTCAGAGAAGCGGGTATCGACGGATGACATAGCTCACTGCTTGTTGAAAAACAGTGAGGTCAGTGACCGCGGCCACAGTGAAGCGTTGCCGTTTTACCGTTACGAAGCTGAAAAGTGCGTACAACATCTGTTTCGGGTCGCTTCCGGACTCGATTCGATGGTCGTCGGCGAGACGGAAATTCTTGGTCAGACAAAAAAAGCTTATCAGTCGGCACGCACATCTGGTGCCGTTGGACCCTGCCTCCATCGGCTGTTTCAACGCGCCTTTCGTGTTGCGAAACAAGTCCGCACACACACAGAAATTACCCGCGGTTCGGTGTCAGTTGGCTCGGTCGCGGTCGATCTGGCTCAGAAAATTTTCGGCGAGCTTGGTAATTGTCGCGTTTTGGTTTTGGGAGCGGGTGAAACGAGTGAGCGCACGGCGCGTGCCCTGGTTTCCCGAGGTGTGACCGCTCTGCGCGTGAGCAATCGTTCAAATGAACGCGCCCATGAGTTGGCACAACGGGTCGGCGGCCAAGCCGTGCAGTTCGATCAGTGGCCGAACCAATGCAGCGAGATTGATATCCTGATTACATCCACTTCCTCGGAAGCTCCGTTACTGACTCCGACAAATCTGGAACCCATGTTAGCCGATCGCATTGATCGGCCCCTTTTCATCATCGATATCGCCGTTCCGCGCGATGTCGATCCTGCCGTGAACAAAATGGAGGGTGTATATCTTTACGACATCGATGCGTTGCGGTCCGTCGCGGAGCAGTCGCTTGCCGTGCGGCGCCAGCAAACGGCTTCTGCTGAAGCCATCATTGCCGAACATGTCGCAGATTTTCTCGAGAAAGTTTCCCATGAGCTGAAGCGCGCTTCGAGAATTGCCGGGCGCCCAACAGTCGCTGACAATTCACTACGAACATCGGAATTGTAGGGAAGCTATCAGCTTTCTCTACAGGAGCTAGATTTGCTCGATGGATGCGAAAATAGTCCTGGGTACGCGCGGCAGTGAGCTGGCTCGTGCGCAAGCCCGGTTGGTTGAAAAAGCTATTCAAGCGGCGCGACCGGACACGGGAATCGAGACCAAAATCATCGCAACGCAAGGCGACAAAGGCAGGCTGCTCGAGCGGGAGGCTGGTCGCAAAGGATTGTTCACCGCAGAAATCGAACGAGCGCTTCTCGCCGGACATATCGATATTGCGGTTCACAGCGCAAAAGATCTTCCAAGTGAAATGAACCCGGAGGCAGAAATTGCCGCAGTTCTTCCTCGTGCACCGGTTGATGACGTGCTGGTTTCGAAACATTCGGGCGGTTTCGCTTCGCTGCCGCACGGCGCCGTGGTCGCCACCGGTAGTGTGAGAAGAAAGCGCCAGTTGCTTTGGAAACGCGCAGATCTCAAAGTTGTCGATCTTCGCGGGAACGTTCCAACGCGGCTGCGCAAATTGTCAGCCAGCGATTGGGACGCAATCGTGCTGGCTCGTGCGGGCCTTGAACGCCTCGGCCTGTCTCCCGCTCTTGACGAAATCAAGTTCCACGGCAGCCAATTTTTCGTTGAAATCCTTCCACGCGAATTTTTTTTGCCTGCAGGCGGCCAGGGAATCATTGCGGTTCAAGTTCGCACCAATGATCAAAGGACGAAGGCGATCGTTACCCTTGTGAATGATCGTGGGACGTTGCGTTGTTTGTGGGCCGAACGAGAGTTTCTGCGTTTGCTGCAGGTCGACTGTAATTGTCCGGTGGGCGTGCTGGCGACAATTGACGACGACAAGATGAAACTGAGGGCACAATTATTTATTGATCAATCAACAGCACCACGGGAGGCCAAAGTGGAAGGCACTTATAAGGAGGGTGATCGTCTCGCTGAGGGGCTAATGCGCCGATTAAGAGCATGAGCATGAGTAAGAGCGGAAAGGTCTATTTGGTTGGTGCCGGGCCGGGCGACCTCAGCCTCGTAACATTGCGCGCAAAGGAGTGCATCGAAAACGCGGATGTGATCGTTTACGATCATCTGGCGAATCCTGCGGCGCTCGGCTGGGCGCGAGACGACGCCGAAATCGTCTACGCTGGTAAAGCGCCCGGCGAATCCCGGATGAGCCAGAACGAAATTAATGCGTTGCTGATCGAGAAAGCGCGCGAAGGAAAGCAGGTCGTTCGGTTGAAGGGCGGGGACCCATTCGTGTTTGGTCGAGGCGCCGAGGAAGCGCAGGCGATAGCTGAGGCGGGTATTCCATTCGAAATTGTCCCCGGGATCACTTCATCCATCGCCGGGCCGGCGTATGCAGGCATTCCCATGACGCACCGGGCGCACAATTCACATGTCACATTTTTTACGGGACACGAAGACCCTGCGAAAATGGAAAGTGCAATCGATTACGCTGCGCTGGCGAAACTTGGCGGCACCCAGGTCATGTTGATGGGCGTGGAACGCCTCGGACAGATCACAAGCGAAATGATGAAGCACGGTGTTCGCGGCGATTTGCCGGTGGCATTGATTCGCTGGGCGACCACTGGGCAGCAAGAAACCCTTACCGGCACACTCGCAAATATCGCTGAAAAGGCAGTCGCGAATGATTTCGCGGCACCTGCAGTGGCAGTATTTGGGGAAGTTGTTGCGTTGAGAGACAAGCTCAATTGGTACGAAACACGGCCGCTACTTGGGAAAAGAATTGTCGTTACGCGAACAAGAAAACAAGCCAGCGTGTTGAGCAGCAAACTGCGCGCACTGGGTGCTCACGTTATCGAACTGCCCACTATTCGAATCGAGCCACCGAGTGACTTGCGCGAATTCGCAGAGCTTGTGCAGGATGCGCACATTTACGACTGGATCGTGTTCACCAGCGCAAACGGCGTCGACGCGTTTTTCGATATTTTCTTCAAACTATACGATGATGCCCGCGAAATCGGCGGCGGACGGATTGCCGCCATTGGTCCGGCGACCGCGCAGCGGGTGAAAGACTTTCATCTGCACGTCGATCTTCAGCCCAAAGAATTCGTGGCGGAGGAGGTAGTGCGTGAGTTCAAAAAACAAGGAAGCATTGAAAATTTGAAGGTCCTTTTGGTGCGCGCGGAAAAAGCGCGGGACGTGCTTCCGAAAGAGCTCGCGGCCTTGGGAGCAATCGTGGATGAAGCATTCGCTTATCGGACCGTGCCCGAGACGCGCGACACAAACGGCGCACGCGGGCAACTGGCGAAGGACGGAGCCGATTTAATCACGTTCACCAGTTCTTCGACTGTGGAAAATTTTCTCGCCCTTGGGCTACCCTGGCCGAAAGGGATGCAAATTGCCAGCATTGGCCCAATCACGTCGCAGACCGCGCGCGACAATGGTTTGAAGGTCGACGTCGAAGCCAAGCGACACGACATCGACGGCCTAGTAGAGGCAATCGGTGCATTCTTTGCAGGAAAGCCCGCCAAGAAGAGTTAAAACAGGTCAATCGCCACGACGAACACCGCTTCGTCGGGTTACCTTTTATCTCCGTAACATTTTAACTTTTTACTGTGGCTTACGACGGATTGAAGCGGAACTTGGTTCGGCCTCGCTTGGCGTTGGCTTTCGCTTTGCGGCGGTGCTTTTGCGAAGGCGTCTCGAAGGCGCGCAAACGGCGGACCTCCTCGAGAATGCCCTCCGCATCCAGCTTGTTCTTCAGCCGCTTCAACGCGCGATCGACGGGCTCACCTTTGCGAACGATCACTTCTGGCATCAATAATCACTCCTGACTTTAGCGCTAGATTCCTAATCGGCGAGCGGGAGCCTACTCGGGCCGGACGGTGCCGTCAAATCTGCTCGGAAAAAGGCCCAAAAGACCCCTACAGTCCCCACAAAAGGGCAATAAGCGCCGAGGGCCGGGCTTCAATTTCTCAGCGCTGGGCAAGGGGATTGGCCGCTGTCGCTTTTTCGGTGATCTCGCGCCGCAGGGCCGTCGCGCCGCCACCGCGGGCGCGCGTCCACCACAGCACAATCGGCGAGGCGATAAAGATTGAGGAGTAAGTACCGACAATTACGCCAATGATGATTGCCAGCGAGAAATCCCGCAGCACCGCGCCGCCAAAGAAAAACAGGCATAGGATCGGAATGAGCGTCACAGTGCTTGTAAGAATAGTTCGGCTCAACGTCTGGTTGATGCTCGAGTTCATGATTTCCTCAATGGTTCCGCGCCTCCCGCTGGCCAGACCTTCCCGGATCCGGTCATAAACGACGATGGTGTCGTTGATGGAATAGCCGGCGATGGTCAGCACAGCGCCAATCATCGTGAGCGTAAGTTCCCGGCCGAGAAGCGAGAACACGCCAACTGTCATGAGTACGTCATGTAACAGCGCAACAATGGCTCCCACGGCAAAGGCAAGTTCGAAGCGGAATGTCACGAAAATCAAAATTCCAAGAATGCCCAGACCAAGCGCGATCAACGAGCTTTTCGCCAGCTCACCACCTACGAGCGCACCGACGCGTTCCGAGCCTTCCACCTTAAAACCAGCGCTTGGGAGCGTCTGCATGATTTGCTTTTCTACCTTGTCGCTGGTGTTCAACGGCGTTCGGATGGTGATGTATCCCTTGCCGGCTTGCGTAGACTCCTGAATTGACGCATCGGCAAATCCGAGTGGCTGCAGCGCGTGGCGGACCTGCCCGATATCAATCTTGCCAGGCGCGCTCAGCGTGATCAGGTCTCCACCGCGGAAGTCCACGCCAAAATTTCGTTCGCCACGGAGGTAAAAGGCACCGGCGCCGGCGATCAGCAGCGCAAGCGAGCACAGGCACGCAATAAGGCCTTTGCCGAGGAAATTAATGTGCTGCGCCGAAATCAAGTGCAACATCGTGATGCGTTTCAGCCGGCCTGTATCGACAAGCCAGCCGAGCGCGTTGCGGCCCACAATGAGCGCTGTAAATAGCGATGCGAAAATACCGAACGTGAGCGAAACCGCAAAACCCCTCACAGGTCCTCGCGCCTGCCAGAACAGAATAATCGCAGTGATCAGCGTCGTGACGTTGGCGTCAAAGATCGAGCTGAACGCCTTCTCATAAGCTGTGTTGAGCGCTACCTTGAGCGATTTTCCGAGAGCCATTTCCTCGCGCAACCGCTCGTAAATGAGCACGTTCGCGTCCACCGAAAGTCCAATCGTCAGAATAATACCGGCAATGCCTGGTAACGTGAGCACGAAATGAAACATCGTTAGCGCGCCAACGAGTAAAATGAGATTGATGATCAGAGCGAGATTCGCGACGAGACCGGGAATTTTGTAGTAGATGCCCACGCACACGAGCGTGATGATCAGGCCGACCAAACCAGCGAGAATGCTGGCGCGAATGGAGTCTGCTCCCAGTGTAGGCGAGATGCTGCGCTCTTCCTCGATGCTCACAGGCGTTTGCAGTGGGTTCTGCAACACGCTCGCCAGACCCCGCGCTTCTTCTTCGGTAAATCTTCCCGTGATTTGGGCGTCGCCGCCATAAATGGCGTCCTGAATCACGGGCGCAGATTGGATGAGCCCATCAAGCACGATCGCGAAGCGATGATGAATATTTGCGGCCGTGATGTTGCCGAACTGCTTGGCGCCCTCGCTATCGAACCGCAAATGAACTACCCAACCATCTCGCTCATAAGAGGCGCCCGCGTTCGAAACTCGATCGCCCGCCAAGTCGGCTTTCTTTTTTACCAGCAACCGTTCTTCAACCGGTTTTTCTCCCTCGACCTGATGTTTATAAGTTTCGATCCTGAATTCTGGCGGAATTACCTGCTTGCCCTGGTCGATTTCGCGTAACCGCTCGCCGTTATCGGGATAAACCATGCGAAACTCGAGCTTGGCTACGCGCGACAGTTGATCCCGGGCTTCCTGAATCTTGGCGGTGTCTAGCCCTGGAATCTGGACCAGAATCCGATCGCTCCCCACGGGACTGATTATCGGTTCGCTGACTCCAAAAACGTCAATACGTTTCCGAATCACCTCGACTGCCTGGTCGAGCATGCCCTTGGTTACTTCCTTGTCTCCGCCCTTCAGTCGAATGAGGAAAGATGTGCCACCCTGGATGTCGAGACCGAGCGCGATCTTCTTCTGAGGCGGCCAGATCGTCGCGATGCTAAAGACGACAAGCACTAGCATGAGCGCGGTGGCGATCAACCGTTTCCGCAACCCCTGATCGGTGGCGAAATACCACCCGAACAGGACAAGCATGGCGAGTCCGACAATGAATGTAATTCCAGGGGTCATTCCGATTTAACGATTTAACGATTCAACTTTCATCGACTGTCGACCATCAGCTTTCTTTCAACACCGTCGTGATGGCCGATTTCTCCATCTCGATCTTGACGTTGTCGGCTACTTTCACCAGCACGGTATTCTCCTTCACATTCGAGACTAAGCCGTGGATGCCGGCATTAGTCACGACCCGGTCACCCGTTTTTAAACTCGCCATTAGCTGCTGTTGCTGTTGCTGTCGCTTTTTCTGCGGTCGGATCATCACAAAGTACATGATGATGAAAATGAAAATCAGCGGCACGAAAAATGAGCCAATGCCGCCGCCCGGCACCTGTTGGGGAGATGCGGTTTGCGCCTGAGCTAGAAACCTCTGGAACATATTGAGAATTGGAGAGCGCACCTTAAACGCGAAAGCGTTCCCTGCAATCGTTCTTTCGCGGCGCTCGTATGGTCAAGATCGATGCGGGCGGCACGAGAATTTCGCCCAGAAAGATCCCAACCGCCTTCGCTTGATGAAAAATCCATGAAGCATGCTAATCTTCGTTCGCCTAAAACGGGGGTATAGCTCAGCTGGTAGAGCGTCTCGTTCGCAATGAGAAGGCCAGGGGTTCGAATCCCCTTACCTCCAGTCTTCGCTCGCGTCGCCGATGAGAGCGAAGACTGTCGCGCCGGAGCTTTAGCGAAGGCGGACCTTTTGGCCTTGCGGCTACAAACGCGGCGAGCTACGACTCGGCAAGCCTAAGCCATGGCAAAATTCGCTTACGTATACGTCCTTCAGGGCAAAATGGTCTCGGGGCGATTCTACACAGGGTTGACTGATAATCTGCCGATGCGGTTGAAAGCCCATAACTCGGTGCGAGTGCTTCACACGAGGATGACGTTTTGAAAACTTACATTGCGTTTTCGAATCGATCGACCGCAGCACGATTTGAGCGGTATCTGAAATCGGCGTCTGGCCGTGCATTTGTTAAAAAGCACTTGTAATTGATGGATTGTCGGCAGACCACCCCAAAAGCCGGAAGAGAATTCCTAACGCGCCAGAAGCCCGCTACCGTTAAAGCCCTAGTAAGAAAGGCGAAAATCGGGTGGAAGTGCCGCGCTCGCGCCCACCGTGCCTCCCGAACCATGTGTACTATCTGTCGCGCCAACATTGGGCGACGGCGCTGGAATTGGCTGCTGTCCCTTGGCTTTCAGAGATTCGTTTAAGGCCGGCAGATCCTTGGCGAGCAATTGGTCGAACGCCTTTGTGACGTCACCGAGTTCCTGCTTGAGCGTATCGCTATATGCAATCTGATAGCTGCCAGGTTTTCCTTCGTAACTAAGAATCGCTCCATAAAGCTGGTCCGTGTGCTCCCGCAATCGCTCCTCGCCCGTGATCGCTCCTCCTTCAGTGGTTGCTACAATTTTCTTGCGGACTGCATCAACTTTCCCGTCGAAATCGGAAATGTTCTTGCCAAGCGGATCGCCTTCAGCTAACGCTCTGCCGCTTTGCGCCAATGCTTTGCGCAAGGCAATAATCCGGTCCATTAGCGCACTTTCCTCGTCAAACAGTCCATGGATCTTCATTGCAGCGTCGAACTGTGCCTTGCGATCAGCAGCACTGAATTTGGCCCGGCGATCGGGACCAACTGTCAACTTGGTTTCCGAAACTTTGCCGGCCTTGGTAAGGCGCACAGTGTACTCGCCCGGCACAAGTCGTGGACCTCGTACTCCGGCAAAGGCAATCTGCGCGGCAGGTGGCACACGCGGTGGCTTCACACGCATTGGCCAGGTCACGCGATTCAGGCCGGGTCGCTTGCTGGCTGGCAATTCATCGACAACACGCCCCGCGGAATCCAAAACTTCGAGCTTCAGTTTTCCAAACAGATGACGCTCACGCTGGTAGTAATTGATCACGGCGGCGTCAGGCGGATTGTCGCCAACAAAAACCGCATCTCCGGAAGCCCACCCGCCTGAGCCTTCGATGCGCTGTTGCACAGGACGCGCTGAGACGAACGCAACTTCCTGCTTTAACAAGTCCGGCGTCAAGGCCCGCAATGGGGTGATATCGTCAATGATCCAGATTCCGCGGCCGTGTGTTGCAAGAACCAGATCGTTATCGCGCGGGGCAATTGCCAAGTCTCGAACGGCAACTTCTGGAAAATGGTTGCCTTTAAATTGTGCCCAGTTTTTTCCGCCATCAATTGAGACCCAAAGTCCAAATTCCGTCCCCAGAAAAAGCAGATCCGGCTTGACCAAGTCCTCCTTGATCACATGTGCGTATCCACGAACGCCTTTGGCGTCCTGAGCGCTTACGAGCGGCATCCACGTCTTACCGTAATCAGTTGTTTTGAAAACATACGGCGCCATGTCACCAAAGGTATGTCGATCAAACGCCGCGTAAGCGGTGCCAGCGTTGAAGTTGCTCGCTTGCACCCAGGTGACCCATGAATCTTTTGGCAAACCGGGAATATTGCCGACGACATTGGTCCATGTCTTGCCGCCGTCACGAGTGAGTTGAAGGTTGCCGTCGTCCGTGCCTACCCAGATCAGCGATTTGTCCTTGGGCGATTCACTGATCGAGTAAATCGTGGTGTGCATTTCGGCCGACGAATTGTCGACCGTGACGCCGCCTGATTGCTCCTGTTTCTGTTTTTCCGGATCGTTGGTTGTCAGATCTGGCGAAATGCGTTCCCACGTTTGGCCGTGATCGCGCGAGCGAAAGAGAAACTGAGCACCGATATAAATCGTCCCCTTTTCGTTAGGCGAGAGCGCGATCGGCGTATTCCAGTTGAACCGGAGTTTTTCATTGTAATTCGGCCGCGGCTTGATGTTGCGAGCCTCGTGCGTGTGACGATTTACTCTCGCGATCTCGCCACCCTGATACTCTGCATAGATGTAATCGGGATCGGCCGGATCCGGAAACATCCAAAAACCATCGCCGGTGTACATATTTTCCCACTGCGCGTTGGTAATCCCGCCGGGGTATTGTGATTCGCCTACGAAAGAGCTGTTATCCTGCAAACCGCCGTAAACGCGGTACGGATCCTTGTCGTCCACGCTAACGTGGTAGAACTGCGAGACGGGGAGATTTTCAGCTTTCCACCATTTCGCGCCGCCGTTGTAGGAATACCACATCCCGCCGTCGTCACCCGAGAACACGACCTGCGTGTTGGTTGGATCGATCCAGACATCATGCACGTCGCCATGCATCCCGCCGAACCCGCCGACCACCGCGAAACTTTTGCCTCCGTCCTCGCTGACGATCAGCGAGCCATCAGTTTTAAATATGCGGTTGGGATTTTTTGGATCGACAATCAGGTTCGCAAAATAGAAGGGGCGCCACACCATCCACCGACTCTTATCTCGCTTTTCCCACGACACACCGCCGTCGTCGGACACAAAGAGTGCGCTATCGGGTGACTCCACAAAAGCGTAAACCCGCTTGGGATTCGAAGGTGCAATTGCTACTGCGAGACGTCCATATGGTTTCTTCGCGAAACCTTTATTGGCCTCAGGCGTAATCTCTGTCCAGGTATTGCCGCCGTCCGTAGAACGAAATAATCCGCTGGCCGAGGGCGCTGTGGGACTTTGGCCGCCCGAGCGGTACTCCCAGCCCTTGCGCCGGAAATCCCACATCGCCGCGAACATGATGTCCGGATTTTCCGGGTCGATAGCGACATCAGTGCAGCCGGTCGAAAGATTCGGGCCTTTGAGGACCTGGTTCCACGTTTTGCCGCTGTCAGTGCTTTTGTAGAGACCGCGATCGGGAGAATCGCTCCAGAGCGCGCCGGGGACCGCGACAAAGATCGTGTCGCTGTTCTTTGGGCTCACTGCGATTTTTGCGATGCGCTCAGACTTTTCCAAACCGGAATGCGTCCATGTTTCGCCGCCGTCCGTGGATTTGTAGATCCCGTCGCCAATGGAAACGCTGTTTCGCGTCCACGATTCACCGGTTCCAACCCACACATTTTTCGAATTCTTTGGATCGAGCGCGATCGCGCCGATCGATTGCACTGGCTGTTCGTCGAACACGGGACGATACCGGGTCCCGCTATCGTCAGATTTCCAGACGCCGCCACTGGCTGCCCCAACAAAAAGCGTAATCTTGCCAGATGGCTCGCGTTTTCCCGCAATGGCGGAGATCCGTCCACTCATCGTTGCGGAGCCTATGTTTCGCGCGCCGAGGCCCGAGATCGTTGCCGAGTTGAATGGCGCATCCTCTGCATGGCAAGAAATCGCGCACACAAGCAGCGACGAAAGCGACGCAAGGGCGCATTGCACAATGGTAGCGACGCGATCGCACCCCTTCTGGTAGTTCAACATTCTCATCGATCGATCAACCTTGTGATTGAGGGAGAGTCATTTGGCCGGGGAAGTGAAAGAGTGCGTCATCCACCGGCACGTTGCCTTCGACCTTGTCGATTATGATCCTTTGCTTGTCAGGCGACCCCTTGGATCCAAACTCGATTGACGTCGGAACGAATACACCTCCGACTTTTTCATAATCGCCAAGATCGGTCTCTACTTCTTCGTATGCACCGTGTCTGGTTCGCTGCGTTACGACACGAATTTCCAGAAAGTGATCCGGATCCAAATAGACAAGGCTTACGTCGCCGTTCTTCCGGGTCACTTTCAACTTGTGCGCTGGGGTTCCATCGACGTCTTCGGTTCCCAGATATTCGACCGTGTTTCCCTTAGCTTTCCAATCGACTAATGGCCCATCCATCTCCGCGTCTTCTACCAGCGCTTTTACATCATCGGCCGACATCCGTTCAGGATCTTTGCGTCCAAAGAATGGCGAGATTCTCCATCCGTCCTTGCCGTCATACGCTTCGATCTGCGTCATTCCCTGGAGAGAGGCCTCAGTGCGCACGTCCTCCGGTCGTTTCTTGATTTGTAAATAGGTTAATTGGATCTGCCCTTCCTGAACTAGCATTTTGCCACTAAGCCGCAGGGTTCCCAGATCGCGCAAGGCGCTCGCACCACCCTTCGCCTCGATGTTCTTCGCCACCAACTGATCGACCGTCGGCTGACTTTTTTCTTGCGCGAGCGCGCCTGACACAACCAGTGCGGCGGTGATGAAAGCGATCAAAAAACGCAGATGCATATTAGTTTTAATGACGAATAGGAGACAGCACACCGCCACCAATGTTCAAACCAGATGGCAATGCAAGTTGTTCTCGAAAAAAACTATTATGGACGCAATAAGGCAATTTTTCATGTCTAGAATTGCCAAAGCCGACTAAAGTTCACGCCGGATAAAATTTCTGCCGTGTCTTCAATTAAGAAACACAAAATTCGATCTGCGCCGGCTCCGACCGCGGCATCGCGGCGTTCTGCTGCACAGAAACGGCTACATAAATCCGGCAAAGGAAACTTCGGCCCTCCGTGCATCTCTCTCGTTCCCGGCTCATGGCAGCTCAATGGTGGCATTGTCCTTCTGTGTATTGTTGCTACCATCGTGCTTTACGCGGGCGATCTTCATCTGGGTTTTTTCAGAATAGATGACCAGCAGTATGTCGTCACCAATCCGTGGATTCAGGGAATGACATGGAAGCATCTCGCTCAGATTCTATCTAGTCCTTACTATCTCAACTATTCCCCTCTTCATTTGTTATCGTATGCGTTCGATTACGCAGTTGGCGGCTTGAACGCATACACGTTCCATCTATCAAGCAACCTCTGGGCCGGAGTTATTGCCGGCTTTGTGTATCTTGTTGCACTTGCACTAACACAGCGACGTTTAACTGCTGTGGCGGCCGCCTTGTTGTTTGTTGTTCATCCAGCACACGTGGAAGCAGTCGCCTGGATTTCGAGCCGCAAAGATTTGCTGGCCGCTGCCTTTGTGATGCCTTGTGTCCTTGCATACCTAAAATACAGGCGGTGCGGCGCAATAGGCTGGTACATCGTTTCTTTTCTGCTGTTTCTCTTCGCATTGCTGGGAAAACTGTCCGTTGCCGCTTTCCCAGCAGTATTGGTGGTTATCGACCTGGTGCTTGAAAAGCGGCCATTAGGTCGGTCACTCATTGACAAGGTCCCGTTCTTTGTCCTGGCGGCTATGGTAGCTGTAGTAGTCCAACAGGCACAACCGAGCACTGGATTACAACCTGACCCTGCCGTAAATGCAAAGGCATTCGTTCAGAGCTTATGGCTACTTACCGGGCTGGGAAATTATGTTATTTATCGTGTACCTCCCGTGTCAGGAGTTGGTTTGTCCCAATTGGTCGGGCTAGGTATCGTGCTTGGATTGTTCCTATTACCGTGGCTTCTGCGCAAAGGCTATCCTGTTGCCACTGTTTCGATCTACTGGATCTTATTTACTTATCTTCCAACACAGATTCTGCCGTTCAGTTATCCAGTAACCGATCGCTACCTTTTTTTGCCGTCAGTAGGTGCAGTTATTCTCATTGCATGGTTGTTGATCAAGGCAACAGATCTATTGAAAAGGTGGAAGGTTGCCGCTGTAACAACGCTGATTGCGGCACTTAGCTTTATTTGGCTTATGAAAACCGTTGATTACTTATCTGAATGGCAGGATCCGCGATCGGTTTGGTTCGCTGCAGCACAGAAGTCTGGCGACTTTCACGTCTATTACGAGCTTGGATGGGAGTATCTCGAGAAAGCGGCAGGTTTCGGGACAAAGCGAAGAAACGCGCCGCTTCCTCCAGAAGAAGCAAAGCAGTACGCCTCGCTTGTTTGGAAGGCAGATCCACAGCTTCCGCAATTACTTTCTGAACTATCCGAAAAACAACATAACGGACCAGCTGAAAATGCGTTTAAGAGATATCTCCAGACTAGAGCGGCTGAAAATTTTGATCAAGCGGTCGCAAGAAAAGGCGCGCATATCACGCCCCCCATTTTTCTTAGCCGCGGAGTCCTTTTCGCTGATAAAGGTGAGATGCAGTCTGCAAAGAATGAATTCCGGGCGGAGCTCGAGGAGGCATCGCAGTTACCTTATTCTGAAGCTCGGGACGAAGCAGTAATCACGGCCTATTACAACCTGGCAGTCGCGGAATCAGGGCTTGGTCATCTTAAAGAGGCGTTGACATGGATCAGGCTTGCGGACGAAGGGCAGACTAAACTTGGTAGAACTGTGCTTCCCGAAATCAATGCTGGTCGTCAGAAGCTTGAATCAATGGGAGCAGCGCATCCTTAGCTGGTGGTGTGATTATGATGTTAGCACCAATCCCAAGCGCAAGCGTAAACACCACGACAAGGGTAAATCCCGGCGATTTGCGGAGCTGGCACAGAGCAAATTTTAGATCGGTATGTCATTCGGTGCGCAATGCCTCGATTGGACTAATTCGCGCGGCCCGGCGCGCCGGGAGCCAGCAGGCGAGAAATGCAACTGCGGCAATAAGCGTCGCAATTGAAGCGAAAGTGATCGGATCCCACGCTGCGACGCCGTAAAGCAGGCTGCTCAGGAAACGCGTTGCCATGAACGCGCCGAGAAGCCCGATGGCAATGCTGATTGCGACCAGCAGCATCGCCTGGCCAACGATCAACCGGAAAATGTTCGATTGCGCTGCGCCGAGCGCGATCCGGATTCCGATTTCGTTTGTTCGTTGCGAAACGGAATAAGCAAGAACGCCGTAGATTCCAATCGCCGTGAGAAGCAGCGCAGTTCCTGCGAAGATCGACAATAGCAAGGCGTTGAAACGAGGCTGGGCCAGCGTTCGCGACATGTATTCGTCAAAAACGCGAACCTGCGTGAGCGGCACATCGCGATCGACCAAGGCGAGCTGATCACGCACGGCAGTGGTCAGGGCGGCGGGATTAGAAAGACTCGTGCGCGCCACGATGTAGACGCGGTTAACCGGAACTTGCGTGGCCGACACGTACATCTCCGGTGTGAAATCCTTCTGGAGTGAAAGATACCTGACGTTGCCAACAACGCCGACGATCTCACGCATCTTGGGCTTCTCATCGCCGACACTCCAGCCGGGCTGGATGCGTTTGCCGACTACATTTTGCCCCGGAAAAAATTTCTGGGCGAAGCGCTCATTTACTATAACGACTGGACGCGCGTCAAACTTGTCTGTTTCCTTGAAAACTCTGCCCTGCAGGAGCGGGATGCCCATTGTCTCGAAATAATCCAGCCCGGTGATGCGAATGGGAGCGTCGTTCCGTTGTCCTTCCGGCAGTGGATGCTCTTCGACGTCGAAATCAGTCGTCATATGACTCCCAGTGAGCGGCAGAGGCACAATGATGGTCGCGAAATTGACTCCTGGAATGGCTCGGAGCTTGGCAAGTAATTGATCGAAAAATGCGTTCACGTTCGCTGGTCGGGAATACGATGCCTCCGGCAAATTGACGCGCGCGGTAAAAAGATTTTCGGTGCGCAGCCCGGTCTGGACGCGACCAAGCCGGGCGAATGTTTGGATCAATAAACCGGCGCAAACCAGCAGAATCAATGCGATCGCGATCTCGCTCATGACGAGTCCATTGCGGAGACGATGCTTGTGTTCGCCTCCGGTGCCGATGCGCGCACCTGTTTTGAGTGCGCTGTTAAGATCGACACGTGATGCCTGCCACGCCGGCACCAATCCGAAAACGACGCCCGTGGCAATTGAAATGAGCAGAGTGAAAACGAGAACGGCGCCATCAAGTTGGATCGCACTGATGCGCGGAATATTTTGAGGCACAGTCACGATGAGCGCCTCGGTTCCCCACTTCGCGATTAACAGACCGAGCAAGCCGCCGATTCCGGCAAGCAACAAACTTTCCGTGAGTAATTGACGGATAATTCGCCTGCGACTCGCGCCAAGAGCGGCCCGCAAAGCAATCTCCTTTCCACGCACCGACGCGCGCGCGAGCATCAGATTCGCAACGTTGGCATTGGCGATGAGCAGCACGCACACGACCGCACCGAAGAGCACGTAAAGCGCAGTACGCACGTCACCAACCAGGTCATCGCGAAGCGGAAGGACGGCGGCACCAAATTGCGTATTCGTCTCCGGATATTGTTTTTCCAACGCAGCCGCGATCGTTCGCAGATCGGCTTCGGCCTGGGCCACGTTTACACCCGGTTTAAGTCGGCCAAATGCCAAGAGCAGATGATTGCCGCGCTGTTCTGTGGTCGGCTTCGTTCCATCTGCGTTCGCTGCGTCCGTCGCAAACGTGACGTACAATTCGGTAGCCGGCGTGTCGAAAGGAAATTGAAATCCGCGCGGCATGATTCCGATGACGGTGTAGGAATGGCCTTGGATGCGCAGTGTGCGACCAATCGCGGCCTTATCGCCATTAAACAACCGTATCCACAAATCGTGAGTGAGAATTACCTTGAATCCACCCGGTCCGCCTCCGGCTTGTTCATCCTCGCGAACAAACGCGCGGCCGATCGCAGGCTTCACACCGAGGACGTCGAAGAATTCCGCACTGACCTTTAGCCCTTGGACATTTTGGGCACCTTGTTCGTTAATGAGCGCATAACTACCACCGCGATAGATCGACATGCAGTCGAAGGTTCGGTTTTGATTTCGGAAATCGAAGAAGTCCGGATAAGAAAGCGAGTTGAACTGGTGAGATCTGTCTGGGTCCTTCAGATTGGTGCTGCCAATAGCAACAAGTTGATCCGGCGAGGGAAACGGCAGTGGCTTTAACAACACCGCATTAACCACACTGAAGATCGCGGTGTTTGCCCCGATACCGAGCGCCAGCGTCAGGACAGCAACAAGGGTAAATCCCGGTGACTTGCGGAGTTGGCGCAGAGCGAACCTCAGATCGTTCATATTACTCGTAACGGAGGGTCACCATCGGATCGACATTCATGGCGCGACGCGCGGGAAGATAGCTGGCAATCAACGCCGTGGTGGTAAGCAGCGCGAGAACAATGGCGTAAGTGATGAAGTCATTCGCGCTCACGCCGAAAAGCAGTGAACTCATCAGTCGCGTGGTCATGAGCGAGCTGATCAAACCCACCACCAATCCAATGCCGACAACAGCGAGGCTTTGCCGAAGCACCAGGCTCAGCATGTCGATCTTTTGCGCGCCCAGCGCCATGCGGATGCCAATCTCTTTCGTCCGCTGCGCAACGCTGTAGGCAATGACCCCGTAAATTCCGATGGCAGCCAGCACCATCGCTACACCGGCAAACGTGCCGAGCAGCATCATATTGAAGCGCGGTTGCGCCAAAGTAACGCCAATGTGTTGCTCCAGCGGTTCGAGAGTCGGAACAAACAGATCACGGTCAAACTCGTGCACGATGTTGCGTAACGCCGTCTGCAACCCGGCGAGATCGGACGCAGTGCGAATCACAACATCCATACGACGCTGCGGATCTTGTGAAGCGAGAATGTAAAATTCCGGCAGCGGTTGGATCGCGAGCGACTCATGACGCGAGCCACCAACGATGCCGACAATTTCCTTCGGCGGCAAAGGCTGATTGTTTTCACCGTGAACCAGAATGATCTGCTGACCGATTGCGTTGCCGCCTGGAAAATAACGTTGCGCCAGCACGTCGTTTATGACCACGACCGGCGGAGAATCCTTTGTATCACGCGCATCAAACGCACGCCCGCGCAGGATCGGCGTGTGCATCGCACGAAAGTAATCCGGCGTGATGGTCAGATGCGATGCCACCAGTTCCTGTCCCGGCGGACGTGGCGGCTGACCGGCAATGGAAAATGTCGATCCAGTGTCGTTGCCTGAGAACGGCATCGGGAACGCGCCGCCGGCAGCTTCAACTCCTGGCAGCGCCGCCAGCTTGGGCAAAATTTGTTCGAAGAATCGCCGGTGCTTTTCCGGTTCCGGGTATTTTGCCTTTGGCAAAATCAGTTGAACGACGGCGGCGTGCGACGGGTCGAACCCGGGTTTGGTGGCGCGGAGGTTGGCGAATGTTTTGATGAGCAAACCAGCGCCGGCCAGGAGTAACAGCGAAAGCGCGACCTGGGCAACGACCAGGATACGGCGCAAATGATGCGACTCGGGACCGACCGCGCCACGGCCCGCCTGGAGCGATTCACTAATATTCGGTCGTGTCAATTGCAACGCTGGAATCAAAGCGAAGACGAGCGTGCTGAAGATTGCTGCTACAAACGTGAAGAGGAAAACGGGGCCATTAATGGCGGCTGACGCGAGTCGCGGAACATCTTGCGGACCGAAAACGCGCAGCAAATCGATCCCCCACCAGGCTAGAAACAAACCGCCACACGCGCCGAGGCTCGAGAGTAACAAGCCTTCGCCAAGAAGTTGCGAAACGATCCTGACGCGACTCGCCCCCAGTGCTGTCCGAATCGCGATCTCGCGCTGCCGGGCAGTGGCGCGCGCGAGTAAAAGATTGGCGACGTTTGCGCAAGCGATCAACAAAACAAAAACAACGGCCGCGAAAATCGTAATCAGGGCGGGTCGAACGTCGCCGACCAGATCGTTGTGCAACGAAAAAACGCGCTCGGAGCGGCCGGTGTTTGATTTCGGATATTGTTGTTCCAACCGCGCAGCGATGGTCTTCATCTCAACATCGCATTGCTGGATCGTCACCCCTGGTTTCAATCGACCCACCATCCGAATGAAATGACTGTCACGATTATTCACGTGTTCCGGCACGAGCGGATGCAACGGGATCAAATAATCCGCGCGCTCGCCTTCGACTGGAAATCGAAAACCGGGCGGCATGACACCGAGCACCGTATAAAGGCGCCACGACAAACTGATTTGCTTTCCCACGATGTCGGGGTCGCTGTTGAAAAAAGTTTTCCAAGCGTAATCAGTCAAAACCACGACCTGTGCATCGACGTTGTCGTCTTCCCGGGTAAAAGGGCGACCCCGCGCGGGTGGGATTGCCAGGACGGGAAAAATATCCGAAGTGATGGCGACGCCGTAAAGCTGTCGCGATTCTTCGCTGCGATTCAGCACGGCACCAGTGCGCGTGAAAGCCGCCAGTCCCTGTAACGTTTGCGATTGGTCGCGAAGGTCGACATAATCAGGAATCGATTCGGTTTCCTTCTCGAGATTGTCGCGAGCTACATAGGACCAAACTGCCACGAGCTCATTCGGTTTTGGAAACGAAAGCGGGTGGAGCAACACGGCGTCCAATACGCTGAAGATGGCGGTGTTCGCACCAATACCGAGCGCAAGTGTAATGACAGCGATGGCGGTGAAACCCGGCGCCTTGACGAGCATGCGCAGTGCAAATTTTAGGTTGCCAATCATGAGTCTCCTTCGCAGTCGACCCGAATCACTCGTAACGCAGCGCCTCCACGGGATTGACGCGGGTGGCGCGGCGCGCGGGAACAAAACAGGAAGCTGCGGCAACAATTGTCAGCAAACCTGCGACCGCGAAATAAATGAACGGATCCAGTGGGTTGACCTTGAAAAGAATGTTTCGCAACGCAGCCGCAACCAGGACTCCGAGCAATAAAGCAGCGGCACCGGTGCCAAGCACAAGTCCGATGAGCAACTGCCACGCGCCTTGCGTCATGACCATTCGGAAAATTCGGCGAGCGTCCGCTCCCAGGGCCATTCGAATTCCAAATTCCTGCGTGCGTTGGCTCACCGAAAAACTCATCACGCCGTAAAGACCCACCGCAGAGAGAACGAATGCGAGGCCACCGAAAATCGCGAACAGACTAACGATGATGCGATTGCCGGAAAGAGTTTCATCGTGCAATCGAGCAGCTGTACCCGGAAAATAGATCGGCACATCTGAATCGAGCTGAGTAACTGCTTTTGTCAGCGCCGGACCGAGCGTTTCCGCGCGCTGGCCTGCGCGCGGTCGAACGAGGATCGTACAAAATTGAGTGGCCGGCGATGCGCCAAGGAGTGGCATATAGAAGCCGGCATTATCCGTCTGCTGATCGAACGGACCCTGCATCAAAGTGTCAGGAACGACACCTACGATCGTTCGCCACGGCTCTGGCTGACCTGGGTTGAAAATTCGGACCTGATGTCCGAGCGCGCTTTGATTGCTCCAATGCTTACGGGCAAAACTCGCATTCACGATCGCGACCGGTTGCTTTGCGTCGCTATCATCAGTCGTAAAATCGCGCCCTTCCAAAATCTTTAGCCCGAGTGTGGAAAAATAAAGGTCCGAGACCGATTCGAAGTTTCCGCGCGGCCGGTCGCGGTCGGTGAGATAATTTTGGCCGTCAACTTCATACTGGCCGCCGCCTGCAAATGTCATCCGAAAGCGATCAGTCAGCGCTGCAGAATCAAACTGAGGATTGGTCCGCAGTTCTCGAACGGCGCGTTTGAAAAAATCGCGGCGGCCATCTTCGGTATAGGCGCCTTCCATCAACGCCATCCGGGCGCTGTAAATCACATTCTCGTCGTAACCATAGTCGAGCTTGAGCTGGTTTCTGATCGACCTGATCTCGAGGGTTGTTGCAATCAACAGCGCTGCTGTGAGCGCGATCTGCGCGATCACGAGAAGCCGCGTGATGATGTTGACCAACCGACTACTGTTGCCGCGCCCGCCTTCTTTCATCATCTCTGCTGCATTGCCATGAGCACTGACTAACGCCGGGACCAGACCGGAAACGATGGTCGCGACCAAGGTGATCCCAACGATGAACGCGAGCACTCGCGCGTCGATCGTAAATCGAACCCAGTAAGGCAATGCGAACCCCGGCGGCAGAGCGTCTGTGGCGCGCGTTAGCAAGTCGACGCCCCAATAGGCCAAAAGAACTCCCACGACTGCGCCGAATACCGCGACCACCAGACTTTCCGTCAACATCTGCCTGACGAGTCTCCAACGTGTCGCCCCCAGCGCGCCACGAATCGCCAATTCTTTTGCTCGCAATGCGGCCCGGCCGAACTGCATGTTCATGACGTTCACGCACGCGATCAACAAGACCAGAATGACCGCAGCCAACATCGCCCAAACGGTCTGTCGAAATTGAACGCCGATGAGCGAATTCGCGAGCGGCTGCACGGCTGCCGATGTAAAATTTTGATTGGTCTTGGGATTATCTTGAGCCAACTGGTGAGCAAGATTGCTAAATTCCGCATTCGCCTGATCGAGAGTGACTCCCGGTTTGAGCCGGCCAATCACCGCCGGTGCGGCGTTGTTTGCACCAATCACGAGCTGGCCGCGCGGTATCGGGGGAAAATGATTGTAAAGCGGCGTCCAGAGTTCCTCAAAAGCCGGGAACTTAAAATTCGGCGGCATAACACCAATGATGGTTGCGGGTTTGCCGTTAACTCGAACGTTCTGTCCGACGATTTTGGGATCGCCGTTGAAATCCCGTTTCCAAATTTCGTGGCCGAGAATGATGACCCTTTCCGCACCCAGCTTGTTGTCAGCGGCGGTAAAATCGCGTCCGATAATCGGAGATACACCAGTGATCTTGAAAAAATCTTCTGTGACGTAGCCGCCGTTATAACGCTGCGGCTTGTCCTTGTAGGTGACGTTTATTGTAGATCCACTGAGATAGCCGGCCATCAACGAGCACGACTTCTGGCTCGCTTTCAAATCTTCGTAATCCTGCGCTGTCGGAATCACGCCGTTTCCGAAATTGTTGTTCTGATCACTCGCTTTCGGATCGATCAGCCCAACGGTCACCAACTGCTCGGGATGCGGAAACGAAAATCCGCGCAACGCCACTGCATTGACGACCGTAAATTGAGTGGTCGCCCCGCCGATGCCGAGGCCCAGAACAAGCACGGCTAGAAAACAAAAAGTTTTGTCTTTGAACAAAACACGAAGCCCAACTCGGACATCCTGGCGAAAAGAATCTAGAATCATAAGGATTTTGCTTTGGTTATTTGTTAACAATCCAGCCGTCGCGGAGTTGAATGACGCGTTTGCCGTATGAGGCATTCTTTTCCGAGTGCGTCACCTGCACGATGGTCATCCCCTGCTCGTTCAGCTTGCAGAAGAGCTCCATGATTTCCTCGCCCTGGCTTGAGTGGAGATTGCCGGTGGGTTCATCGGCTAGCAGAAGTTTGGGTTCGGCGATGATCGCGCGCGCGACGCCTACCAACTGCTGTTGTCCTCCGGAGAGCTGACTCGGATATAAATCTTTTTTACCGACGATTTGGAAACGATCGAGCACGTCTGCGACCATCGCGGCGCGTTCGCTCTTTTTGTAGTGACGATAAGAAAGTGGAATATCCAAGTTCTCGTAAACCGTGAGGTCATCGAGCAGGTGATACTGCTGGAACACGAATCCGATTTGTTCGTTCCGCAGCGTGGCGCGTTCTTTCGGCTTTAAATGATGCACCGCGGTGTCGCCCAAAAAATATTCACCGCGCCAGCCGTGATCATGCATGCCCAGGATGTGTAAGAGCGTGGATTTGCCTGCGCCGGAAGGTCCCATCACCGACACGAAGTCCCCTTCCTCCACCTCCAGATCGATGTCGCGCAGGACGTAAAAAAACTTTTCCTTCGCCAGAGGATAACAGCGTTCGAGATTTTTAAGTTTGATCATGTCTTTTTGTCGATGCGTTTCAAAGCGACCTGTTCGCGGCTTTCCTTGGAGCCGCTCCGGAACAGGAACGTCACTGTGATGTGATTCGGGTCGATAAAACGTATCTCTAGCCCGTGAACGTGCGGTGCATCGGGCGAGCGCAAATTGGTTATATCGATGAAGCCGAAGTCGATGGCTTTATTATCGAGGTCCATTCGTTCGGCCTTTAATCGCGGTTGATTTTGAGCTCCGCAAAAGTGTGTTAACCGAAGATCGTTGTCATCCAAATGGTAAACAGTGGTCATGACTGGCGCGTTTTCAGAGATCAAATTCTCTACCAGCGCCGAGCCGTTGGCGGTTGTGTAATAGGCCGCGTTCATCGGGTAGGTCCCAGTCCGGGCTCCCGTCCATTCAGCGGTCCCTTCCCAGTCACCGGCCAATGACTTCAATTGCTCGAGAGCCTTGGCTGCGTTGCTCTCGCCGGCTTCGGAGAAACGCGCCAATAGCAGACAACCTAGCGCGAGATAAGTGAGCTTCATGCTTGGTCGTAGCGGTGTCATAACAATGGCGTCAGTTGGTCGAAAAAACTGCGGTCCTATACGTGCCTTCCCGAGGAGTCATCGCGGCCCTTCTTTTTGATGTCGCGCAAGACGCAAAAAACTTTTCCTTCGCAGGGGGTAACAACGTTCGAGATTTTTGAGTCGAATCATATGCTTACTCGGCGCGTAATGCCTGGGCTGGGTCGACCCGGGTGGCGCGTCTTGCGGGTAACCAGGTAGCAACAAGTGCGGCAGTAGTGAGTAGCAGTGGAGCGATGGTGAATGCGACCGGATCAAGCGCACGAACTCCGTAAAGAAACCCGCTCACAATTTTTGCTGTCGCGATCGCAAGCAGCAGGCCAATGGTGACTCCACTGATCAGCATAATGGAACCTTCACGCATGATCATTCGCAACACGGCTCCGGTCTGAGCACCGAGCGCCATTCGGATTCCGATCTCGCGGGTGCGTCGAGCGACTGAGTAAGCTTTGACTCCGTAAAGACCAACAACGGCGAGACTGAGTGCAAGTGCCCCAAAGATCGAGAACAACGCCGCGCCCGCGCGGACGAGCCAGAGGTCCAGGTTCGAATCGAGATGCTGCGCGAACGTCCGCAGCGAAAGGATCGGGATTGATGGATCGACATCGCGCACGGTCCGTCGTAGCAAATCGGCCGTGGTGGCCTCGTATCCGGGAGCGAGCGAACGAAACCGAACAAAAAAGGAAATGTCGCTTTGAAATCCACGCGCGAACGGCAAGTAAATCCCGCCGACCGGCTCCTCCGTTTCAAACAGCGCGTGGCGCGTTGCCGGAACGATACCGACTATTTCCATGCTCTCTTTCTCTCCGCTGTTCGAATCGGCGCTCGTTCCACCCTTTTGGTCCGCATATTGGATACGTTGTCCAATCGCATCACCATCCGGCCAGAGTCTCTTTGCCAGAACTTCGTCAACTATCGCGACCTTTGGACCGGGCCGGGTCGCCTCCGCTTCAGTGAACCCGCGACCCCGAGTCACCGGCAATCCAACGGTTGAAAAATAATCCGCGCCGACGCTGTTCCAAGCCACCTCGAAGGCCAGGCCTTCGGCTGCGGTAGCCGGCTTCGCGTCTGAAGCGGGATGGACACCCGCGCGTTGGACTTTCCTGCTTAACTCAAACATTCCGAACGGAACGATTGAAGAAATGCTCGCGCGCTCCACACCCGGGAGCGCCGCCAGTCTCTCGTTCAAGTTGCGATAAAGTTCCTGAGCGCGCTTTGGTTCGTAACCCGCCAGGCTCGCATCGACTTCGAGAATGTAACTTGCGCCCGGTCTTAATCCGGTATCAACGGATGCGGCTTTAGCTGCACCACGAATGAACAATGCCGCAGCAGTAATGAGCGCCAGCGAGAACGCGATTTGCACGATCACCAAGGGATGACGTGGCAAAAATTTCCAGCTTCGGCGCACTACATCCTCTCCGGAGTGCTCCTTCAAATGGGTCACCACTGCGCTACGCGAAATTTTCAAGGCTGGGCCGAGCGCGAACGTGAGCGTGCCGAGCAGGCAAAATCCGAAAGTTGCCGCCAAAACTGCGGGGTTCGGTCCAGTCAACCACACAATGTCGAGCGGCATCAGCTTGCGCATTGAACCAACCAGCAGATCGGACGACCAGAGTCCAAGAATGAGTCCACCCACGCCTCCGAGCACAGCCAGCGCAAAGCCTTCGGTGAGAAGCTGGCGAACAATGCGCCACCGCGTGCCACCAAGCGCGAGACGGATTGCGATTTCCTTGCGTCGCGCGGTGCTACGCGCGAGCAGCATGTTTGCCAGGTTAAGGCATGCCACCAACAAGACCACCACGGCCATCCCAAGCAGCAATGGCGCGATCGCGATTATCTTGCTGTCGGAGCGCGGCGTGTTACTGACCGTATTACGCGACACTCGTTCCGCGATGAAGGTCTGGTCCTTTTGCTCGACCGGGTACGCTTTTTCCAAATTGGCCGCCAGCCCTGCAAGTTCAGGCTTGGCTGCGTCCGCGGTGAGCCCAGGTCTAAGCCGGCCCATGATGCGCAACTGCGTTCCTTTGCGATCGTCAATGGTAGTCCGGTTTTCCGACCTAAAATCGTTCGCGACCTGATCATAAACACTCATCGGCAGCCAAACTTCCGGTGACAAAATTTGCATCGTGCCCACAAAACCCTTTGGCGTAATCCCGACGATCGTGAACGCTCGCCCGTTAATGAACACTTGAGAGCCGAGGACGTTTGGATCGAGACCGTGTTTCTGCCAATAACTGTAGCTGGCAATCGCGACCGGCCTGTTGTGGCCGGGAATTTCCTCTTCCGGCAAAAATGCGCGGCCTCGGGCCAACGGAACGCCGAGCACCGAGAAGTAGTTCGAGGTGACGATGGCACTGAATGCGCGCCGCGTATCGCCTTTCTGGCCAAGACCGATCAGTGCGAGATTGAAACCCATCACGTCGCTGAACGCCGTGTTCTGCTCGCGAATATCGAGATAAGCGGGATAAGAAAACCCGCGAAATTTCTTCGGATCCTTCTTGTCCTGAGAAAAGAGCTGCACCACTTCATGCGGCTTGGCATAAGTCGGCGGGGCAAAGAAAAGCGTGTTCACTAGGGTGAATACGGCGGTATTCACGCCGATGCCGAGCGCGAGCACGGTTACCGCTGAAATCGTAAACGCCGGCGACTTGAACAGCTGCCGGAACGCGAATTTAAGATCACGAATCATAATTAAACGTTATGTCCTAGCGAGGTCACTGGATCAGAGCGTGCCGCGCGAATAGCAGGAAGGTAGCTGGCGAGAAGTCCGACACCGCCGAGGATCACCGTGACGGTGAGGAAGATTGATATGTCGAATGGACTTACTTCATAGAGTACTGTCCGCAGGGCAAAGCTACTGAAGATCGCCATGGGCAAACCGATGGCCGCTCCGATGAGGAGCAACTTCGCCGCGTGTCCGATCACCATTTTCAACACATCGGAACGCTGCGCGCCGAGCGCCATGCGCACGCCAATCTCATGGGTTCGCTGGACAACAAGGAACGAAATCACGCCGTACATGCCCGCCGACGCGAGCAGCAAGGCAATCCCAGAAAACAGACTGAGTAGAACGACCGAAAGACGGCGCGGCGCGATTGAATCGGCCACAACAGCGTCCAGCGTGCGCACATTCGCAAGCGGAATGTCCGGATCAATGTTGCGTAATTCCTCCCGAATGGCTCCGGCGAGTGTGCGCGCATCTTGCGCACTGCGCACTGTCAGCACCATCTCGCGGTCTCGAGCCTGCGTGTGGGGAAGGTAATACTCCGGCTGCGCTTCCATATCCAGGCTCCGGTGTTTAATGTCCGCAACAACCCCGACGATCGTCATCCACTCCGGTTTTGTATCGTCCCGCGAAATGCGTTTGCCGAGCGCTTCGCCATTGCGAAAATATTTTTTGGCGAATGCCTGATTCACGATCACCACCGGCGGCGAATCGGCCGTGTCAGCCTCAGTGAAGAATCTTCCCTTGAGTAAAGGGGTCTGCAGCACACGAAAATAATCCGGAGTGATATCCCGAATTTCCTCGTCCGGGTAGCTGGCCATCGCTCTTGGATCCTGCCCCTCGATAATAAAAGAGCTGTCCGTGTTCGAGCCGCTTAGCGGTAACATGACGGTAAATGCGGCATGTTGGACGCCCGGAATATTTTTGACCCGTCGCCACGCTTCCTCGTAAAAATTAACAACCGGCTGACCGCCTGGATATTTCACGACCGGCAACGAAATCTCCGCCGTCAGAACATTATTCGGGTTAAATCCAGGAGAAACATTTTGCAGGCGGACAAAACTTTTCACCAGCAAGCCGGCGCCGATGAGCAAAACAAGAGCGAGAACGGTTTCGGCGACGATGAGGCTATTGCGCAGCCGACTGCGATGAGCGCCAGCAGTCGAACCGCGTCCACCTTCGTTCAACGCTTCGGTCAACTGCGGTTTCGCGCTGACCAGCGCAGGTAAAAGGCCGAAGAGGATTCCCGTCAGCACCGAAACACCAAAGGTCATCGCAAGCACGCTGAGGTCGAGATTGACCTCACGAAGTCGCGGAACCGTGTGCCCGCCGATCACACGCAAGAGGTCGAGGGCCCAGATTGCGAGCAACACTCCTGCGGTTCCCCCCAGGATCGACAATAACACGCTCTCAGTAAGCAATTGTCGGAGCATGCGCTTTAAGCTTGCTCCGAGTGCGACGCGAATTGCCATCTCGCGTTCCCGCGATCCGGCGCGCGCGAGTAACATGGTGGTGAGATTCGCGCAAGCGATCAGCAAAACGAGGGTCACCGCTGCGACGAGGATCCAAAGCCCGGCGCGCATCGGGCCGACGACTTGCTCGTGAAGTGGGTAAAGCTTCGCGCCGAACGCTGTCGTCTCCTGCGGATAATTTTTGGGATGCGTTCGCTGGAAATTTGCCGTGATGGTCTGGATTTCAGCCTGCGCGCCGGCGACCGAAACTCCGGATTTCAAGCGCGCGATCATGCCATAACTCCGGGAATAACGCGCTTCCAATTCGTCTTTCGTAAAGGCAATGGGCTTCCAAATGTCGGGGCGGCTGGCGAAGCGGGCCCCCTGCACGTTGAACAGCGGCAGCGGAAAATCGAATTGCTTCGGCATGATTCCGACCACGGTATACGGCCGGTCGTTGAGCGTGATCTTGTTGCCAACAATTGCCGGATCGGAATTGAAACCGCGCTTCCACAATCGCGCGCTGATGACAACAACATCGTCTCGACCTTCCGCGCCTTCGTCGTTGATAAAAACGCGGCCTCTAATTGGCTCGACTCCCAGCAATGGGAACACGCTGGGCGACACAACTGCGCCGGCGATGCGTTCGGGAACGTCTGCTGTTGTCAGGTTGTAAGCGGCGTAATTGAAAGCGCCTATTTTTTCGAAACTCTTGGTCTCTTTCTCGTAGTCGAGATATTCCGGCGCCGACACCGGGATTCGCTCAAGGCCCTGAGTGGGAAATCGCTCCCATAAGAGGACCAGATCATCCGGTGCTTTGTAGGGAAGAGGGCGAAGCAACAATGCGTTGACCAGGCTAAGCACTGCCGTGTTAGCGCCAATAGCCAGCGCGAGCACCAGCACAGCAATGATGGTAAACCCCGGATTCTTGACTAGTTGTCGGACGGCAAATCGGAGATCATTCATGAGATTGCTGATTCAAGTCATTCCATCCGCAGTGCTTCGACGGGATCTACGAGGCTCGCGCGGCGCGCTGGCAAAAAGCAGGCAACGAGTGCCACGGTTGAAAGCGTCAGCAGAGCGCTGATCAGGGCCGCCGGGTCTAGCGGCGCAACGTCGTAAAGAACACTTCTCAAAGCGCGGCTGGCAAAAAACGCGCCGACTAACCCCGCACTAAGTCCGACTCCAACTAGGACGGCCCCTTGACCAAGAACAAGCCGCAGGACATCACCGCGGCTGGCACCGAGCGCAAACCGGATACCCATCTCGCGTGTGCGTTGGGTTACAATCAATGCCATGACGCCGTAAAGCCCGATACTTGCGAGAATCAACGCGAGTCCCGCAAATACTCCGAGTAACGTCATTGTCAGGCGCGGCGACGCGAGGCTGTCGTCGACGTTTTCCTCCATCGTTGCGATATCGGAAACGGCCTGATCACGATCCAGCGCCGCAATTTCGCTTCTGATCGGACTAATCAGAGCGTGCGGATTGAAACCTGCTTTCGCGCGGACGATTAGATTCTCTTCTTCCTTCGCAAACTGCGACGCACTGAAGTACATCATCGGCAGGTTGCGCGCCTCTTCTTTTTCCCCCGGGGCATTGTTCCGGGTGTGCGGCACGATTCCAATAATGGTGACCGGGATTCCATTTGCTGTCGGCAGTCCGATCGTAACTGGATCGTCGACTTGTCTGCCGATTGGATTGATGCCAGGAAAGAATTTTTGCGCGGCGAGCTCATCGATCACAACCGTCGCCGGGCCACCTTTGAGATCTGCCGCGCCGAAATCTCTGCCTTGCAAAATGGGCATACCAAGGGCGCGAAAGTAGTCCGGCGAAACAATCGCCATCTCGCTGATCGGTTCCTGGCCGGGAGGATCAGGTGGAGTGCCCGTAATGTGGAATGAACTGTCCCATTCGTGATGATCGAATGGTTC
>JBKPLX010000111.1:0-8083 GCA_046731855.1 Verrucomicrobiota bacterium | reverse complement strand
AAAGGGACGCGATCTCGCGAAATTGGCCGACGAGCTTCGCAAGACTCCCGGGGTGCAACAGGCGGTGGCCTTCGGCAATTCATTGCACGTCAGCAGCACCGACGCAGCCGAACTCGAACGCGCGATCGCACCATTTCGCCGTGAGCCGTACGAGTGGCATCAAATTGAGTCCGGTTTGGAAGACGCGTTCATCAGTTTAATGGAAGAAAGAAAGCCGCATCATGAACCGGCATCCTAAATTTTCGTTTCAACGTCTGCGCGGAATAATTTCGAAAGAATTTCTGCAGATGCGACGGGACCGTCTCACGTTCGCGATGATGCTTGGTATTCCGCTTCTTCAACTCACGCTCTTCGGCTACGCCATCAATTCCGATCCGCGACACCTGCCGACTGCGGTCCTTATGGCCGATCACGGCGCGCAAGGGCGAACGCTGCTCTACGCATTGAAGAACAGCACTTACTTTGATTTCGTCCGCGAGGTGAAAACGGAGGACGAGGGCCATGACCTGCTTGCGCGCGGTCAGGTGCAGTTTGTCATCAACATTCCTCAAAATTTTAGCCGCGATCTTTTGCGCGGCGATCGGCCGGCATTATTGATCGAGGCTGACGCAACTGATCCCGCGGCCACCGGAATTGCGCTCGGCTCGTTAGGACCACTTTTTGACGTAGCGTTGCAAAATGACTTGAAGGGAATGCTCACCCCCCTAGCTGCGACCAGTGGGCCCATCGATTTGCGCGTCCACTCTCTCTACAATCCGGAAGTCATCACTCAATACAACATCGTGCCCGGTTTGATGGGTGTAATCCTGACCATGACAATGGTGATGATCACTGGGCTGGCCATCACTCGCGAACGCGAGCGCGGGACAATGGAAAATCTTCTCTCAATGCCGACCCGCCCGAGCGAAGTGCTTATCGGAAAAATCGTGCCTTATATCTTGGTCGGCTACATCCAGGTCGCAGTCATTCTCGTGGCAGCTTATTTTCTTTTTCACGTGCCCATGCAGGGGAGCATTCTGCTTCTGGCAATCGTCGCGTTTGTCTTCATCGTCGCGAATCTCGCTATGGGCATCACCTTCTCCACGATCGCGAAGAACCAACTGCAAGCCGTGCAGATGGCATTCTTCGTTTTTCTCCCGTCGATTTTGCTCTCCGGTTTCATGTTTCCATTCCGCGGCATGCCGCACTGGGCGCAAACGGTCGGCGAAGTTTTTCCACTCACGCATTTTCTGCGGATCGTGCGTGGCATTCTTTTGAAGGGAAACAACGTCATCGACGTTAGCCTTCAACTTTGGCAGATCGTGCTCTTCGCGGTAATCGTGCTCGCGATCGGAATCAAGCGTTACCGGCAAACTTTGGATTAGAAAGTGCGAAGCAACAGAACAGGAAAGAAGTTTTCATCCCAGCGACTAGTCATCACGGCTATCCCGCTTTCGGTCCTTTGCGTGCTGCTGTTCCGCAAGAAGATCGGATGAAATGTTGCGGCGCATTTTGCTCAGCTTTCTTCGAGTCGCCAGTGCAATCGTTGCAATCTTTGCGCTGCTTTGGTGGTTTGGAATGAGAATGCCGGGGAAGAGTATTTCGAAAGCAGCGCCGCTCTCGTCTGACGAGGTTGCGTTGCGCGAAGAGCTCCGGACCGATGTGCAAAAGCTTGCCGGCGAAATCGGCGAGCGAAACATGTGGCATTACGTGCAGCTGAATGCCGCGGCCGATTTCATCGAAGATTCTTTGTCACGCGCCGGTCTTCATCCGCGGCGAGACAGTTATGAACTGCGTGGGCAGGCTTGTCACAACATCGAAGTCGAAATTCCTGGCGCTCGTCCTGAGATTCTTCTAATCGGTGCACATTACGATTCCGTATTTGGTTCGCCGGGAGCGAACGACAATGGCAGCGGTGTCGCTGCAACACTTGCTTTAGCGCGGCGCTTTGCCGGCAAAAAGACAGCGCACATGTTGCGCTTCGTCGCGTTCGTAAACGAAGAGCCGCCTTATTTTTTATCGGGCGAAATGGGGAGCCAGGTTTACGCCGAACGATGCAAAGCGCGCGGTGACAAAATCTCCGGGATGATCAGCCTCGAAACGATCGGATATTTTTCCGACGCGCTGGACTCGCAGACCTATCCGTCGCGAGCACTGGGTGCTTTTTATCCAAAGGTTGGCAATTTTATTGGATTCGTCAGTAACATTCATTCACGGGCACTCCTTCGTCGTGCCATCGCGCTCTTCCGCAAACATGCAAAGATCCCATCCGAAGGCGCAGCGCTTCCCTGGTTTATTCCCGGCGTCAGTTGGTCGGATCAATGGTCGTTCTGGAAGCACGGTTACCCTGGCATCATGATCACCGACACGGCGCCGTTTCGTTATCCGTACTATCATTCAGCGAACGATACGCCCGACAAGCTCGATTACGACCGGTTCGCGCTAGTGGTCAGCGGGATGGAAAAAGTGATCGAAGGTCTGGATAAATTGTAGTCGACGCCTTCGACCCTGACAAAGCTCTCTTTGTTTCACTCGACGCTTGCTCTCGTTGGCCGTCGCTCCTCTTGCTCTCGTTAGAGCATCGCAGTTGCAACGCGCTCCAGCGCGTAACCGATCAGGCCGCTGGCAGGCAGCGTAAAAACCCATGCCCAGATGATGCGCTCGACGACGGTCCATCGCATTCCGCTGAAACGTTTTACTGCGCCTACGCCCATGATCGACGTTGTGATTACGTGTGTTGTTGAAAGCGGAATGCCGTAGTAACTGGCGGCTTGAATAATCACTGCAGCGGTGGTTTCTGCAGCGAAGCCGTTCACCGGTTGTAACTTGACCATGCGATGGCCGAGCGTGCGAATGATTCGCCAGCCACCGGCGGCTGTTCCAACGGCCATCGTCAACGCGCATAAAACGATTACCCATGTGGGTAATGTGAAGGTTGGAGTTTTTAGAAAAGCCAACCCGCCGGGCAGGTGATCGAAGCTGCCAGCGTTGGTGCCGGTAAAAAGCGCGAGTGCAATGATACCCATTGTCTTTTGCGCGTCATTCGATCCATGACTATGTGCCATCCACGCTGCGCTAAAAATTTGCAGCTTGCCAAACAGCGTGTTGACGAAGTGCGGCGTGAAGCGATGAAGCGCTGCGAAAAGCAAAAACATCAGTAGTCCGCCAAAAATAAATCCGGCAAGCGGCGACGTGATCATCGGCACAACGACTTTCGGCCATATGCCGGCGTTCCATTTTATGACTGACCAATCGCCGCGCGCCGTGGCAAGCGCTGCCCCGCATAGTCCGCCGATAAGCGCGTGACTCGAGCTCGAAGGCAAACCGAACCACCATGTGGTGATGTTCCACGCAAACGCCGCGACGACGGCGGCAAGCACTGTGGGCATTGTGACAACGTTCGTGTCCACCAGACCTTTACCGATCGTCGATGCCACTGCACCGCCGAGCAGCGCGCCGGTGAGATTAAAAAACCCTGCCATCGCGATAGCCTGACGCGGTGTGAGAACTTTTGTCGAAACGACAGTCGCAATCGCATTGGCGGCGTCATGAAAGCCATTGCTGTATTCGAAGATGATCGCTGCGACTACGACGATGAGAAACGTAAACATAGCCGCGGTAAGAGCGAGCTACGAATACTTCAGCGCCACTTCAAGGATGATGTTTCCCGCGTCCCGGCAACGGTCGATGACCTTTTCGATCAATGCGAACAGATCGCGCAGAAAAATCACTTGCTTCGCTTTATAATCGCCCTGGTAAAGATCGCGTAAAAGATCGAGTTCGAGTTTGTCGGCCTCGCCCTCGATCGACTGGAGTTTCGCGTTCATCTCGCGCGCGGTCGCAGCATCGGTTCCTTTGCGTAATTGTTTTACCATCGCCACCACTGTTTCCGCCGCTTGATCGAGAAGCTCGACCTGCTTGCGAAAATCGCGCCCATGCAAGTCCTCCGGACAAATCAAAACGCGCTCGCCGATTTTCTCGACTGTCTTCGGAATTTTGTACAGCGCGCCGGCCAGCGCCTGAATATCTTCGCGCTCAAAAGGTGTGATGAAGACTTTGCAAAGTTGTTCGGTCAGTTCTTGTGTGATCTCCTTGTCCTTGCGCCGACTGAGAATGAATTGTTCCAGGCTCTGTGGCGACTCGTGTTGCTCGAGCCGTTCCAACAGTGCGATCAAATGATGCACACTCGCGTCTGCCTCTTCCGCGCTCTTCTCCAGCAGATCGTAAAACTTTTCGTCGTGCCCAAAGATTTTCTGGATCGACAACATAGCTCACTTGTTTTGTAGCCGAGCGCGTCGCCCTCGGCAATCCCAGAGCTCGCCACACGCTGCCGCGGTCAGCGACCGTGGCTACAGCATGGCGCCGCGCATGATGACAAGGGCGATGCTGAAATAAATGATTAAGCCGGTCACATCGACAAGCGTGGCGACAAAAGGCGCAGACGATGTTGCAGGGTCGGCGCCGACTCTGCGCAGAAGGAACGGAAGCATGGACCCGGAAAGCGTTCCCCAAAGCACGACGCCGACAAGGGCGATCCCAACCGTCAGCGCGACGAGGGGCCAATGCGCACCGTACGGCTGGTGATGCAAATATTGTTCCCCAATAATTGCCCATGCCCCTACGCGTATGATACCAATTACCCCGAGGATAACGCCTAGCGAAAGCCCAGCCTGCACTTCGCGACCCATCACTCGCCACCAGTCGCGCAGGGTTACTTCGCCCAGCGCCATGGCGCGAATCATTAAAGTGGAAGCTTGCGAGCCAGAATTTCCCCCGCTTGAGATGATGAGCGGTAAGAACAACGCGAGCACGAGCGCTTTTGCCAGTTCCTCCTGATAATTTGCCATTGCAGTCGCGGTCAGCATTTCTCCGAGAAACAAAATCACGAGCCAGCCCGCGCGCTTACGCACCATGCGCCAGACCGGGATGCGCATGTAAGGTTCTTCCAAAGCCTCCATACCGCCGAATTTTTGGATGTCCTCGGTTGCCTCTTTCTCAGCAACGTCGAGCATGTCGTCGGCTGTGACGATCCCGACCAGCACGCCGCTTGAATCGACTACTGGCAACGCGGCGCGATCGTACTTGCGGAAAACATTCAGCGCGTCCTGTTGCGAATCGGTCACGTTCAACGCCACGAAGCTTTGATCGCGAATGTCGCTTACCTTCGCTGTGAGCGGCCGGAGCAGGAACTCACGCATCCGCACGTCATCGATCAATTTGCCGCGGTCATCCACGACATAAACAAAGTTTAGTGTCTCGCTGTCGCGGCCGTACTGGCGCACATAGTCGAGCACGTGTTGCACCGTCCAATCCTCCTTCACCTGGATAAAATCCGGCGTCATCAAACGCCCAACGCTGTCTTCTGGATAACCGAGCAGCGCTGTCGCCACGTGGCGTTCCTCGGGCGTGAGGAGACGGATCAATTGGCGCGCCGCGGCGCTTGGCAATTCCTCCAGCAGCGCCGTGCGATCGTCCGGCGACATCTCATTCAGAATGGCAACAACCTGCTCGTGTGCCATCGCCCGCAACAATTTCTGCTGTTCTTCGATCCCGATGTATTCGAAGACGTCCGCCGCGAGCGCTGCTGGAAGGACGCGAAAGATGATCACCTGTTCGTCTTCGGGAAGATCGAGGATTACTTCGGCCACATCGGCCGGGGGCCACTCGCGAAACAGCTCCCGCAGCGCGCCGAAATTTCGGGCGTCGATCAGACTTTTGATTTCTGGTGCGAGAAGATTACCGACCACGTCGCGTTTCTAACACTCGCGCTCGCTCAAAGCAACGGCGCTCGAACCGGTAGGATGCCGCGCTGCGGCGCCGGTTGGCGCGGCGTGCCGACCCTACCTTCTCCGCTTGGAATTTGCGAGAAAATGGCCAATATGAACCTGATGCCTGCGGTTGCTACAGGTCCAATGATCCGGCGCGAGATCGGCGACGATCATGTTTGCTTGCTGGTCTTTGATCGTCCCGAATCTGGGGCGAACATCTTCGACGCAGCTACGCTCGACGAGTTGAACGAACATCTCGACGCTGTTGAGAATGATGGTTCGTTGCGTGGCCTGATCGTAGCGTCGGCGAAAAAATCTATTTTCGTGGCAGGGGCCGATTTAAAAACCCTGCTGCAACAAGCGCAAAGCGGCCACATGCGCGCCTTCATCGCTAATGGGCAACGGGTTTTGAATCGGCTGGCAGAATTGAAAATTCCGACTGTGGCCGCAATCCACGGCGCATCCGCCGGTGGCGGCTACGAAGTGACCCTCGCGTGCGACTATCGGATCGCTTCGGATGATCCGGCGACGCGGATCGGACTTCCCGAGACGACGCTGGGCCTTATTCCCGCCTGGGGCGGTTGCACGCGCCTGCCGCGGTTGATTGGGGTTGAGAAAGCCGCTGAAGTGATTGCAAAAGGGAAACTTTATTCAGCAGAGGAAGCCAGGACGCTGGGCTTGGTCGATGCGGTCGCTTCGCGCGACAAGCTTCTCGAGCTCGCGCGGAAAAAGTTGCGCGACGGAAAACGCAAACTGGAGGGGCGAGCTCCCGCGAACCCTGTGTCGGAGGAGCTCCGCGTGCCAAAACAACACGGAAACGCCGCACCAGAACGTGCCTTGGAAATCATCAGCAAGACGCTGTCGATTTCGCCAGATGAATCGCTGCGGATGGAACTGGATGCCATTGTCGACCTTGGCAAATCGGAATCGACCCAAAACTTGATTCGCAATTTCTTCCTCGCCGAGAAGTACAAGAAAGGAACTTCGAAAGCGGCGACGGAGAAAGTAGTGCACGCCGCAGTGATAGGCGCGGGGGTAATGGGCTCGGGCATTGCGCAATGGCTTAGCTCGCGCGGCGTGACGGTTATTCTGCGTGACATCGCGCGTGAGCAGGTCGATCGCGGCCTCGCCAACATCGAGAAAGTCTACGCCGATGCTGTAAAGCGCGGTTTGATGACCGAGGAGAAAGCACAAGCAGGCCGCGCGCGAATTGTGGCTTCCACTGCGCCGATGGAATTACGGGACGTGCAATTCATCATCGAGGCTGCCTCGGAAAAGTTCGAGGTAAAGAAAGAGATCTTTCGTGAGCTGGGCATGCAGGCCGGTCCGAAAACGATTGTTGCCACAAATACGTCGGCCCTTCCGGTCGGCCGGCTCGCCGACACGACCGTTTCACCTGAGCACGTGATCGGGCTTCATTTTTTTAATCCAGTCAGCCGAATGAAACTGGTTGAAGTCGTGATTACGAAACAAACGTCAGACGACACGCGCGATCGGAGTCTCGGCTTTGTGCGACAAATTGGAAAACTGCCGGTAATTGTGCACGACAGCCCGGGTTTTCTGGTCAACCGCGTTTTGTTCCCGTATTTGCTTGATGCCGCCGAGCTTTTTGAGGGCGGCGCCGATGCCGCGAAGATCGACAATGCGCTCGTGCAATGGGGCATGCCGATGGGGCCCCTGCGATTGATCGATGAAATCGGCGTCGATATTACAATTGATATTGGCAACACACTGGAAAAGGCGTACGGCCGGCGCGATTATGTTTCCTCTGTTTTGCTTTGGCTGCGCGACGGCAAGATGCTTGGCCGCAAGACGGGCGCTGGTTTTTACAAATATGAAGGCAAGATGCTGGCGCCTAACGACTCACTCGCGCAGTGGCGGCGCGCATTGCACGGCGAGCCTGAGGGCACCGAGGGGCCGGACATTCCCCGAAGGCTTTCGGGGCTGAACGAAGAGGGCTTGGCGCACCGCTTGATCTTCCTGATGGTCAACGAAGCCGCGCGCTGCGTGGAGGAAAAGGTTGTTAATTCCCCGGAGGACGCGGACTACGGAATGATCCTGGGAACCGGTTTCGCGCCGTTCCGAGGTGGACCATTACGGTTCGCGGAACATTTCGGACTCAAGAAAGTCGTCGATGAACTGCAAAGGCTGGCGCAGAGCGAGGAGAAATTTTCGCCCTGTGAGATATTGAAGGAGCACGCCCGCGATGGAACAAGATTTTATGAATCATAATTTGGTAGGGATGGCTCGCCGAGCCGTCCGTCGAATGAAAGCCAGCGCCCCCGGCGGGTCCGAGCCGGACTGGCATAGCGCCCTACCATTTGAAATATGAAATC
>JBKPLX010000110.1:0-10276 GCA_046731855.1 Verrucomicrobiota bacterium | reverse complement strand
GCATCCCCTGAATATGGAACATGGTAACCACGGCTCTGTGTTCATCAGACAATTTCATCATGGCCTCGTTCAATCTTCGCTGCAGCTCGGACAAGTCTGCTTCGCGCACCGGACTGCTCGTGGCCGTGCTTTGCAGGAATTCCTTGTCGTTTTGAATACTGGCGTCGACGTCATCCAGGCTCAGTTGAAAACGCCGGCCGCGTTTCTTGAGAAAATTAAGCGTCATGTTCACAGCAATGGAATGAATCCACGTGTAAAACGACGACTTACCACGGAACCCACGGATCGCGCGGTAGGCTTTGGCGAAAATGTCCTGCAAAAGATCGTTCGTGTCCTCGTGGTTCGAGGTCATGTTATAAAACAGGCCGAAAAGACGCGGGGTGTATTTGATGACCAGTTCATCGAAGGCGCCGGCATCACCCGATTGCGTACGTTTCACCAACTCCTGATCTGGATCGACCCGTGGCTGGTCCATTGTCTCGCACCTAGACTTAACACGAGCCCCGAGACCGGACGACAACAAATCGGAAATTCGTCGAGCAGGTAACGCGAGAGCGGGATCCATAGTGCAGTCGATTACCGCCGATCGCGGATCGACATCAGCCACAGCAAGTTCCCAAGCGCAGCGATGAACGCTGCTACGTACGTAAGCGCAGCCGCGTTGAGAACCTTGTTCACGCCCACTACTTCCTCCCCCGGCTGGACGATGCCCATCTGCTGCAAAATGATCTTTGCCCGCCGCGAGGCGTCGAATTCCACCGGCAGCGTGATCAATTGGAAGACGAGCAAGACCAGATAGCAATAGATGCCAATAGTAATCAGACCGGTAATGTGGAAGAACAGTCCACCCAAGATCACGAATGGCAGCATTTGTGACGCGACCATGGTCACCGGCACGATCGCCATGCGTGCTTTCAGCGGCGCGTACGCCTTCGCGTGCTGAATGGCGTGACCGGTCTCATGTGCAGCAATACCCAACGCCGCTACCGAAGGCGTGTTGTAAACACTGGTGGAGAGGTGTAACTTCTTGTCTCTCGGGTCGTAATGGTCTCCGAGAAAATCATTCGTCTCCACAACCTCCACATCCGGAATCTGGGCAGCCTGCAGAATTTCACGTGCGCATTCCGCGCCGGTGATGTTTGAGCTCGCCCTTACCTCGCCCCACTTATGGAACGCGCTTGTCACCCGAATCTGTGCCCAAATCCCGATTATCAACGGGATGCCGATATAAAACAGCCAACCAGACCCAAGACCGAAACCGTATGGATAAAACATACCGAGCACTAATTTAAATGTATCGAGGTCAGTTGTCACTTTAGTGGTTGGAACAAATTAGACGCGCCATCGCGCGCTTCGTTCATTCAGAGGGCACATTCTACCTACTTTGCTTGGGGCCATGCGCCCGGACGTGCAGCCAATCTTCCAAATCGAGCAACCGCCAAAGCGGGTTCATCAAAAAACGCCGGCTCCAGTCCGTGATTCTCTTTTGCGGAGCCGCAGCGTTTTGGCTCATCCAAGCTGCCACTTCTGCGTCGTTTGCCCCAGTCGCGATGAATTCGCGCAATGCCTCCGCATCGATTCCACAGGCAGCAAAGAACTTGCGATCCATCGGGCAGTTGTAATGATACGCGCCGCTCCCGCCGACGAGTTCTGCGCGGCATTTATCTACCACGCGCGCAGCCACGGCTGGAAAGTTGCCGAACGCAGCTCGCGGGCTGCGGGGAGCAGCCCGCTCCAGGTCGAGCGCAAGCGCACGAAGATTTTCCGCATTCAAGGTCTGCTCAAATTTCAAGTTGCTTCGGAAACCGCGACAGAATTTTGCAACCTGTCTTCGTCACCAAGACCACGTCTTCAATCCGCACGCCGCCCAGTCCTGGGTAATACAAGCCAGGCTCAACGGTTACCACCTGTCGATCTTTTAGAACAACTTTCTGCAAACGCGGATGCTCGTGAATCTCCAATCCAAGACCGTGTCCCGTGCCGTGGAAGAATCCGACGCGTCGGCCTCTCCGCACTTCAGTCGGATAACCGCGCTTGGCGAATAATTCCTGGATTGCCTTGTGAATCGTCATCCCATCGACCCCTGCCTTGATTCTCTTCAAAGCGAGCGCCTGACCGGCCTTTACCGTCTCCCAAAGGCTTCGCTGAGCTTCGCTGGCCCGTCCACGCAAAACCGTTCGGGTCATGTCGCCAAAATATCCGGTCTTCGCATCACGAGGAAAAACATCGAGGATAATTAACGAGTCGGCGTAAAGCGGACCGTAGCCCCGCTCATGCGGATCACACGCCTGGCCGCCGCCAGCGACAATCGTGCCGGCCGGAACGCCGCCCGCGCGCAAAATCGTAGAATCAATTTCGGCCCGAAGAATTTCTGAAGTGAGCGTCTTGCCATGCCAGCGCAATCGTTTCCCAGCACCTGGCTTGGAAGCTTTCAAAATTTCAATGCCGCGCTTGAGTCCTCTTTCCGTGATTCGCAACGTACGCCCCATCATTTCCACTTCCTTTTCCGATTTCGCCTCGCGCTCTGGCCAGAAAAACCCGTTCGTCGCGCGGACATGGATTTTGTTTCCGGTGAGCTCCTCCGCGTAACCGAGTGCAAAGTTTGCAGGGACAACTACCGATCTTACGCCCCGTTTTTTGAGGAAATGTGCGAGAACCTTTTCGTAGGGCGGCGCCTTTTTTGATTTTCCCTGCACTTCGCGCTCAAGCTCGCTGAACATGACGAATTCATCCGCGTCGGCTTGCTTGCGACCACGGTCGATTTCCAGATCGCTCAGGACAAGCGTGCGCCTGCCATTGCGTTCCAGAAAGATGAAGGGATCGGGCGCCCAAAACTTCGTCGCGTAAAGCATGTCGGCATCAGTGTCGCTGGTGGCGACGATAAGGCGGGCCGGTTTTGTTTTTGATTTGCTCATTCCCTCTTGTTACGCCGGTTGGCGTTGCAGGGCAACCGGATCGGTTGCCTCACCATCAGATGACAGGCGGAATGCTCGCCCTACACATGAAATTTGCTTCTTCTTACCTCGAGCTCTCGTCGCAGAATCCAATGCAACAGCCCAAGCAATCCAAGAGTGGACAGAATCAGAACAGATGTATTGAAGAAAAACACACCAAACTTTATTCCAAAATAACGTTTCTGTGCGCCGAAGAACACGTTCGGCTTGTTCCCGCGGCGGTAGTCGCTTTGGTCCATCTCGGCGTTTGACATTAAGTCGGACACTTTCTGGTTCGCATAGATTTGCTCGGCTGTGACGGGGCCGTTCGCGTTCTTGAAAAGCGCGCGATCGAATGGCCCTTTGCCATTCAGGATTTGATCGACCAGCCCGAGATAATGATCCAGTTCACCAACCGACTTTGCCTCGAGACCGGAAAGCAAAGCGAGCGTTTCCTTCAGGTCATCCAAACGTTTTGTTGCTTCAGGATCTTTTCGATGTTGCGCCACAAGCCGGTCGATTTCGCGCTGCGCGCGGTCTTGTCGCCGCGTAAGCGGATTGAGCTTCGCCTGTGCGACGATCATCTCTTCATACGACCAGCGCATCGCAATGAATTGACAGACAAGCGGAACTTGCAGCTTGCTCTCCGTCTTCCTGTTCTTGTCTGCGCTCGGATGTTCAGAGAACCAATGCGACAGGGAATAAAGCAGACCGAGGTTGCGATTCATGTCCTCGTATTTGATGAGCGCGCCACCCATGATGATCTGCGGAATTAAAACGAGCGGGACGATATTTGCTGCCGTCTTCGGATCGGCCACCAGCGAAGAGATGAGCAGACCCAGCGCGACACCACCCATGGCAGTCATGAACATGATCGCCAGATCGATCCAAAACATTCCTCTGATTTGCAGAACGTAGTTGCCGATCAGGACAAAAAGGATGCACTGAACGAGGGCAAATACTCCGAGCGTAAGCGTCTTCGAGACGACGTAGTAAGATAAACGAACGTTAACATTTCTCTCGCGCTGCAGTACGGGCCGATCCCTGATGATGTCATCGGCGCTATTGGTCAGGCCGAGGAACATCGCGACAATCAGACCGAGAAACAAGAACGTCGGAATGTGATAGGCCGACGCAAAATCATAGGTTCCGCTTTCCGAATAGCGCAGAATAGTCGCAATCAACAACGCCAGCACAGGCGAAACCCCGATCGTGATAACCAGGTTGGCACGGTTGCGCAGCTTGCTTACAAAAGCGCGCCGCAGCACCGTACGAAATTGCGTCCACTCATCATGCCATCGAAATGGCAACCGCTTTTTCTGCACTGGCGCCGCGGGCAACATAGACGGCGCTTCTTTTCGCAGTGAAACTTGTTTGACGTCCTGGATCAGGCGAAACGCTTCATATTTGTCACGCCAGAATTCCGGTGAATAACGGCGCGCCGCAACGAGATGGCCGCGGCTGTTCTCTTCGTAAATAATGTCGCCACTCAGATCGCGCAGAGGGGTCTCCAGCACATCGAAAATGAATTCCGGACGCGTTGTTCCACAGGATGGACACGCTCCCAGTTCGGCTCCGAACTGATGTTGGTGTTCCGCTTCGGCGAAATAGCGAAGCATGTCGGAAGGCGTTCCAAAAAAGACGAGGCGCCCCCCTTTGTCGAGCAGGATCGCCTTGTGAAACATCTGGAAAATTTTCGAGCTCGGCTGGTGAATCGTAACGATGACGATTTTGTTGTGCGCCATGCTCCGAATAATTTCCATGACGTGCTCGGAATCCTTTGAGGAAAGTCCGGAAGTCGGTTCGTCAAACAGATAGACGTCCGACATGCCAATCATATCGAGTCCGATATTCAGCCGCTTTCGTTCGCCGCCGCTCAATGTTTTCTTCTCCGGGCTTCCGACAACCGCGTCGCGCCGTTCGCCGAGTCCGAGTTCGACCAATTTTGCCTCCAAACGGCGGCTGCGATCACGCCGTGAGAGGTGCGGCGCGCGAATCGCCGCCGCAAACAGCAGATTTTCGCCGATGGTGAGATGTTCGTCGAACGCGTCCTGCTGCGGCATGTAACTGACGTAGTGCTTGAGAGCGTCAAGATCTTGATAGAGCGACTGTCCGTTAAGCAGAACCTCGCCGCTGGTCGGTTGGAGTTGGCCAGCCAGCACTCTCATCAGCGTGCTCTTTCCACAGCCGCTCGCGCCCATCACGCAAACGAGCTCACCGCGGGCGATGCTAAAAGAGATTCCCTCCAGACCAATCTCGCCCTTCCCAAAGCGGTGTGTGATTTCGTTCGCCTCGAGAGTGCGAATGATGTTGCGCTCTTCTTCGATGATTCGTTCCGAAAAGTTGCATCGCAGAAATTGGCCGATGTCGATTCGAATGGTGTCTCCGTCTTTGAGCGGCGCTGTGGTGCGCACCACCGTGTCACCGACCATGATCGGGCGATCCGCTTCGATCACTTCCAGCTGACCGACCCGCCGATCGTAATCGCAGAAAATTTTCAGCAGCACGTCGCCGCTCGTGCCAGGGGAAAGCAGAATATCGTCAGCTTCAAGGCGGCTCGGGTCATTCGAAACCAGATATTCAGATTTGGAAGCCTTCAGTTGGAACCGGCCACCCAGCGCCCGTGCTCGCCGGCGCAGATCGTTCAAATCCAGCTCGGTGTCGTTGCGGAACACGATCCGGTCTTCCAAAGCCGCATCGACCTGTGTGCCGGCTTTTAGCTTCGCGCCGTTGAGTTCGGCATCCACATCACGCAGGGCCTTCACGCGAACTTTCAATCCAAAAGTGACCCGAAGCGCGCTCTCACGGGTTCGCGAGCGTTCCAATCCCACTTCATCAGAGTCTCTGTTCACACGAATGAAAATCTCTGGAAGCGAAACGTTCTTCTTTGCGTTGAAATATTGCGCCAGCTCCTGATAGCTGAGTACCTGATCTCCCACCAGGATGCGCTGACCCGGATAAATCCGGCAGAAACCTCCACGCACCAACGGCCTGCCGCGCACCGACACGTTTTGGTCGCTATAATTTTTTAGCAAAATGAGTTCGTGATAGCGAAAAGCCATTAAGCGATCGATCTCGTTTAGATTCTTAAGTGTCACGTCGGCTTTGCCGTCCGGACCAAAGGAGAGCGACTCGAGCGGCGACGCGCCGTGCTGATAGATCGACGGATCGGAATCTTCCGATGCATTGAGTTGATAGACGATGTCGATCGCCTGCGCAGCCATGCCCATCTGCGACATGAACGAGTAAAACGCAACGACCTGCTCCTGTTTCAAACCGGCTTGCGAGATCAGATCGTAAAGCTGAACACCCAGCATGATCTTACGATCGGCGCTAAGCTGCGCGCCGAGCTTTTGCGCCATTGCCGCGAGGTCTTGCTGCTCGTAAAGCGCTTGCCGGAATAATTGTCGCAGTTCGGAATAAACCGCCTCCGGATAATCGTACCTCAGAAAGCCGAGGCTCGAGTCGATTTCTTCCTCGAGCAAGACACCATCTGCCTTGGTGAAACTTGCCAGCACCTGGATTAGCATCGGCAGCATATTTGGCCCCTCTGACATACTGCGAGGCTTGCGCAACGCCCGACGCATCCAGCGGCGCCCGGTCCGACGCACCCGATATGCAAGCGGGGTCACCCGCTGCACAGCGCGATCGATCTTATCTGCGACTGATGAGACAAGCTCTGTCATGTTGAATGTTCGAGGGCGAATTTTACCCGAAACGGACGAACGACGCAATGCGGCTTCGCCTCGTTGAATTGCCTGCTCGCAAATGGAGCCCGCCTCAGGCGGGGACGCTAGCGACATAGATGGGGAAACCCGCCTGAGGCGGGTCGAAACGAGCGGGAGCGAATGAATCAAAGCCTTCAGCGTTGAACCATTGAAGCGTGTGCGCCGCTAAGAAACTTGAAAAAGTTACAAAACTTCACGAGGGGTTTTCCGATGTAACAATGTGACGGTTTAACGATTTAACCAGGGCGCCGGCGCTTTGCATTGCCAATTTGTTCATGGTAACGTTTTTACGGCGGTAAAATCCCCTTTTTTAGTTTATGGCTCAATTCGATCGCAACTCTCAAAGAGAGAATAGAAACAGAGGGAGCGAACCCAATTTTAATTGGCGCGGCGTCATCCTCATCGTGATCGCCTTCAGCTTGATCGCGATGGCGATGCTCTTTTACCGCGGTGGGATGCAACCGGTCGAAGACGTGCCGTATAACCGGTTTCTCGAGCTGCTGGAGAACAAGCAGATTGTTAACGACAAGAATTATCCGCTCCAGCTGGTGGTGGAAGACGGCCGGCCAACTCAGACCCTACGCGGCGCTTACGTCCGCCAGGCAATGGGATCGGCGCCGTCCCAGCAGGTTCCGTTTCGGACCACGGTCTATTTAACTTTCACAAATAATTTACAGGAGAAACTGGCCGCAGCCGGCATCCAGCCCGCAATCAAGACTGAGTCGAACATGCTTGCACAAACCGTGGTCGGTTTTCTGCCGATCGCGCTTTTCCTGCTGGTGCTTTATTTCCTGTTCCGGCAGCAAATCCGCATGGCTGGGAAAGGCGCTCTCAATTTCGGTAAATCGAAAGCGCGCATGTTAGCCCGCGACAAAAACAAAATCACATTTCGCGATGTCGCCGGCGTCGAGGAAGCAAAAGACGAAGTGCAAGAGCTCGTCGAGTTCTTGCGCGACCCGAAAAAATTTCAAAAACTCGGCGGACGCATTCCAAAAGGCGTGTTGATGGTCGGTCCTCCGGGCACCGGCAAAACACTTCTTGCGCGCGCGATTGCGGGAGAAGCGGACGTTCCATTCTTTTCGATCAGCGGCTCGGATTTTGTTGAGATGTTTGTCGGCGTCGGCGCCTCGCGCGTGCGTGACATGTTCGACCAGGGCAAAAAGTCCGCGCCTTGCATCATCTTCATCGATGAGATCGACGCTGTCGGCCGTCATCGCGGCCACGGCGTTGGCGGCGGTCACGATGAACGGGAGCAAACGCTGAATGCGTTGCTCGTCGAGATGGACGGGTTCGATACGCAGGAAGGGGTGATCATCATCGCAGCCACAAACCGCCCCGATGTTCTCGACCCGGCATTGTTGCGACCGGGACGTTTCGATCGCCAGATCACTGTCAACCTGCCTGACGTGAAAGGACGCGAAGAAATTTTGCGCGTTCATGCCAAGAAAGTAAAACTCGCCGAAGGCGTCGATCTCGCGGTCGTGGCACGCGGCACGCCTGGTTATTCCGGCGCCGAACTCGCCAATGTGATTAACGAAGCGGCGTTGCTCGCCGCGCGCCGCGGATTAAAGGGAATCACGCTCGCTGAACTTGAAGAAGCGCGAGACAAAGTGCGCTGGGGGAAAGAACGCCGGAGCCTCGCGCTCAGCGAAAAAGAAAAGCAGAACACCGCGTATCACGAAGCCGGTCACGCGCTGTTGCTTGAGCTTCTTCCGCATACGGAGCCGTTGCACAAAGTCACGATCATCCCGCGCGGCCCCTCGCTCGGATCGACCATGTGGTTGCCTGAGGAAGACAAATACACTAATCGCAAAAACGAGCTGCTTGCCGGGCTTTCCGTGAGCATGGGCGGTCGCGTGGCCGAGGAAATCATCTTCGGCGACATCACAAACGGCGCGCGTGGCGACATCAAAATGGCTACGGCAATTGCGCGTCGCATGGTTTGCGAATGGGGCATGAGCGAGAAAATGGGCATGGTCGAATACGGCGATCACGAAGACTACGTTTTTCTGGGGCGCGACATTTCTCGCGCGCGCGATTACAGCGAAGCGACCGCCGAACAAATCGATCAGGAAGTGCGTAAACTTCTCGATGACGCCTACCACTTGGCGAAGGAAACGCTCACGGCAAATCGAGACAAGCTCGAGGTAATCGCCAAAGCTTTGCTTGAATTTGAAACCTTGGACGGCTCGCAAATCAAGGAGATCGTCGAACACGGCCGCCTCATCAATCCGCCGCCAGGCTCATCGCCACCGCCCGGCAGAAAAATGCCGGCGGAAAAACCGCCCAAGCAAGTTGTAGCCGCGCCCGACGTCACTCCGCCGCTTCCCGGCGCGCTCGGCGGCGCCCCAGCGTAATTTCGGATTCCACGTTGGACGTTGGAGCGTTCGGCGTTTTCTTCAGTCCCTTCGGTTTGTTCTCAGCCGCTCCCTCAGGTAATCTCGGCGGCATGTTCCTCATTTTTCCAAGCGACCCATCCGAAGACAAGCGGATTAGGCCGGAAAAACCCGTAATTAAAGGCGGGATTTTCTCGCCGACTTCTCGTTAGGCCGAGCTAAGCCACAGATCGGTCGATGGTTGTTTGATCACCGAAAAGAGAGAATTATTTGCCCGGCTTTGCTAACGGTGGGAGGCTCAGTTCATGCAAGAGAATAGCGCGAACGAGTCTCAGTTGTCCCGAGAACAAAAAGCGATGGAGATGCTCTGGGAAGAACATTTGGCCAGCGAGTTCAAATTCAAAAACGCCGAGACCGCCATCAACACGATGGTCGACCGACCCTCGGTGAACCATGTGCCGGTCATGACTGGCGGAGTCGGTCGCAGGCAGTTGACGCACTTTTACGATCGTTACTTCATCCCGCAAATGCCTCCCGACACGCAGATCATCCCGGTCTCCCGCACGATTGGCCACGATCGCGTTGTCGATGAGTTCGTGATCAAGTTTACTCACTCACTGCAAATGGATTGGTTGTTGCCGGGCGTTCCACCGACCAATAAACAGGTGGAAGTTGCGACGGTCACTGTGATCCAGTTCCAGGACGGCAAGATGGCTTCGGAGCGCATTTACTGGGATCAGGCCTCGCTCCTGGTCCAGTTGGGTCTCTTGGATCCGGCAAAACTTCCCGTCGCCGGAGTAGCAACCGCGCGAAAGGTGCTTGACGACCAACTGCCTTCAAATGAGTTGATGAAACGAACGCTCGCGGACAAAGATTTGTAGCGGCCTAACCAGGCGATGCAGCGAACCGCGGACCGTTCTTATGCCTAGCTTAAGAGCATGCGGATATCGTTTTCCATTCGCGCGGTCGCTGATTTTGTGTCTCGTTAGGCAAAAAACAATGAGTAGATTTGAGCGTATCACGATTACGGAAGTCGAGTCTTCCGATCTTGAAACTTCTATGAGCAGCAACTGGACCCGGAAGCGATTAGGATGGCAGCATTCGTCTGTGAAGACCCAAAGGACAAGGTAGCTTTCGAGGCCATTGGGATAAAATTTTGAATTCGTCACAAATCACAAAGAGGACGATCGTTGCAGAGGGACAAGTCGCTGGTCACATATCGTGCTATCCGCATGGAGAAAACATAGAAGTCACCTATTGGCTTGGAAGGGAGTTCTGG
>JBKPLX010000109.1:0-16458 GCA_046731855.1 Verrucomicrobiota bacterium | reverse complement strand
TCTTTGAAGTCTACTACGGTGTACTCAACGCTGCGGAGCATTTGCAGAAACTTTTCGACTGTCACCCGGCGATACTGCCGTCGTCCGGGATGTGAGAACCGATGATAAGCTTCGGCAACAGTGATCTGCCCACCAGCTTCGCGCACAACGCGCGCCAGAGTGAGATCGAACTGTCCGACAGGATCGTAGATGCGTCGCAATTTATGATTCGTTTCTGGCCAACACGGAATATTTTTGTCCAGCGCTGCGATCAAACGCACATGCGCTTCCATCGACAATCGGAGGGTGTTCAAACAATCGCGCGTTGTCGGCTGCGACGCGAAGGCTGGGCGGGAGCCGATCCACTTCCCGAGCAATTGAGGAGTCAGTGGACAAATCGTCGACAGACAGCGCCACTTCATTGTTTCGAGCAGGCGCGGAACTCGCGGACCCCAGATTTTTCTCAAACTATCAAGCGTGTTTTCAAGTACCTTGTGTACCCGGGCACGGGTCAGTCCGTATCGCCGGCCGATTTCCGCGTAGCTCAGGCAGAAAAGATCTACGCCCGGACTGCAGCTGCTTCCTGGTTGTGCTCCGATTCTGGCCAGAACAAATTGTCTGTCACGAAGCGGTAACTTCGCCAGCGCTTGCTCAAGCAAACTCAATAATTCGGTCGCTGCGTTGGCCTCTTCAATCTGTGCAACGTCAAATTCGCCGGAAACCGCGCGCTCAATCAGTTGTTGGATCTCGCTAATCGTGCCCCACCCACAGGCTCTGTATTGAAGCAATTCGAAAGCGCTGCGTCGGTTGAGATCGCCCAAACTGCGAGCACCCATTGAGCGGACGACGTTGGCCAAACGCGTCGTCAGCGGCAATTCGTTTAACGCGAGATGGCAAATGGATTCCGGAATTGCAAAGCTGGCCGCATCTTCTTTCACCTTTGCATTCGCCTCTCCGCTGTCTGTCACAGAGAAATCGTGCGAAGGATGAACGCGGTGGCCTCGGTGACCATTACCAGACGCCTTCCCGTTTCGGAATCGTGCACGACGCGCAAGCAAATCCAGTTCATATAAAGTTTTGGTCCGCAATTCTTTTCCCAGGCAAAATCAACCACCTTTCGTCCATGGAGGTCGCCAAGCACACGAATGCCGAAGCGGCTTAACAAAGTCGTGAGACGCGCTGATGTTTGCCACTCATTCAACGGCTGATTGTGAAGCTTTGATGGAATGTCGATCGCCTTGGAAAAAGAATGGAGAGCTAACGTTGGCATGGCGGTACTTAGATTGGATTTTGCGGTGAAGGGCCTGGGCCGGACGTATTCGTGACGTCTATCTGGCATGCCGTTTTCATTGCTCGAATTTCCACGATCATTACAAAATTGTAATGTTTAGCAAGACAAATTTTTCGGCCGCACCGGAAGCCGCGCAAGCAAAAGAGCATCCCGGGGAAACGGTCGAGATGAAGTCACTCCCCGCCTCCGTTCAACAGACAATCAACCAACAGGCGGCTGGTGGAGAGGTCGTTCGAGTGAAAAGGGAAGACGACCCGAATGGCAAATGGAACTACGAAGTCGTCGTTCGATCGCAAGGTAAAGAACGGGCATTCGAGGTTGATCCGAACGGAAAACTCCTCAAGACGCACGAGGAGAAAAAATAATCCCCTGAGCTGAAAAGCCGTAAGCTGCCTTGTTTTCGAGAAATCAGCTCGCTTGCGCGGGCTGAATGAAGGTAGCTTGTGCTCACTTGGGGAAAGTGAGGCTGACGACGGTACCGCGACCGATTTCGCTTAGAATCGTGGCGCTGCCCCCGTGAAGATCGACAATCGACTTTACTAAAGCCAGACCCAGGCCTGCTCCATCAGATCCCCGCGATGACTCCGCGCGGTAAAACCGATCGAACACGCGCGGCAAATGTTCGGGAGCAATTCCAGAGCCATTATCGCTGACTGCGACTTCGAAATCCTTCGGGCGCTCGGCGAGCGCGATTTGAATTGAACCGTTCTCAGGTGTAAAACGCAGCGCGTTGTCGACCAGATTGCCCACGGCTCGCTCGAACAAGGCGGGGTCGGCAGAAATTTGTCCCTGACCGCTGCAATTGATAGCGACATGACGATCTTCTGCGATCGTTTCATAGAACGCCGCAATTTTCTCCACTGCTGCGCGCGCGTCGAATCTCTTCCGCTCGACCGGTTCGCGTGCTGCGTCGGCGCGTGCAACGAAAAGCAAGTTGTCCACGATTCCAGAAAGCCGTTCGCACTCGCCGATCGTGGATTCGATGGTTTCGCGATACTCGGCAGAGCTGCGGTCGCGCGACAGAGCGACCTGCGCTTCACCCAGCATATTTGCGATGGGAGTCCGCAATTCATGGGCGAGATCGGCGGAGAATTGCGAGAGGCGCGTAAAGGAATCATCGAGGCGCTTAACCATTTCATCGAAAGCGACGGCCATCGGCTGAAGCTCGCGCGGCCAGTTGGCGGACGCGACGCGCTCGTTCAGGTGCGTCGGCCCAATTCGCTCCAGAGAACGCTTCATTTCTTCCAACGGACGCAGGCCGCGCCTAGTGACCGGAATCGCAATCAGGATAGAGGCGAGAATGCTGCCTGAAAGAACCACCAGCGCCAAAATGCCAAATCTTCTCTCGACCTGCTCGTCGCTGGAGCGGTCTTGGGCCACTTGGATCGTAAACCGTTGGCCGCCTGCGAGCGCGTTTCTCGTGGTCAGTGCAAACAATTTTCCGGCAACTCGGTGTTCACTCGGTGGCGCAATCTCTCGCGCAGCGACCGGTGGAAAAATGTTTGCCGGCAATAGCGTTTCCATCCCGGTTGTCTGCCCGATGGTTGCGCCCGCCGGATCGAGCACACGCACCATAAACGGGGCGCGCTGCCGGCTGCCTGCTGCGTTGATTTCCGCAGCGACGGCAGCGAAGCCGCCGCGTTGTTCAAAACTCGTTTGTAATCCGTCAACTTTGTCGGCGAGCACCGCATTATCCTCCGCGAATGCGTGCCGGACGACGATCCAGTAAAAAACGCCCAGTCCACAGGCAAGCAGCAAGGTCGCTGCCAGCGTAAAAAGCAGGATGAGCTGGGAGGCAATGGAGCGCGGTTCAGGGCGCTTTAAGAACATAACCAATGCCGCGGATCGTGTGGACCAGTTTGGTCTTAAACGGATCGTCGACCTTTGCCCGCAAGCGGCGCACTACCACATCGACTACGTTCGTATCGGTTTTGAATCCTATGTCCCACACGTGCTCTGCAATTTCATCACGCGATACCACTTGACCCGACGAATGCGCCAGATGTGCTAACAGGAGAAACTCTTTCGGCGTGAGATTCAGTGGAATACCGCCGCGTTCGGCGCGTTGATGGCGCGTATCGATTTCCAAATCATCAATGCGCAATTTGTCGCGACGCGAAGGAGTACGACGCAGAAGCGAACGCACGCGGGCGAGCAACTCCGAAAACGCGAATGGCTTCACCACGTAATCATCCGCGCCGAGCTCGAGTCCTTTGACCCGATCGCGCACGCTATCACGGGCTGTCAAAAAAATGACCGGCGTCTGTGCTTTGGCCGCGCGCAATTCTTCAACAAGGGCCCAGCCATCTTTTTTCGGAAGCATGATATCAACAATGAGAAGGTCGAATCTGCTCGCACGCGCTGCCGCCAACCCAGCCTCGCCATCGAGGGCGAGATCGACGGCGAAACCGGCCTCACGGAGGCCTTTGGCCAGAAAAGCCGCCGTCTTCTTTTCATCCTCGATCACCAGAATTCGCATAAACCTGATAATCTTCTCTTAGCCTTACTCATACTCATACTCATAATCGTGCTCGTCCTCCACAACGGAGTCTAGAGAGCATGAGCGAGAGCAAGCGCGTGAGCAAGACAAGAGAGTGGACGACCTATGCGACAGATCTCTCGCGTCCTGGCGGCAGAGCAATCACCAGCCCAGCAAGCAGAAACGTGGTTGCCGCAGAAAACAAACAATAGCGGCAGTATGCGTGCAGCAGGAACGCCTGAACGTACAGCAGCCAGAGCGTGCCGAGAAACATCGCGCCGACAGTTAGAATGAGAAATATCCGCGCCCGCGCGTAGCCGAACAGCGCGAACGTAGCGAAGGTGAACACACTGAAATAAGCAAGCACTCCAAACGAGGCGACTGGAATTCCCGCTACTCTGGCGTACGCGCTGCCGAGGACTTTGAAACAATCTGGCGATCCGCCACAGCCTAGGGTCTCGCCCGTTAGCGCCTGGACGGTTAGATATGTTGCATCTGCCAGTCCGGCCAGCGAAACGATCGCGGCAACGACATAAATGATCGTGCGAAATCGCGATGCGGTCATGCCTGCGGTTTTTTCTCCAGCACGGCGTTGATCTCGGCGCGAATGCCTTCCGGGTTCTTGTCTTTCGGGTCCAGCGGCTGATCATTGATGAACAGAGTTGGAGTAAGCTGTATCCCGAGTGACTGGCCGCGCTGTCGATCGGCATCGACCCGAGCCCGGGCCTGCTCACCATCGATGTCTTTTTTGAACTTATCAAGATCGAGTCCGATCGTTCCCGCATAAGATTCGAACAATTCGCGAACATTGGGGGCCTTGGTCCAGGTTTCTTGTTCCCGATAGAGCACGTCGTGCATTTCCCAAAAACGGCCCTGCAGTCCGGCTGCTTCAGCAGCCAGCGCCGCCTCTCGAGCATGCTCGTGCATCGCGAGCGGAAAATTTCGAAAGACGACCCGCAAACGCGAATCGTATTCTCTTTCAAGCTGGCCAAGAAATGCAGCGAACATGCCGCAGGGCGGGCATTGAAAATCGCCGTACTCTTCCAGCGTCACGGGGGCGTTCGGGTTGCCGCGAATGTGCGGGGCCTCTGCGCCGCTTTTTGCGGAGAGTGTCTTGTCCTCGGGAATAGATAAAACATGCGGTCGCTTTGCCCGGTAGAGCATTGCACCGCTTCCGATCGTGGCCAATGCGACCACCGCAACAATAACGAAAGGCAAATATCGCTTCATAGATTACGAGCGGAGAGCAAAAAGTTTCGGCGTAACGAATGAGTCGTCAAGGGCAAGCACAGGAGGGCACTGAAATGGCAAACGAGGGTATCTCTATTTTACATGGTTTCATCATTATTGACCGACGTGAAGCCGTGAGAGTAAATTTGCCAATGCAATTGCAAACATTCTCAATTGCTCTTGCGGTTCTGATCATGTGCGGTGCTTTATTATCAGGCCAAGCGCAATCTGGTTCGGAAACGGGACTCGAAGGGGTCATTGCGATCAGTCCCATTAAGGCCGGTCCTGTGCGGGCCGATGCCCCCAGTTCACTACCCCTGGCGAACGCCACTTTTGTAGTGGAGAACCAAAAGGGCGAGGCTGCGTCGTTTACAACGGATGGCCAGGGGCGCTTTCGGATACCGCTGGTGCCCGGACATTACAAAGTTTCGGTGAAGGAAAGGACAAGCAGCATCGGGCGCTATGGACCGTTCGAAGTCGATGTCGTGGCCGGCCAAATGACAAAGGTCCGGTGGCAATGCGACTCGGGCATGCGTTAGGCATTGGATTCGCAAATCACTGGACATACAGAGTGTGCTGTAGACACGGCGCTGTGTCGCCGTGGGTGTTGAGGCCGCAACACTGGAGCGCCTCGACACAGCGAGGCGGCTACAACTAACGTGGAGGCTATGGCCGTGGCCGTGGCGTCGGGCGAGACCTGGGGATGGGATTACCTCGCGGTGTTGGAGTAGGCCGCGGAGTCGCAGTAGGTGTGGGGGTAGGAGTAACTGACGGGGTAGGGCTAGGAGGCGGCGTTGGAGTGCCACCACTCACAGGCGCCTGGATAGCAACTGTCATGGGCGATCCTGCTTTAAAGAACTCAACCGTGGCGCTAGTAGCTTGCGGCGGTTGATCTGCATCGAACCGGAAATTGTATAGCGTGCCCCAGCGAATCGCATTGGCGTTCTGGTTTTGCGCGAAGGTTTCGCAGTTCCACGTCAGGGAATCGGCAGTCTGGCTAGGTGTCCATGGCGTGCTGCCATACCCCTGGCTGTTGAGCGTGCCGTCGTTTGCCCAGCCAGGATGCTGGGGCGGTGCGTGAAACCCGATGTTACTGACGTTAACTCCAGGTCCTAAAGGCACGCTGAAAAATTGAATGGCGCGATCGAGGTTTTCGTTAAACAGGGCATACTCGTAATGCCAGACTCCAGCGGAAGGGTTGGTCACTTTGTAACCCATGAACCAGATGCCATCGTTCCCCGGATCAGGCTCGATCCGGTTGACTGTCGCGCCGGTCCACGCTCTGATCGCAGGCTGCATCCGCGCAGTGGAACCGTCAGGGCTGAAGGTGAAATTTGTGGTACCACTAACAATGTACTTACGGTAGGAGGCGTTGTTATACATGTTGCACTCCGTAGGGTGGGTTTGGCACCAGGTATACTCGTGCGGGGTCACGTATTGCGCTTCGACAAAATAGCTCGCTCCCTGGTTCAGTGTGGTATTCAAATCATCGACCTCCACCAGAATCCGGTGCGATACGCCATTGTGGCTATGACCGCCGTGCTCGTTCGCGGTCGATGGAAAGTTGCCGGTAAATGGATTGACCCATGCTCGCGAACCGATCTGGTCCTGATCGCCATTTAGGTTTGCAGAGTACGGATCAGAGCATCCCGGGCAAAGATGGCTGCCGGTCTGGCAATTATCGGTGTTACACGTGCTGCAAACCGTATCTTCCAATGCGAAGAACGCGTGCTTTAACCAGGACTGGCCGATCTGTTCAAAACGCTCGGTATTGTCTGTGCCGCCAGCCATTCGATAGAGATTCTGTGGGATGACAGGGTGATCCGTATTTGGCAACTGAAACCAATCCAGCGGCTGATCGCCATTGTTACAGGAAGTCGTTGCCACCGCGAGGCCAACCTGGGTTCCGGCGCTCCCCTGTTGTTCCATGTTCGGCAGATCCCCGACGATGACATCGGGTCCGTGCGGCGCCGCTGGCGTTAGTGCGCCGGCTGCGCTATGCAGCGGCGGCATGACTACGCCTTTAAGTTCGCCATTAACAAGCTCCTTGATTTCCACCGGCTGCATGGCCGCGCCGATGGAGATCTCTCCCACCACAGCTCCGACGTCTGAAGACCGCCCCAGAGCGTCGGCAAAATCGCGCGACATCGCGAGCCTTCCGCCGCTGACAGTAAGCAATTGCGCCCCGGCGTCGTAATTGTACTGGTGTCCTTCAATATTGAAAAACACGAAGCCCGTTTTTGCGTCCCGTACCGCGAGATCGAATTGTTCGCCTGAAGGGAGTTTTTCGATTTCGAGCTGCTGGAAGGATGCGCTCAAAACCGCAGGCAAGTTGTTAAAGCCAGCCCGTGACGAGCCTTGCGGGATAAGTGCCATCGATCCCTGCTCAGGCCCGCGCAAAAGATCATTGAATATGAGAATGCTGAAAAACGAATTCGCCGCTATGTCGAAACGCAACTGCTCCTGTTTTTGCTGCGCACCGCTGATTCCGGCCGGGCGGTTAAGATCGAGTTTCATTGTCGCGGTCCCGGTCTCCGTGATCATCTTTTGAAGAATCCCAGTGGCCTCGCTTGGGTTGTCCGGACTTTTCTGCTTCTGCGTAACGGGATTGGCGGATCCCACGTCGGACGAGCTGAGAAGAAAAAGGAATGGGAGAATGAATGCAGTGACAGCTTTCTTTGACATGGTTTCGAACGGTGATGGGCTTGCTACTATCCGCTGGAGAGAGCCGCCATATTTCTCATGGGTCCCGGTGAAGTAAAGAAAATCTTGAAAAAACTTGGTGACGCTTCTTTTGGAAATGAGAGGTTCTCAATCATTGTAGTCGCGACGCCATGTCGCCATGCCAGGCAACGTGATCAGCGCCTCGACGCGGCAAGGCCGCTACGGCGCTGGCGCGTGCCACGTTTTCGAGTAAATTCGCCAACCTCGTGAAAACCGGTTGCGTCAGCCGAGAACTAATAACCAGCGGACGAACTCCTGGGCCGTCCAGTGCCGGGGTCAGCGCACCCGGCTACAGCAAAACCGGGATTCGTAAATCAAAGACCGGTCGGTGGCGAGCAGCCGCGCTGATCCTTCTCAATTTATTCATGATCGCGCACATCATTCAGTGGCAGGTCATGGGCAAGACAGTTTCGCCGATCGAACCCTCGGAGACGATGTACACGCTACAAAATGGGTTCGTTAACGCAGGATTCATCTTTTTTACTCTGGCGATCCTGGTCACTTTGATTTTCGGGCGATACATCTGCGGCTGGGGTTGTCACATCCTCGCGCTGCAGGATTTCTGCGGGTGGCTGTTGAAGAAGATGGGGCTTCATCCGAAACCGTTTCGGTCGCGCCTGTTGGTATATGTGCCGCTCATCGGCGCGCTGTACATGTTTGTCTGGCCCGTGGCCTATCGAATGTTCTCGGCCCCGCACGAACCGCTTATTCCCAAATTCACCAATCATCTGGTGACGACGAATTTTTGGCAGACGTTTCCCTCGGTAGCAGTTGCCATCCCATTTCTTTTCGTCTGCGGTTTCATGACGGTCTACTTTTTGGGACAAAAGGGCTTTTGCACTTATGCCTGTCCTTACGGGGGATTTTTTGGGCTGGCGGACAAGTTGTCGCCCGGCAAGATCCGCGTAACGCCCGCATGTAATCAATGTGGTCATTGCACTGCGACCTGCACTTCAAATGTTCTGGTGCACGCGGAAGTAAAACAGTACGGAATGGTTGTCGATCCGGGTTGCATGAAATGCATGGATTGCGTCAGCGTTTGTCCGAACGACGCCTTGTATTTTGGTTTCGGCAAACCGTCGATCCTGGTTCCAAAATCAAACGCAATTAAGAGAAATTATTCGTTAACATGGCCGGAAGAAATCGTTGGCGCCCTCGTATTTCTCGGAAGTTTTCTGGCTGTTCGCGGCGTTTACGCGCTGGTCCCGTTCCTGATGGCTCTCGGTTGCGCCACGGTCACCACGTTTCTCACTTTGAAAATGTGGAGATTATTCCGGGCAAAAGAATTGTCCTTTTACCGTTTCAACTTGAAGGCTGCCGGCAAAATTCGGAAAGCAGGCTGGGCGTTTGCGATCTTCGCCTGTGTCTGGATTGGATTGAATGCTCACAGCGGCTGGATCCGATATCATGAGGTTCTGGGCAACCGTGCCTTTAAAAAAGTCCAGCTGCCCGACGAGCTCGCCCTCGCCGAGGTCAATCCCGCCCGCTGGCTTAGCCCGGCTAACCGGCAAAACATCGTCGCAGGAAAAGAGCATCTTCAAACTGCTTCGAAGCTGGGATTATTTGTAAATAGCGAAACGCTGCCCAAGCTGGCATGGTTTGAATATCTCCTGGGCGATACGGAACAGTCTATTGAGTTGCTCGGCCGGTCCGCCGCTTATCAGAAAGGAGAGGCGAAGGCTTTGAGCCTCTATTATCGCGGCGCAATTTTGAATCGGCTGGGGCGTTATGACCAGGCACAGTTGAGTCTGGATCAAGCCCTGACGGAACGGGACGACTTGATTCTGGCGCGCCAGGAAAAAGGAGAATCGCTTTGGCAGCTTGGCCGCAGGGACGAAGCCATTTTGGTGTGGAGCGATGCCGTTCAGCGCAATCCGCGCCTGGCGCTCGTGAATAACGAGCTTGCCGGCGCGAAGCAGTCGTTAGGTAAAGTCGACGAAGCCAGTAGTCATGAAAGGCAGGCTGACCAGTTCACACCCAATGATCCGCTTTTCCATTGGATGATTGGGCGCCGCCTCCAGGACCTTGGTATGGCTCAGCTGGCGGAAAAACATTTCCAGCGTGCAAGTCAACTGGATGCATCGATAACGCGTTAAATCGTTAAAGCGTTCAAGCGGCCGAAACGCTTTGCTGTGGTCCCGATAGGCTATTGCTGCAAAGGCAGCGTTTGCGAAAAAGATGTAGCGCATAACGGCGCATACGTCCGTCCTTTGGTAGGGCGGGCGGTCCTCTGCACGCCGCCTCCCGGATTCGATGACGGCGCGCACGGAGTGACGCGCCCTACCTGACGCCGTGCGTAAATCACTGTGGCGGAACAGGGCGAGGATGTGGACTTGGGCGAGGCCGCGGAGTTGGATGCGGCCGACTGGGCCGCGTAACATTAATCACGCCGGTCATTCCAGCAAAGCAATGCAACGCACAGAAGTAAGAATAGCTGCCAGCCTGCGTAAAAGTGTGTTCGTAAACGAACCCTGTATTGGAAAGAATTCCGGCGTCACAGTTCATGTTATCAGGAGAACAGAACTGTCCATCAGCCGTACAAGGCGTACCACTCGTGACACTGTGGGCGTCGCTGCCCCAGGTCCAACGTACTGTGTCGCCCACCGAGATGGTCAACGTGTCGGGGACAAATCGCAATTTGTCTCCCTTCGGCCCCACCGCCACATCGAAAATCTGGCTGCCAGCCAATCGCCTCCCGCTTTGCACCTGATTGCCGTGTTGATCGACAATCCTGATGCTTCGAAAAGCGCGCTTTTCTCCTGTCGTGGTAGCGCTGCGGTAGTCGTCGGATTCAGCTGCCGGGAAGAACGCCATCACAGTCAGGATTGCCAGCCAACAAGTCCGCTGCGCTTGTCTCCTTGATCGTTTCACGAATGTCATATGGGTAAAGGTGGCCATGATCTCGGGCACGTCGTTGAGACGCAAGAAAAATCGATGCATGATTGCGGAAGCGAATCGCTATCACGGGCCGGAACGCGGCGTGGGCCGTGGTCGCGCTGTCGGGCGCGGCCGAGGTGCAGCAGGACGAACCACCTCAAATTGAGTCATCATCCCATCGTCCTCATGCTCAATGATGTGACAGTGGAGCATATACATGCCTGTGTGATCGGTGAATTTTAGCTTTACTTCGATGGTCTCGCCGGGAGCCAGGTACCACGTCTCCTTCGTGGTTTCATAGGGATAACACGCTGCTCCATTTCGACTAATGCACTGCTGAGAGACGTCGTGAATGTGCACGGTATGGGCTTGTCCGGTAGGATTTGTAAACACCCACTTCTCGGTGGTGCCCAGCGCTGGCTTGGCGTCGACGCGGTTCGGATCGAATCGCAAGCCGTTAATCGTCCAATGTCCCGCTGTCTTATCAAAGCTCCAATTGCGTGTCACGGTAGGCTCACCGATATCTGGCAAGGAGCGTAGCGTCGGAGGGATCGAGCTGTCGTCGACCAGGTGTTGAGTGACGCGGAACTGAAGTAATTCCATGCCTGTGAGCAAATCGGTGAGATAAACGTCTTGTCCTAGTCTTCCAGCGAAATCGACGACAACGTCCAGACGTTCTGCCGACCCTATACGCATCCCTGTTCGCAACACCGGTGCCGGCAACAGGCCGCTTTCGGTCCCAATCTGTATGAAGGAATCGCCCGTGCTCAAGGTGAGGAAATAGGTACGGGAATTGGACGCGTTCAGGATGCGCAATCGATATTTACGGTCGCCTACCTCGAGGTATGGCTGGTAAACGCCATTGATGAGGATCTTGTCACCAGTTACACCATCAGGATTAAACACATAGGGAGTCTGGTTGTTTGCGTCGAATTGTCTGTCGGCGATTGCCAGAGGCAGGTCAAAGGCGCCAGAGGGAAGCGTCGCCGGATCAGCCGGGTCATCTACGATGTAAATGCCTGTGAGGCCCATCCACACGTTCCGACCTGTAACATCCATGCGGTGATCGTGGTAAAACTGCATCTTGCCTCGCTGGTTGCCGCCTTCTTCGAGGCCATCGTAGATATAGGTCCGCGATCCTCCTGTCGGGATGAGAAAGCTTTCTGGCTGGCCATCATTCACTGCGGAAGAGTGATTGCCGTGGTTATGCACAGTTAACTCCCCAGCGGCTGGATCGAGGTTGTTAGTAAAGGTGACGTTAGTCGTCTGCCCCGTGGGTCTCCGAATCGTTAAACCAGGATATGTGCCACCATAGGTCCACATGTTAGTGCACGGTCCGTCCAAAATCTGCACGCACGCCTCGTCGATGCCAATCGACACGTTCGACTGGGTTGCAACAGGCGGAAAAAGCAACGGATGCGAAAAGGGCGTAGCAGTCGGTATCGGCGTGCCCACAGGTGCACCCGTAGAAGCAAGATCGTCCCGGCGGAGGTAACCCTCGTCTTTCTTGCCTGCGAAAGGGCGACTACCGATGCTGTTGCTTTCCGAGCTTACGAGTCTGAGACCAAGGCCGCAGAGCCCGGTGGCAAGTATAAGTAGGACTAAGATTCGAGGAATGGTTACGGGTCGGGTTTTCATCATATTTCAAAAGCTTTTATGCCCTGGGCGATTGATCAGTCGCGTATCCCTTGTGTTTTTCTAATCGCCCAGCGGCAACGCGGCTTATGCGGTTGGTAGCAACGCGAAGAACCGAAACAACAAGAGTAACGGATGAGAAAAAGCGGCGGACGTCGAACGAGGCGGCGGGGGATGGGGATGGCATCTTAGACAGGGACGCGGTCTCGGCGTCGGCGTTGGTCTCGGTCCCGCGGGCCTGTATATAACGGTCAGCACAGGCGGGCTGGCGCTCTCTCGCGTGTCGAAGCGTTTTGCAGTCAGGATTTCGGATTCGTCTCCCAACACCAACCAGCCGAAGTTACTGGCCGGATCATCGAGCCACGACTGCACGTCGGCACGCATCTGTAACGAACTCCACGTGTACACTCCAACCGGGCCAACTGATTGGCTTGCGCTTACCGTGCCGGAAAAATCTCCGCCTTCGATCGTCCAAAAAATTGTATCAAAGAAACGGTGCCGCCACGTGGCATCGTTGGTCGTGGCCGGCGCTCCCGTGCCTTCTTCTCCAGGTGCCACGGAGGTTCCTTCTCCCCAATCTGCAAGCAGCTTGTGCAGCTCGACATTTCGAGCATCATCAACACCAGTTCTCGACATGTTCAAGCTCAAGGTCACTCCGAGGATCGTTGAGCCTGCGGGAATGTTTCCAGCGATGTCGAAGGCAAGCACGCCCCGGCGGAGCTCGCCCATACCTGTTTCGCCAGCGAAGAAGTGCTGCCCAAGTGCATTGCTGACATCGCCCTCTGCGGGATCGTACTGGTAGAGCGTGTTGTCCTTGATGGGGTTGATATTGGCAAGCTGCGCGATCGCCAAACCGGGACCGCCAAGCATGGTCGCGATCACAAGCGGGAATAGAATTTTACGGAAGGTCGATGGTTGGATTTTCATTTTATTAACCTTTGGATGATACTTGAAAAAGTGAACTACTGAAAAGGCGAAACTCTTGCTCTTTTTAAAGAAATATCCAACGGCAATCGGTAAAATCGGCTCATCAAGCCGCTAGGGGACTCTGGGCTGATCCAAGGTGGAAACGGTCGCCGCGGCGATTCCTCAATGTGTTGGCAGATCGATCGCGGCTCAATATTGCGCCTTCGGCGATTGCCCTTTGTCATCGGTGCGAGTCGGACTGGCATTTTCAGGGAGAAGTCGATCCACGGCGCTCCCAAAAAGCAGGAACTCGCGAGTTGCCTCGCGAGTTCCTGATTACTTTCTTAACCTTTTAACCTGCTACCATTACGGCGTCAGGGCCGCGGATGCGGCGTCGGGCGCGGCCGTGGCGTTGGAGGAGGCCTTACAGTCGCAGTTGGCGTCGCGGTCGGGGTAACACTTGGAGTTACACTCGGAGTAACACTTGGCGTCACTGTAGGAGTTGCCGTAGGTGTAGCCGTAGGAGTAGCCGTAGGTGTCACAGACGGTGTCACACTAGGAGTGACCGACGGCGTGGGGCTTGGCGTTGGTGTTCCACCGCAGGCGCCGCCGAATTGCAGATCGTACAGCGCCGGTTGGTTATTGTTGGGGTTCATAACCACGAAGTGCGCGGGACCCGGCAGGTCAGTAAATGAGACGTGGCTGGCAGAGTTGCCCTCAATGGGATTAGGCATACCGGTCATCATTGGGCTGGCAGGATCGACGATCGGGTCGCTGTCACCGAAGTTCGCCCCATTCCCGTGGCCGCCGAAAGGCATGGGATAATTGTCCCCTGGGTTGCCTTGGATGGCGCCTTGCACCCACACCACACCGCCAGAAGAAGCATAAGCTTCCAAGAAAGGAATCGCTGCCGTGTAAGGAGTGATGAACTCGGGAAGAGTAGTGTCGTCCCAGTTAAGAATGACTACTCGATAATCGCTGAAGTTAACCGTCGCCAGGTCTGCTGGCGTAAACTCAGTGTAGGTGTGCCCGTTAGAAGTAATTGCATCCTTGAGGACGGTAGAGCCCCACGGATCATGCGTCTCAAACAGCGCGAAATCATTCGCAGCGGGCTGGCCGAGAGCAAAGGTGTATTGAACAGTATTGCCAGCCAGAATCGGGGGCCATGGAACGGGATGGAATGGGAAGCCGGTTGTCATTCCGGAGCCAACCAACAACCCGCAACCCTTCGGAGCAGTGCCCACGTATTCGTAGTTTCCTGTGAAGGCCGCATTAGGATTGCCGAACGTGTCGGTGATCGTACCGGCGGGCAGGTTCACCGTTAACGTCCCTGAGAAGATACTGTTGATTTGAATCGTGAACTCGACGGTGTCTGGGTCGATCACTTGGACATTCGTCACGGATGAACCGGGGACGCCGCTTAGGTGCAGGTCGCTGGTCTGCACTGAGGCTGGATCCACATCCTCGTTGAAGTTCAAGTCAAGTGTGTAGCTGGCCGGCCCTGGCGGGTCGAGTGTGGCACCAACCGGTGGAACCGTGTCAGTCACTGCCAGTAGCGTCTCATCGTTTCGGAAAGTGCAATTGAATTCGAACACTCCCTGATTGTCCGACTGGCGGGTAAACGCGTCCTGAGGAATATGCATCGTCTGCTCGCCTTGATTGACCACCGGCGAACTGTCGAAGTGGAAGGTTATGGTTAGGTCACCATTTTGGAACGTGACCGAGTCTGCTGGGGTTCCATTAACCGTGAAGTCGCTCGGATCGACAGTGCCCTCGTTGACTGCATCAGACAGGTTGACGATGAAGTCAGTCGGCTGAGTGGATACCACGCTGTTACAAGCCGGGTCAGTGCTGGTCACGGCAAAACCAACCAGCTCCCTGTCGGTAAAGGCATCCTGCTGGGAACTACCACCAATAGGCACCCGCCCGTCCACCCATGAAGTAACGTGCTTAGTCAGCAACGCAGAACCGTAGTCGTAGTCGCCCGCGTAGCCCGTCACGATGTTAGGGTCGCTTTGTCCTGGCAGGGGGCTGACTACGTCCGAGAGCATATCGTCAGGCAACCAGCTCACACCGTTGTCGTTGGACTTGCGCGACCACATCCGGTAACAGGGAGTGTTCGGGTCGCCCTTCACGCAGCTGGCGCTTTCGCGCGCGTCATACCACGTCGCCAACAAGGTGCCGGCCGCGCTGACCGACAAGTTAGGCTGCCACTGAGGACGGGTCGTGGCATCGGTGTTTAACTTGAACGGCGCGCCAAAGGTCACACCGCCGTCGGTGGAGCGGATGTAATAGACGTCGCCAGGATCACCAGCAGTGCCTTGCTGGGCATAGACCAGGTGAACGATATTGTTGAATGCAGCGGGTTCACCCCAGCCCTCGTGCCGCCAGAAGCCACCCTGGTCAGGGAACATGCAGGTGAAGTACGGGTTGTCGCTACAAGCTTGAACGCCCGGTCCCGGGAAGCCGGGGCTGCCGGTGTAAGTGTTGCTCCAGGTGGCACCGCCGTCAGTGGACTTGAAGATGAGGTTGGTGTCGGTGTGAGGGAAACCACCGCCGCCTTCGTCCATACCAGCGATGTAGAGGGTCCCGTTGCCTGACATGTCGCCGGTGATTTGCGTGTTGCGGATGAAGGTATTGGTGATCTGTACCGGGCTGCTCCACGTGTTGCCGTTGTCACTGGAGAAGCTTTCGACCAAGGCACCCCCAGCCACGTTAAAGTCGTTCCAGGAAACGTACATCCGCCCGAAGAAGGGAGAGGATGGGTTATTGTCGGCCCAGCCAGACTCGCGATCGTCGCCGCCGTTGTTGTGAACGCAGAAATGGGTCCAGCTATTTGGGTCATCCGGAGTCGTGGACTTGTACCCGCCGAGCGTGCAGCTGCCGTTCGCGTCCAGCCAAACCGTAAACCAAGTACCTGACGGTTTGTTGTACAGGACTACAGGATCACCAAAGGTATTGGCAAATGGGCTACAACCGCTGCCATTAGTGACACGAGTGAAGGTCAGTCCGCCATCGTTGGAAACCGACAGGCCAGAGAAGTTGCTGCTGTCCGCGCATCGGGAGTCGTTGTAGGCGGCCACTACCTGGTCGGGGTTGTCCGGGTTAGCCGCCGTGTACGTCTCCGACTGAATAATGTGCGGAGCGGTCTCGGTGCCGGTAACCAAGTCAACGTCCGTGCCGCCAAACGCCAAAGGCGCCATCAGGTTTTGCACAAGCTTGTGGAAGGCGTGGTGGCCAGGAGAAGCTGAACCTCCCGTTGATTGGCCGCAGAAAATCATGATGGCGCCGGCACGGAAGCCTTCCATCTTGTCAATGCCCAGCTGGCGAATCTTGG
>JBKPLX010000108.1:0-7149 GCA_046731855.1 Verrucomicrobiota bacterium | reverse complement strand
GATTGGGAAGCTTTCTGCCTCGGAACGTACAGACCAGGAATTTGTCTGGGTCTATCGAGGCGAAGTTGCTGGCAATGTGTCGCCGAACCGAACGGAGATTGAAACTGGCGCATTCTTTCCTGAGAAGGTCATCGATGGCTGGGTCGCGGCACGACCAGAAGACTTTGCGCCAGGATTCATCGAATGCTGGAAAGTCTATCGTGGGAAAAACTGCAGCAGTCGCAGCGCGCTTACTTAAATCCGACAAACTTTCTTCGCGGCAAACGGCGCAAAGCCGCTTGTTTGAATTTTCGCGCGGCTCGCGTCGCCTACAGTTTGCCGCCATAGACACTATCGCTAAACATCTTGGTCACCATTTTATCTCCGCGAAGGAAATGGACCTGAAAACCATGCGTTTGTTTCTTCGCGCGCGCTTTTGTGTCGATGCGGCGAATGTTTGCCTCCGAATCAGGGTTGGGACGTCTTCGCATAACGAAAGCTAACTGAACAATCTTAGCAATCAACGAGGCAAACTTGCGGCACCGCTGCGACCGAACATCTCCGGAGGAGGCAGATTCCAGGAACGCCATTTCTGATCGTATTCGTTGGCTGGCAATAATGCATAGCAAGGATGCCGTTTCGCTCGCAGCCAGGTGATCAGCTTTACAAGATTTTCCTGTGCCATCGTCGTGCAGCCAGTGGTCGGCCGATTCACGCCGCGGCGGATATGAAAAAAAATCGCGCTCCCTGCGCCGGGCACTGGTGGATCGGAATTGTGGCGGATTTCGGTGAGCCAGTGATAAGCAAAATCACCGGAACGCATCTTTTCGTGCGTGTAATTATCCGGTGGATTCTTTGGATCAATCACAATGTGCCGATTGTAGTTAGGCGATCGCGGGTCATCGCTCCAAACGTCTGCTTCCGTCACCTGGTGGTATGGATAGTCGCCGCCAGGGGGCAGATGCGCTTCGTATCCGAAAACCTGGCCGATCTCGAAAACGCCTGCAGGCGCGCGACCGTCGCGCTCTTTCTTTCGAAGGCCAGGCTCGTTTTGCCCGGCTAGTCCTGTGCCCCACGCAAGGCCGTTTTTTCCAAACAACACCGGAAACGGTCCAGCTACAGCATTCCAATCCCCGCCTCGCGATCGTTCAAAGATTCGCAACTCGCCACGCATTGAATTCCATGTAGGGGCAATGCCGACGACGAGCTGCGTGCAATCGTCAGGAACACCATCCGCGTGCGCATGAGCACAAAAAATTATGAGCAGGCAGACGGCGAGGCAGCGCGAGATTGACATGAGAGTTCAGAAGGGAACTCATTTTCATGGCCCCGCCAATTGTTTTCCCATCTGCGGCAACGGCGGGCAGCGATTGTTTTCTAGCGGCTCCTTTAGTTTTGGGCCCAATCCCTATCACTTATGAAAACATTATGCTTATTCGGAGTAATGCTCGCTGTTCTGGGTGCGGTAATTGCTTCCACATCGGCTCAAACCGAGAACACGACCGTTCAAGTTAGCAAGCTCGTTGGTACCAAAGTGAAGTCGGCGCAGGGCGAAGAGATCGGCGTGGTCAAAGACGTTGTGATCGACCGAAACTCAGGCTGCATGGCTTACACGGTGCTCTCGGCCGGCGGAGGTGGAGCACGCGCTGCCGGCGGTGGCAAATTGGTGGCTGTCCCCTGGCCCGTCTATTCTCCTACAAGCGACGCAAGCGCTCTCATTGTGACCGTGGACCGGGAGCGAATTTATAGCGCGCCGGTCTTTGATTATGCGCGGATCGATGAATATTCCAGGGGCGATTACATTACTAACGTTTATAGCTATTATGGGGTAAGTCAGGGAGCAGGAGCTGGTGTTGGAGTTTCCGGCACCACCACAACAACCGGTGTTTCTTCCGAAGCAACCAGCGGTGCCGGCACGGCTCGCTCGCCGGTCCAGGGCGCCTCACCTGCAGCGACCACTTCGCCGGCAGGTACAAGGTCACCCGCGGAGAGAGAGTCACCTGCTGGAAGGGCGTCGCCCAGTCCGCGTGCGACGGCAGGAAGACCTCACGCCACGGCATCACCTCGCGAACGGGAGGGTGCGGTTGAGAGCCCAGCGGCTAGAGAAGAGCAGGGCACGAGAGCCAAACCGGGGGAAACAGAATCCCCGGGCGGCGGTGCCGAACTTCAGAGAGAACCCTCCGAGACAACCCGGGAATCTCCCTCTGACGCGACTAATTCTGGAGAGAAAACCAGTGAAGGGAATCAAAAGCGACCTCACAGGAAACCAGAAAGGCGCGAAGCGAATACTCCGCCTCCGGAAGGTGGCGGGGAACAGCGGTAACGAATGTGGCTTTCCTCCTCAATCGGCGCTACTCCGTCGAGGAAGTGAAGCGCCCGCGCGGTTTGTAGCTCGTAGGTAACCACTCAGCCGGTTGCGGCGTTTTCTACAGCGGCGGTGTCGGCAGGGAGATATTTCACCCCAATTAGCCAGGCCACGCCGGACAGGAGAATTATTCCGGACACAAACAGAAACGCCACATGCATGTTCGTATGGCCGCCAATGTATCCCAGCAGCCAGAAAGCCTGCACATCACCCAATGCGTGGATGACAAAGATGTTTGCGGCAAACGCCGTCGCGCGCACAGCAGGCAGCGATACGTTGGCCAGCGCCGTGTTGGAGGGACCTGTGTTTAGAAACAGGAAAAAGATAGCGACGAACATGGCGAACCACGCCGCGGGAAACGGAATGTAAAGGGCCACAATGAAAAACGGACAGGCGATCAGCATCCCGATTCCAGAGACCCAAAAATAGGAACTCGGAAGACGGGAACGCAATCTGTCGGCGACCACACCCCCCAGGAGCGTCGAGATTAAGCCCGCGACTACTGTGATCAAGCCAAAGATAGTCATGCCTACGTCAGGACTTTGATGGCGATAACGCAGATATGCCGGTACCCAGAAACCCAAACCGCCCGTTACAAAAGTCATCAATGTTTGGGCGATGCAGTTGATTAGATAGGAGCGCGTGCGGAACAAGTTCAGGTAGTCACGGATGCTCTGGCGCGGTGATTTTTGTACCAGGTAATCAGCAGTGACGCGCGGGTCACGTTGCCAGAAGCACAACAGACCCAGCAGCAACCCGGGCGGCGTAACGAGATAAAAAGCCCAGCGCCAGCCAAGATGAGCGCCAACTAGTCCGCCGATGACATAGCCGAGCGCGCTCCCAACTGGAATGGCGGTGTAAAAAATCGCCATCATACGGCCGCGTGTTTCGATCGGAAAAAGATCGGACAAAATCGTGGGCGCTGCCGGTCCGTAGCCGCCTTCGCCAATTCCAACGCAAATGCGAGTTGCAAAGAGAATCGCGAACGTCGCCGCCAGACCAGACCCGCCGCTGGCCAGGCTCCACAAAATTACAGCGGAACCAACAATGAGCCAGCGTGAGATCCTATCGGCGAGCAAGCCAAGGATTGGTGCGCTGATCATGTAAGTCACGAAAAACGCGTCGCCGAGCAGACCGGTCTTGGTCATGGCGTTTACGTCGTCGGATGCAAAAAAGGTGGCGCGAATATCCGGCTCGAGCGCGGCCAGGATTTGGCGGTCAATGTAATTAAAAAGATTGATCGCCAGGAGCAGCAAGAGCGCGGTACGAGCGCCGCTCATCGTTTTATTCTTGCCAGGTTGCATTGGAATTGCGGATTGCAGTTTGCCCGGCGCAGAATGTAAATCAATAATGATGCCCAAGACTCATCTCTTAAACGGCGCTGTCATGTCCGCCATCGCGGATTCGTCCTGTGGCGAATTTGAGCGAAGCGAAACATCTCTGATTACCTCGACCCTCATGCGCAACCACGACTATTGGGTGTACATTCCCACCAGTAAACACTGCACCACGTTGTAAATTGGGATGACGAACAACATCGCGCGCCGTTTGTACCAGCATAGGTATGGCGAGGTGAACTGCTTTACGAAACGCTATCACTTGAATCGGCTCGTTTGGCTTGAGCACTTTCGCAACGTGAAGGACGCCATCGTATGCGAGAAGAAACTGAAGGGTTGGCGCCGTAGCAGGAAAATCGCGGTTATCGAAAAAAACAACCCTCGGTGGCTCAATCTGAGTGACGATTCGGAACAGCAGCCAAAGTTCTATGATGGCCCTTGGGACCCGGAAGGAATGATCCGAGATTCTTCTCCCGCGATGGCGGGATCAGAATGACATACAAGATGCCTTACAGCACGTCGGCCGCTGAACGCGCGCTCTATTTTTTCGGCAGGTTGCTGGTGCGTTGCTTTTATCGGGTCACTGCGCTGGGATTGGAAAACCTTCCGCAGGGCGGGTTCCTGCTTTTGCCTAACCACATCACCTGGATTGATGCCATTGTTCTGCAGCTCGCGTGTTCGCGCCCGATTCGATACGTCATCGATCAGGAACACTATCATAACCCTGTCCTTCACCCGGTTGTGCGCACGTTGGGTTGTATTCCAATCAATACGCGCAATTCGCGTTCCGCCATTCGTGCTGCGGCGGAAAAAATTGCCGAGGGCGAGATCGTCTGTCTTTTTCCCGAGGGGCAATTGGAACGCACAGGAGTCCTTTTGCGTTTGCAACGGGGTTACGAATTGATCGCACGCCACGCTGATGCGCAGGTCGTGCCGGTCTGGCTCGATCAACTCTGGGGCTCGATCTTCTCATTCCAGGGCGGACGATTTTTCACGAAATTTCCCAGGCACATCCCGTATCCTGTAACGATCGCCTTTGGCAAGCCGCTCAAAGCTGAGGCCGCGGACAATGCAACGGTTCGCGAGGAATTACTCAAGCTCGGCGAATTTTGTTTCAGTCGCCGTCCGTCATTGAATCGACATCTTGCCGAAGAATGCGTGCGTGGATTGAAGCGCAGACGGTTTTCGACGGCTGTGATCGACGGGACCGATCACAGCGAGCTGAGCCGGGCGAAGTTGCTTGGCGCGGCAGCCGCTTTGAGTCGCTATCTTCGGAAAGAATTTTCCGACGAACGGATCGCGATTGTTTTGCCCGCCAGTAAAGCGTCGATGCTGGCGAACCTGGCGGTCACGCTGGCGAACAAAGTTCCTGTCGATCTCAATTTCACCGTAGGACGCGCTGCAAATGAATCGTGCTGCAAACGCGCCAACTTGCGCGTCGCAATTTCGGCCACGCAATTTATGGAACGGCTCAAAGATTTTCCATGGCCGGAACGCGTTTTGAAATTGGAGGAACTCATTCCGCAGTTGAAGCGCCAGATTCTTTTCTGGTGGATCGTTTCGATTCTGGTTCCAGCGCGTTTGCTCTTGGGTCTTTTGCAAATTCCAAAAGAAGGCGGTCACAGGGAGGCCGTCCTGCTGTTTACAAGCGGAACAACTGGAGAGCCAAAGGGCGTTGTCGTTAGCCACCGCAATGTTGTGGGAAATGTGTCTCAGTTCCGGCAACTGTTGGACGCGCGAGAGAGCGACGCCATCCTGGCGTCGCTCCCGTTTTTTCATACTTTCGGATCGACCGTCACACTCTGGTATCCGCTGATCGAAGGTGTACGAATTGTGACGTATCCCAACCCATTGGAAGCAGCGAAGAACGCTGAACTGATCGAACGATACAAGCTAACGTTCCTTCTGGTGACGCCCACTTTTCTGCGCATGTATCTGCGCAAAGCCGAGCCGGATCAGCTTCGCAGCTTGCGCCTGATAATTGCGGGCGCCGAGAAGTTGCCGCTCGATCTTGCCAGTCATTTTGAAGAACGCTTCCACAAAAAAGTCTACGAAGGCTACGGACTCACCGAAACAGCGCCGGTGGTAAGCACGAATCTGCCGGATCTGGAGCCGAAAAAGCCAGGAGAACACGTACAACCTTCGAGCCGGTTGGGATCGGTTGGCCGATTGGCGCCAGGAATGGCCGCGGAAATTCGCGAACCGGAGACGAACCGAAAACTTTCGCTGTACGAAACCGGGATGCTTTGGCTGCGTGGTGCAAACATTTTCGAAGGTTACCTGCATGATCCCAGGCAAACCGCGGAAGTCCTTTGCGATGGCTGGTTGAAAACCGGCGATATCGGCAGGTTCGACGAAGATGGATTCCTCTATATCGAAGGCCGACTTTCGCGTTTTTCAAAAATCGGCGGTGAAATGGTGCCGCACGAAACAATCGAAAGTAAAATTGTCGATCTCCTTGGTTTGTCTGGAAGAGACGAACGTCCGCTAGCCGTCATGGGCGTGCAGGACGAGGCGAAGGGCGAAGCGCTGGTCCTGCTTAGCGCGGTGGATATCGATCTCGCGGAGTTGCGCAGCAAGCTTCACGAAGCAGGCGTGCCAAACTTGTGGATTCCCAAACAGATCCGGCGCATTGAAGCAATCCCAGTTCTCGCTTCAGGGAAACTCGATCTAAAAAAATGTCAGGGACTCGTAGCTGAAAATTAGCGGGACCCGGTATTTGTCGCCAGGTTGGCTATAAATCTCTTCAGCAACTCATCAAAGCGCTCCGGCTGATCGAGAAAAACCGCGTGCGCCGCGTCATCGACTTTTTCGAAACGCGCGTGCGGAATCTGGTTCGCAGTCGCCTGTTGACGAGCCAGCTCATCCGATTTAGCCGAAGCGATGATCAACGTTGGGCAATCGAACTTCTTAACCGCCGGCGTCCGATTCACACCAAACATGTCGGCGATGAGCATGGCGACGCCGATATCAGGCGGCGTTTTCATCCCCGTGCTGACCAGCACTTCGATCGCGCTGTCGCTCGGCGTTTTACTGATGATTGCTCGCATCATGCCGCCCAAATATTCTTTTTGATGAGCTTGGTAAACAGCGAACATTTTGAATTGCGCTGAGGTCTCGTGCGGGCGCGCGACCATGCCATCGGCGCCATCTGAAATGGCCGCATCCACCAGCAGAATTCCCGCGAGATCTTTGGTGCCGTAGCGCTCGACATAAGCGGCGATGTCCTGAACACCTTGCGACCATCCTATGAGAATTGCGTGTCGCACGCCCAAGCGTTCCAGCAATGCATGTAAATCTTGCGCACGAGTTTCTGGGGTGTTCCCCTTCGTTGTCTTGGTCGATTCGCCCTCAGAACGGGGATCGAACGCGATGACGCGATGCGTTTTTGCGAACGTGTCGATTTGATGACGCCAAATGTCCGCGCCTGTGCTCCACCCGGGAATAAAGACTAGCTCTGGTCCGGTG
>JBKPLX010000107.1:0-10070 GCA_046731855.1 Verrucomicrobiota bacterium | reverse complement strand
GATGAGCACGATGTACGCGATCGGGGAATGGAAGTAGCCGCGTACTTCGCGGGAAAGGAGAGTGTAGAATTTACGCATGGCTTTGGAGTGGAGTGATGGAGTGGTGGAGTGACGGAGTGATGATGTCCTCTTCTGGGTCCTCGGCGATGCGCGCGACCCAATCCTTGTCATCGCGTAAGCGCAGGAGTCGATTTTCCACTTCGTAATGAAGGACATCAAAATCTTGGAAGCGCTCGTGTGAAATCTGCTGTGTTTGTTTCAAGCCAATCGCACGCGTCATCGTCTCGGCCATTGATCCGAGCGCGTAGTAGAGAAACTGAAGGTATTCGCTGACTGACCTTCGACCATATCCTTCTGAGATGTTTGCTGAGATCGACTGAGCAGCGTCTGCCAGTTGCGAGCGTAATTTGAAATCGATGTTCGCCTCGACAAAAGTGGTCTTCCAGACGAGCTCAAACAATTGCATAGCCTTCTGCCAAACGATCAGTTTCATGTAACCGCGATTCTTATTCCGAAGCTTCGTCTCGTAATAATTCATCACTCCATTACTCCGTCACTCCATCGCTCCGGTCGATCAGACCGCGTCAGAGTGCGTGATTTCCACGAACACATCTTCGAGCGTTGCTCGACGCTGGGTCAGTTCGCGCACGGACCAGTGACGCTGCGTGGCGAGGCGGAAAACCTCTTCGCGCACATCGACGCCTGATTCCACCCGCAGCGAAAATCTCTTCCAATCATCCTCCCCGTCGGTGATCCCTTCCCGCACACCTGAAATCTTCTTTAGCTCGTCCGCGCCGTCGTCTTTTCCTACTTTCGCTTCAAGAACAACGCCGCCGGCCTGCCTGATTTTTCCGAGTAAATTTTCCGGCGTATCGCATGCCTCGATTCGTCCTTTGTGAATGATGATCACCCGGCTGCAGGTCATCTCCACCTCCGGCAAAATGTGCGTCGAAAGTAAAATTGTATGCTGTTCACCGAGGTTCTTGATCAGCTCCCGCACTTGTCGAATTTGGTTTGGATCGAGGCCGATAGTCGGCTCATCCAGAATTAGTAAGTCTGGTTCAGCAAGCAGAGCGTCCGCGAGTCCGACCCTCTGTCGATATCCCTTGGAGAGGGCCCCAATTAGCTTGTTCTCAACGCTCTTAAGACCACAAAGTTCTTTCACGTCACCAACACGCTCGGTGATCCGACGATGTTGGACTCCCTTGAGGGCCGCGCGATAACGCAGGTATTCTGTTACGCGCATGTCGCTGTAGAGTGGCACGTTTTCCGGCATGTAGCCGAGATGCGCCCGTGCTTGAAGCGATTGCTCAAAAACATCGAATCCCGCGACGGTGGCGCGACCAGAGGTGGGCGGCATGAAGCTGGCCAAAATGCGCATTGTAGTGGTTTTGCCCGCACCGTTGGGTCCTAGAAATCCCATGATTTCGCCCCGGCTAACCTCGAAATTCAAATCCCGGATGGCAGGCTGACCAGCGTAACGTTTTGTCAGATTTTCGACCTTAATCATTGAACAATATTTCCATGAGACAACCGAACCGTGATTGCGTTGCCAATTTTTTTAGCGCGCCGTCATGCTCAAAGTGGCGAGCTGCTGGTTTTGTCCTCGGGGGCGGACTGCACCAACCGTGAAATTAAGTTTTGCCCCGCTCTGCACACCTCGAAGCAGGTCCTCGATTTGTTTGACAGAGTTCGTCTCGGAGTTGCCCGCCCGATAAATCACCAGCCCCCGCTGGAGACCTGCATCATCTGCCGGGCTATCTGGTTCAACTGCAGTAATCAAAACGCCGCGTCCGCGGAGGTAACCGAGTGCATCGCTCAGTTCCTGATTCAGATCCTGTAGTTGCAGTCCAAACAGCTTTTCCGCATTCGACACGGACGTATCGGGTGCTGCCGCGGGCTGGTTCTTTGGTTTGGCTTGTTTCTGCGCGACTTTCTTAAACTGGTTCACGCTATCGCGCACCACGTCCGCCGGAATTGCGAAGCCCATTCCCTGAGTGGGGACACCTTGCGGCGTGAACGCCATTTTTGCGGAGCTGATGCCGACCAGCCGGCCCGAGAGATCGATCACCGGCCCCCCGCTGTTGCCTGGATTAATTGCCGCGTCCGTTTGTACCAGACCCTTATACTCAGTCTCGTCTACAGTAATGTCGCGTTTGGTGGCACTAAGCACGCCCCGACTGATCGAGCTACCATATCCAACTGCATTACCTACTACGATCACGGTCTGGCCCAGCAAGTTTGGCGAAATATTATCCAGGCTGATAAAAGGAAATTCTGTCTCGGCGTCGATCTTGATGAATGCCAGATCGGTCTTGTCATCGCCAGCGATGTAGTGAGCGCTGTACGTTTTGCCGTCGTTTGTGGTCACGTGAATTTTCAAATCTGCTGCGCGCTCAACCACGTGCTGGTTGGTAACGATGTAGCCTGCCGGGTCGATAATGAAACCCGATCCGAGACTTTGCAGGGTCTGGCGAACTTCGCGTGGCCGAACGCGATTATAGCCGAAGAATTGCGCGTAAAAATCCTCTACCGGATCGCGCACCGTGCGCCTTACCACGCGCTCGGTATTAATATTCACCACTGCCGGCAAGACCTTGGCTACCGCCAGGACTGCCGGTTCTGAAGCCGGATCGGCCTGGCCGAAACAAGCTTGTGCTTGCGCGAGAATCAGTAGCGCAACAAATAGCTTTTGGCATGGATTCGCTTTCATCTTCAGATCGCCCCCTATCATTTTACGATCTCCGTCGGAACCATGCGCGCAAGTAACGAGGCTGCCTCTCCACTGTCAACTTGCCGCGCCGTTGCAGCCGCGGGGCTATGGGCCGTCCGGGATGGCGTCTCATCTTGGTCAATCGGCCACAGGCCGGTCACCACAGTACTTGCCGCTCAGCGTAATCGTCCGAGATTAAGATTCGCTATGCGCACTTCAATTGGTGCTCGCGCAAATCTGGAACTAATCGAAGAGAATTATCGCCGCTGGCAGCGAAACCCCGCGTCGGTTGATTCGGGATGGTCAGCCTTCTTTGAAGGGTTCGAGCTTGGAAATTTGCCACAGCGCGATGGGGCGGCGGCTGCCGAGGTCCGCGAAGCGGCATTACAGACGCGTGTTGATGGTCTCATTTACGCGTATTGCTCGCTTGGTCATACAATTGCGCGTGTCGATCCTCTGGCAGAGACGCGGCCGAAAAATCCGTTGCTGAGTCTGCGTGAATTCGGCTTCAGCGATGCAGATCTCGATCTTCGCGTTTCGTCGAAATTCTTCCTCGACAACCGGTCCATGACATTGCGCGAGATGGTCTCCGGTCTGGAGAGAATCTACGCCGACTCCATCGGATCGGAATTCATGCACATCCAGGATCCGCGAGTGCGCGAATGGATCCGCGAGCGATTGGAGACGCGACCGCACAAACACTCGACTCCCGCGGCAGTGCAGGTGGCGCTGTTACGGGCGCTACTTGAGTCGGAATCCTTCGAAATCTTCCTGCATACGCGTTACGTGGGGCAGAAAAGGTTCTCACTTCAGGGTTCGGAGTCCCTTATGGTGATTCTCGACACGATCCTGCATAAATGTCCGGAAGAAGGCGTCGAGGAAATTTGCATGGGAATGGCGCATCGCGGCCGGCTCAATGTTCTGGCAAATTTCCTGCGCAAATCGCTCAAGGTCATCTTTACTGAGTTTAGCGAAAATTACGTTCCCGAGCTGGTCGCCGGCGATGGTGACGTGAAATATCATCTCGGTTATCACTCGGTACGCAAACTTGCCGCCGGCGGAGAGGTCGAGATCAGGCTCTCATCAAATCCGAGCCACTTGGAAGCTGTCGATCCAGTAGTCGAAGGACAAGCCCGCGCCAGACAGCGAATTCGCGGGGACACCGAGCACAGGCGCAAAGTCTTGCCATTGCTGGTGCACGGCGACGCGGCTTTCATCGCGCAAGGGATCGTGGCCGAGACGCTCAACCTGTCGCAGTTACCGGGTTACAGCACTGGTGGCACCATCCACATCGTCGTGAACAACCAGATTGGATTCACCACACTTCCCAGGGATGCGCGATCATCAACGTACTCCACCGATATCGCAAAGATGATCGAGGCGCCGATTTTTCATGTGTACGGCGACGATCCGCTGGCCGTTAAGTTTATTAGCGATATGGCGTTCGATTTTCGCCAGCGATTCGGGCGCGACGTGGTGATCGACATGTATTGCTATCGTCGCTATGGCCACAACGAAGGCGATGAGCCTTCATTTACCCAGCCCGATCTTTACGCAAAAATCGAGAAGCGCCCATCAGTCACGCAGCTTTACAAACGCGAGTTGCTCGAAGCGGGAACGCTAAGCGAAGACGATGCAGTTTCACTGGAAACCGAGTTCTCTCTACGGCTCGAAATGACGCGCGATGAAGTCGACGCTATTGAAAAACGCAGGGCCAGCGAGAAAGCAAAATTCAGAGAATCGACTGCGATTTTCCAACCGGAATACACCAGTGAATCCGAACCGACTGCGATCAGCGAGAAAACGCTCAAAACCATTGTCGATGGTCTCACTCGCGTTCCAGAGGGTTTTGAGGTTCAGCCGAAGATCAAACGCATCGTTCTCGATCACGAGCGCAAAGTCTTCGAGGACGGCGGTCCCTATGAATGGCATTACGCCGAAGCTCTCGCGTTTGGATCACTGCTCCTTGAAGGGGTTCCAATTCGATTGTCGGGCCAGGATAGCTCACGCGGGACTTTTAGCACACGGCACTCGGTGCTGTACGATGCAAAGACCGGCGAACCTTACGTGCCGCTGATGCATCTCGCCGAAAAACAAGCGCGCATTTGCATTTACAATAGCCCGCTGTCAGAAGCTGCCGTACTCGGGTTCGATTATGGGTACTCGCTCGATTACCCGAAGATGCTTTGTTTGTGGGAAGCCCAGTTCGGCGACTTCTCCAACGGCGCGCAGACGATAATCGATCAATTCATCGTTTCAGCGGAATCGAAATGGCAGCGACCGAGCGGGATTGTGCTGTTACTTCCGCACGGCTACGAAGGCCAGGGTCCGGAACACTCCAGCGCCCGACTTGAGCGTTTTCTGCAAGCTTGCGCTGAGGACAATATCCAGGTCTGCAATCTGACCACCGCCGCGCAGTATTTTCATGTGCTGCGTCGCCAGATGAAACGCGACTTCATTAAGCCGCTGATCATTATGACGCCAAAGAGCCTGTTGCGAGCGAAGTTTGCTTCCTCGCCGGCGGAGGAATTCACCAAGGGCCGGTTCGAAGAAATTCTCGGCTCGCCCGAAGTCGGTGCCGCCACCAAGGTAAAGCGGATCATCCTTTGCTCCGGCAAAGTCTATTACGACCTGCTCAATTACCGAACCCAACGCAAGATCGAGGATGCAGCGATCATTCGGATCGAGCAGCTTTATCCGCTCGCGGAAAAGAAGCTGCGTGAAATGCTCAAGCCATTTCCAAAGAGCGCGAAGTATGTCTGGTGCCAGGAAGAATCGGAAAACATGGGCGCATGGACGTTCATCGAACCGCGGTTGCGCACAATTTTCTGCACGGAAATTGCCTACGCGGGTCGCGAAGCCAGCGCCAGCCCGGCCGTCGGTGCCCTGGCTCGCCACAAACGCGAACAGGCCCGCTTGGTGGCCGATGCGTTTTCAGTTTGAGAGCTTGCGCTCATATGTCCAGTGAGTCCCGATGTGACCCATGAGACAGATGGGCCGTATGTGTTGACGAAATGCTGCTAGCTCGCGACGCTCCTTTCACGCATGGCAATCGAAGTTAAAATTCCTGCGGTTGGCGAATCAATCACCAGTGGTGTCGTTTCAGCCTGGCACAAGAAATCTGGCGAGTTCGTGAACGAAGGCGAAGCCCTCTTCACGCTCGAGACCGACAAGGTTTCCACCGAAATCGTTGCTGAAAAATCAGGCGTACTCGAAACGAAGGTACCCGAGGGCCAGGAGGTGAAGATCGGCGAGGTAGTCGCCATAATTGACGATTCAAAAGGGACGCCGGCGGAAAAAAAGGAAGAAAAACCGAAAAAGAAAGAACCAGAAGAAAAGAAAAAGGAACCCGCAGCGGAGAAGAAGACCGCACCAGCAGGCGCGGACGACTTGTCCGCCGTAGCCTCGGCGAAGGCGGATGACCGCGGCAGGCCGCAGCCAACGGCAGCGGCTACAACAACGCTTTCGCCCGCAGTTCGCCGGATCGTGGAAGAAGAGAAACTTCAGCCGGAAAAAATTCGCGGCACTGGCGAAGGAGGCCGCCTAACAAAAGGAGACGTCCTGGCCGCGGCACAACAGCGCGGCAAAACGGACTTGTCCGCCGTAACCTCTGCGAAGGCGGAAGAAAAAATTGAAGTTCGCGAAGCTGAACCATCCGATGACGGGCGGTTCACTCGCAAAAAGATGTCGCCGCTGCGCCGCAAGATCGCGCAGCAACTTGTGATGGCGCAGCACACAGCAGCGATCCTGACGACTTTCAACGAATGCGACATGAGCGCCGTGCAGGAATTGCGCCGGAACAAACAAGACGAGTTCACGAAAAAGAACGGCGTCAAACTGGGTTTGATGTCGTTCTTTGTTAAAGCGTGCGTGGAAGCGCTTAAAGCCGTGCCGGTGGTCAATGGCCACATCGAGGACGACGATTTCATACAAAACAATTTCTACGATATCGGCGTAGCGGTCGGCACGGAGCGCGGACTCGTGGTTCCAGTCGTGCGCGACGCGGACAAGAAAAGCTTTGCCGGTTTGGAGCGCAACATCGCTGATTACGCCGGCAGAGCGCGCGACGGAAAACTAAAAATCGAAGATTTGCAGGGCGGCACGTTTACCATCACAAATGGCGGCGTGTATGGGTCGCTGTTTGCCACACCGATTCTAAATCCGCCACAAAGCGGAATCCTTGGCATGCACAAAATCATGCCGCGACCAGTTGCCGTAGATGGCAAACTGGAAATTCGCCCCATGATGTATCTCGCCCTCAGTTACGACCACCGCGCAATCGACGGAAAAGAAGCCGTCACCTTTCTTATCAAGGTGAAGGACTGCATCGAAGATCCGAAAAAGCTGCCACTCGATTTTTAGAATAAAAGCGGTGCAGCGGTGCTCCGCCGCTTAGTCTGGATGATTGCCCCACTTCAGGCGGCATGAGAAACTAACATATGGAAAAATTTGATGTCGTTATCATTGGCTCTGGACCCGGCGGTTACATCGCTGCGATCCGCTCCGGCCAACTCGGTTTGAAGACTGCGCTTGTTGAAAAAGACAAGGACCTCGGTGGCACTTGCCTCAACGTCGGCTGCATCCCGAGTAAAGCGCTCCTGACTTCGAGCGACCATTATATGTTCGTCAAAAAGGAGGCCGCCAAGCACGGGATCGTGATCGACGGCGCGCACGTTGATCTGGCGAAGATGCAGCAGCGCAAAGACAGGGTTGTGAAGACTTTCAACGGCGGTGTGCGCTCGCTCATGAAAACTAACAAGGTCACGGTCTTGGAAGGCACGGGCACAATCACCGCCCCTGGAAAAGTTTCCATTAAATCCTCCAGCGGTGAGACGCAGGAAATTGAGACAAAGAATATTGTAATCGCCACCGGCAGCGCGCCGGCGGAACTGCCATTCGCGAAATTCGACGGTAAAACAATCGTGAGCAGCACCGAAGCGCTTACGTTCAGCGAAGCTCCAAAAAAGCTCATCGTGGTCGGCGCGGGCGCGGTCGGCCTGGAGCTGGGCTCCGTTTGGAACCGGCTCGGTTCTGAAGTGACGATATTGGAATTTCTTCCGCGCATCGCAATCGGTTTTGATCTTGAGCTCTCGAATCTGCTTCAGCGTTTACTCACCGCTCAAGGAATGACTTTCCACCTGGAAGCAAAGGTCAGCGCTGTGAAAGTCGACAATGGTCGCGCGACCGTAATTGCGACTAAAGACAAGGAAGAGCTAAAATTCGAAGCCGACAAGGTGCTGGTATCAGTCGGACGTCGCCCGTTCTCGGACGGCTTGGGCGCGGAAAAAGTCGGTATGGAGTTTGACGAAAAGAAGCGCATTAAAGTGGACGAACATTTCCGCACCAACGTCGAAGGCATTTACGCCATTGGTGATGTGATTGCCGGGCCGATGCTGGCACACAAAGCCGAGGACGAAGGGATGGCTTGCATCGAAATCATTGCGGGCAAGGCCGGCCATGTGAACTACGACGCGATCGCCAATATCATCTACACCAATCCCGAACTTGCCGGCGTTGGTCTGACTGAAGATCAAGCAAAGGAAAAAGGAATCGATGTGCATATTGGCAAATTTCCATTCCGTGCCAACAGCCGCGCGCTTACCGCCGACGACATGGAAGGGATGGTGAAGTTTGTTGCCGAGGCCAAAACCGATCGCGTTCTAGGCGCGCACATTTTGCATCATGCCGCTTCGGAACTGATCGCGGAGGCCGTTTCGGTAATTGAATTCGGCGGCAGCTCCGAGGACATCGGCCGCACCACTCATTCTCATCCGACCCTGAGCGAAGCAGTCAGAGAAGCCGCGCTAAATGTGGAGAAACGCGCGCTCCACATCATAAACCGGTAATCGGGGAGCCTGTGATCGCGTAATCCGCTACGCTAAGGCGTCCATGCAAACCAGAGAATTTGTCACCCGCCTCTACGAGCGCCACGGTCATGGGCTGGACGAGAAATTGACCGCCATCCGCTATCACAACGTCACGTCGCGTGCTCGGCACGGACTCGCCGGCGGCTCGACCGGAAACCCGGATTGCGGTTTTCTTTATCTTCTCGTCAAAGCCTTCGCCCGCCGCTCTATCTTCGAGATCGGCACCTATGTTGGGACCTCCGCCGTCGCCATGACCATGGCTGGCGGTCACGTTACGACGTGCGACCCCAATGACTACGGCTGCCTGCCGCCCGGCATCCGCTTTCTCAACATGACTGACAGCCATGCGCTGCGCGTGCTCCAGCGCGAGGGTGCCATCGTTGACATGGTATTCGCCGACGCCATTATATCGCTCGACGCCATAGCACTCCTCAACAAGATCGGAAGTGAGGATATGATCTTCACGGCGCACGACTACGCGCCAGGCGACAAGGGCGAGATCTGCTTCCGCCTTATGTCGAAGCACTATCGCCGCGTTATGGAATCCACATGGTTCCTGCCGGAGGCCGAGCCGGTCGAGGTCACGCCCGGTCTCCTTCTCGAGCGGACGACGGCAGCGATGATTCCGAATCGGCTTATCGCTGCGCTTTAGGGCGCAAGAGGCCGTTGATCGCAGTGATCGCCCGGCGAACCCAGGCAACTCGCTCGAAATTATCTCGAGTTCCCCGCCTCGCGCCGCCGAATTACAAGCAGCGTGACCAGCGCGGAGCCTGCGCAAATAATCGCCCCGAACGCGAGCGCGAACGATGTACCAACCCAATGCGCAGCCGCGCCGGCTTCGAGACTGCCCAGTGGAATCATGGCGCCGAAAACAAGCGACCACACACCCATGACACGGCCGCGCATTTCATCCGGCACAATGGTTTGTAGCACTGTGTTCGACGTGGAGAAAAACAGGAGCATTCCAAATCCGGCAACAAGAAGAAAGGCGAGGGAACTGTAGAAATTTCGGCTCAACGAAAGGGCGAATAGTGCAATCGAAAATATCCAGACGCCACCGAGCGCCAGTCTTCGCGGCGTAAACAGGTGTCCATAGGTCGCCACAACCAGGGCGCCGATGAGCGCTCCGGTCCCACTCGCTGACATCAGGATGCCGTAACCGTTCGCACCGCGACCGAGCACGTCGCGTGCGAAAGCTGGCATTAGCACGCCATATGACCATCCGAAGACACCCACCGCGAGGAAGAGCAGCAGGATCGTCCGTACTCGCTGATGTCTCAGTGAATATACGATGCCGTTCCAGGCGTGTTCAGTGGCAGAAACGACGTGCGTCAGCCGTTGAAACGGGGGTAGGCGCATCATCAGCAAACCGGCAATCACCGCAACAAACGTCAGACCGTTTAGGAAAAAACACATTGCGACGCCAACCCACCCAATCAGTAAACCAGCGACCGATGGACCGACAACACGCGCGCCATTCACGATCGAGC
>JBKPLX010000106.1:0-7145 GCA_046731855.1 Verrucomicrobiota bacterium | reverse complement strand
CGTCAGGTTGCCCCGACTTTGATTTTGAATGGATGTCCACTCTGATCACATGCGGTATTAATTCGCCTTTCGGCGAGCTATCCCCCACTTCTTGGCAGGTTGCCCACGTGTTAAGCACCCGTTCGCCGCTAGACTTTTCCCTGTATTGCTACACGAAAAAATCTCGCTCGACTTGCATGTCTTATCCACGCCGCCAGCGTTCGTTCTGAGCCAGAATCAAACTCTCCGTTAAAAACGACTCGGTTCCCGTGAGGAACCGAAAGTTTGGGATCTGACTTTCATTCCTGAAAGTTGTAGCCGCTGCCGTTGGCCGCGGCCTCACCTATTCAGGGTTTGTCCGATCTGAATCTTTAATTTCAAAAAAGATCGACAGATAACGCACAATTCAATGTTTGCTGACTTGGCTTTTCCATCCCGAATTTGCCCATAAACACCTGGCTGCCATAGCCTTGTGTTGGCAGCAAATCCGTGACCACACTCTCAAAGATCCACTCCTCTCCTCCGGTACAAAGCAAAACTCGACCCTCGCCAATTAATCTGACCACGATCGGCTTATCCTTAAGCCAGGAGAAGAACACCAGCCCCACGCAGGGGTCGGTCCGCTTTCGCGGGATTCACAAGATAAGGGATTAGTCCAATCCGTCAACCAAAAATTTGATCACGGATTAACACGAATCTGCGGGACCCAAAATCTTGCCTAAAATTTGTGTCTATTCCCGTCGATCCACGGTTACGGATTTCCTGATCACGTACCGTATGTTCACGGACGCCGGACGGTTCCCATAGATCTTTTTCGCCGTTCCGCTTTTGATCGCACCAACTTTTTCCGTGGCCCTCTGCGAACGAATGTTATTTTCGCCGACAAAAAACACAACGTTCTCAACAAACTTGAACGCGTGCGCGACCATCAATTCTTTCATCTCCCGGTTGTAACGCCCGCCCCAATATTTTCGCGCCAGAAACGTCCATCCAATTTCTATCTCCGATTTTTTCGGATCATAGCCATGGAAGCGAGTCGATCCGATAATCTCCCGCGTCTGCGCATCGATCACGACGAATGCCCCGGGCGATTCCAGCGCGTCTTTGAAAAAAATTCTGAAGACGTCTTCTTTGTAACGATCGCTCTCTGGGTGTTGCTGCCATATAAACGGATCAGATGCCACGGAAAAAAGATGGTCCCAATCCTCAGATTTGAGTGGGCGAAGCTCGACCAGTTCGCCTTTTAGATGTGGTTGAAGATTAAACGGCATTCTGCTTTCTACGAATGCGCAAGTTTGCGGTAATGATCGACGACGGGATAATTGCGGGCGACAAAGCCAAACGCGAGAGCGGCAACGAAGGCGAACACGGCGAAGAAAAACATTTGAAACGCCGTCACGCCGAAACCAGTCGAGGCGATGAACTTCGTGACCGAGGGGTTTTGCACGCCAGCGTTCGACACCAGCACCCAAAGATTGCCGATTGTCACCGACAAATTCCAGAACGCCATGATGGCCCCTTTCATCGAAAGCGGCGCCTGGCTGTAGGCGAATTCAAGTCCGGTGGCAGCGACTAGTACTTCGCCAAACGTGAGGAAGACATAAGGCAACACTTGCCATGTAATCGTGAACGCGTTGCCGCCGTCGAGCGCCAGTTGCATCGTGCCGACTACGATCCAGGAGATACCGGCAAACGCGATGCCCGCAGTCATTCTCCGTAACGCCGTCGCCTCGTATCCAAAACGCCTGAGCGCGGGGTAAAGCACGATGTTGTTCAACGGAATGAGGAGCATCACGAGCGCCGGATTCAATGCTTGCATTTGCGCGGGTTGAAACCAACTCGGCTTCGCCATCGCATTCGCCTGCAACACCCAGGTCGACGCTTTCTGGTCGAACAACGACCAGAACGGCGTGACGAGTGCAAAAAGCACCAGCACCCGCAAAACCGAACGTACGCCCGCGATCGCTTCCGCGGGATGTTTGTCGCACACGCTGTCGAGCTGGAACCAGACGCCGAGACCGCCGAAGGCAATCAGCGCCACGAGCGCGAGGCAGGCGGCGATCACGAATCCGACCTTCGGCATCAGCAGGAAAGATCCCATCGCGGTTGCGATGGCGACCACTGCGAACACCTGGCCGCGCCGGCCGGAAATAATCGCGCTACGCGAAACACGCAAGAACGAATGAGGATTCGACGGCGACGGCGGCACCATTACATATTGTTTGCGGCCGAGCCAGAAGATCGCGGTAGAGACGAACATGAGCACACCCGGAATCCCGAACGCGAACTCAGGCCCGAGATGCCGCAAGAAGAGCGGCATGGAAAGCGAGGCAAAGAATGAGCCGAAGTTGATAATCCAGTAAAAAGCGTCGAACACCACCTTTGCGCGATGCTTGTTCGTCTGGTCGAACTGGTCGCCGACAAATGCGGCCACGCATGGTTTGATCCCACCCGAGCCGAGTGCGATCAACCCAAGCCCGAAATAAAAACCCGTGCGGTTCGTGACAAACATCGCCAGGCACGCCTGACCGGCGCAATAGAGCAGGCTCAGCCACAAAACGACGTTGTATTTGCCGAAAAAACGGTCGGCCAGCCAACCGCCCAACAGGGGGAAAAAGTAAACGCCGATCACGAATGTGTGAAAAATGTCTTTCGCGCCCCGGGCGCGCTCTGCCTCGGGCAGATAAAGAAGCAGCGACGAGACGAGGAAAACCGTCAAAATATTCCGCATCCCGTAGAAACTGAAGCGCTCGCATCCCTCGTTGCCGATGATGTAGCGGATCTGTTTCGGGATAGGCGCCCGGGGATCGGGAGCAACGCCCGTCGCAGGGAGAACTTCGGGCTCGGCTACTTCCTTCACCATCGCGAGCGTCGATAGAACACGGCCAGTGCGCAACTGCAATCTGGTGATCTTGGCCCGGATTGAAGTTGCATTGTTACAACAGCTCGCGGTGATTTTCTCGCGACACGTCACACCTCTAATTAGAACGTCGGTAGATTACATGGATAGAAAGAGGCTCGCATCCATTAGCACTAGTTTCGGTATTCGTTGTCATCTCGACTGATACGAGCCAAGTGACGGCCGCCAATATGCGCAACTTTATCGAAGCTGTCCGGAGAAAGGCGGCAGTCGTCTACATTGGCTCCGTTAGGAAAGTGGATCTCCTCAAGCGAACGAAGTTCGACATCAAAGTGCGGGCGCTTGTTGACGTTTTAGCTGTGATGCAAAGTCCTGGCGCGAACCCTGACGAGGCAACTGTCGAATATTCAAGCTATGATGACAAAACGCCGATGCTAGAGGGTGGTCCGCAGTATCAACTACTGTCTGGCGTCAAGATCGTCGTTTTCACAAACTCCTTCGCAAGCACCATACCAGCTGGTTATCTCCTTCAGGGCAGCCGCGAGGAGTTGCTGCAGCGTGTTGAGGCACTCCACGATGCCCTTAGCCACATGTCTCCCGAGCAACTCAAGGCCAACGAGGTTAACGAGGACGATCGTCGTATTCAGCTTGCCCTGTACGAGAAACTTTGCGCTTACTTCCGGACGTCTAAATAACTCGTGTTATTCGTGGTTATCGATAGACTGTTGCTTACGCCGCCTTCGATTTCGCGAATGACGGGAGCGACTGGTCGAGCCGCACCTCACTGACAGCTACAAGCAGGAGACGCAGGCCGCCCGCCAACAAGCTGGCAAGAACCTGGAAGACGAGAACAACGCCCTGCTTGGCAAGCTTAAGCAGATGCGCCGCCAGCAGCGAGCGCCTTGGCCAGCCGAAACAACACGAATGAAGAAAAATCCTTGCTGTAAATCAGTCGTTAGGCTTCTTATTCGGAACTGTCTGAAACGAGGGGACTGATTCGTCAATTAGAACCCACGGCAATTTATCTTCGAGGAAAATCGCTTTCTGCGGCGCAAACGGTGCCGGATCGTCAAGCGAGGCAATCGTGACATCGATAGTTTCCGAGTCTTCGCTGTCTTCGAAAAACAAATGCGTGCCGCAACATGCGGCAAAGGAACGAATCCGACTTGCGTACGGAATCTTGCGCGGTTCACCCTTTGTCACGACCAAATCCTGGCGCGGCATTGTTCCCCATGTCACATAGGGCGCACCGGCGCATTTCTGGCAATCAATACAATGACAGTCGACCACGGCCAACGGCCGACTCTTCAACACGTACCGTGTCCCGCCGCAAACACATCCACCAGGGTAGTCCATGAAATCCGTTTAATGCACTCTAACCATGAATTCACACGAATGAACACGAATTACCACTGTAGCGGCAGCCCTGTCGACTTAACTTCTCCCTTGATCGGTCTTCTATTTCTCTTTGGCAACCCTGTGACCCGGTGGAAATACACTTCGTATTCCGTGCCGAAAGCTGACGGCCTTTCTTGAACTTGAAAGTCAAGCTCGCCGCGCGTAAATCGACGCGACCCGTTTCTTAACAGGAACCTTTGAACATCAGCAGAACCAAAACGAAAACATCTATGAAAACAATCATCAAAACATGTCTCGCAAGCCATCTTGCAGTTGTCGGAATTTCACTCGCCTGCTTTACAGGTTTTGCGCCGAAAGCTTTCGGCGTTACCCCGCCGCCAGATGGGGGGTATCCCAACAAAAACACCGCCGAGGGTCAGGATGCCCTCTTCAGCCTCACGAACGGCACCTCCAATACGGCCAACGGTTTTTCGGCGCTCAAGGCCAATACAAACGGCGATCGGAACACGGCCAACGGAGCGCTCGCGCTCTTTACCAACGTGACCGGCTCCGAGAACACCGCCACCGGTTACGCGACGCTCTTTTTCAACAGGGGCTCTTGGAACACGGCCACCGGTATTGCGGCGCTTCACAGCAACGCAACCGGAAACAACAACACGGCCAATGGTCAACGGGCGCTCTATGACAATTTAAGCGGGTCCAGGAACACGGCCACCGGTGTTGGGGCGCTTGGTAACAACACAATGGGCGACAACAACACGGCCGACGGTTGTCAGACTCTTGGTAACAATACAACAGGCAGTTTCAACATCGCCCTGGGTATTAATGCCGGCAGCGGCGTCACCACGGCTGATGACGTTATTTGCATCGGGACCGCGGGCGCGGACGTGAGCCACAGCTGCTATATCGACAACATTTTCAATCAATCGTCTCCTTCAGGGCTGGCAGTCTTCGTAAATTCGGATGGCAAGCTGGGGACGATGATGTCGTCCAGCCGGTTTAAGGAAGGCATTAAGCCGATAGACAAAGCTAGTGAAGCTATCCTGGCACTTCAACCAGTGATGTTTCGATACAAAAAGGATTTTGATCCGACAGGGACAGCGCAATTTGGTCTGCTGGCGGAGGACGTTGCCAAAGTAAATCCTGATTTGGTTGTGCGCGACAAAGAAGGAAAACCCTACAGCGTACGTTACGATCAGGTGAACGCGATGTTGCTCAATGAGTTCCTTAAGGAACGCAAGAAGGTTGAAGATCAACAGGAGACAATTGCGCAGCTAAAATCTGACGCGACAAAGCAGGAAGCCGCCAGGATTGAATTGAAGTCAACGGTCGCTCAGCAACAGAAGGCGATGGAGGTTCTCACGGCACAGCTCAAAGAACAGGCGGCGCAAATCCAAAGAGTGAGCGCACAGCTCGCCGCAGCGAGTCCGTCCCGCCGTACGGCGGGCGGACTTGAACTGAACAAGTTCGCCGAAGGACGAATCTGCCGTGGCGGACCTGCACCCCAAGCGGTTTTGAATAATCCGTAAAGTTCCTCGGTGAATGCACGAACCAGGAAAACATTTACAGATGCAACGCGCGACAATGACAGTTTCGCGATTCCTGCGCGACTTCAACACTCGATCACGCGTCGCACGGACTCGTTACGCCAAAGCTTTAGCGAAAGTGGAAGTGCCACGAAGACAGATCGAGTCTCAATTTTCCCGGTTAGGGCGCGCTCACTGTGGTAGTGACCGTTTCCCATTCTGTTGTAAGACGCGCAAGATCGTGGGACAAAGCGGAGAGATCGCGATTGATCGCAATGGCGCGGCCACCCGGTTGGTAAGCCCCCGGATCTTCCAGCGCCGCGACTAGTTCTTTCTGTTGTGCTTCCAACGCGGCGATTTTTATCTCGAGCTCGTGAACGCGCTTTTCTTTTTCGCGCCTCGCTTTGGCAATCGCATTGCGCGCTTCCGCTTCCAAGCGCTTCTGTTCCTTTTGTTTTCTTGAACCAGAGCCGGTTTGCTTTCTTACCTTTGCCGCGGCGAAACCGTTGACCTCCGGCGTATCGCGGTCCGCGGTCAGTGCGATCCGCGCCGAGGTGGCTTTTGATTTGTCCAGATAGTAATCGTAATCGCCGGGATAGAACGTCAGTTTACCACCCGTGCAGTTCGCACCTGCGGTTACGTGCAGAACGCTTGTGGCGATGGCGCGGATAAAATGAACGTCGTGACTAATAAAGATAAGCGTCCCGTGATATTGCTTGAGCGCGCCGATGAGTGCATCGATCGAGCCGACATCGAGATGTGTCGTCGGCTCGTCCATGAGTAGAAGATTCGGTGGATCGAGTAACAGCCTGACAAGCGCCAGTCGCGACTTTTCGCCACCGCTCAAAACCGCGACGGTCTTGAAAACATCGTCGCCGCGAAACAAAAACGAACCGAGCACAGTACGCGCGATTTGTTCGGACACGGGATTGGGCATATCGCGTGCGCTGTCGAGAACGGTATGGCTCGCGTTGAGCACGTCGATTCGGTTCTGCGAGAAATAACCTGTGCGCACATTATGTCCGAGTTCGCGCACGCCATGCTGCACGGGCAACACCCCGGCGAGCAACTTGAGAAGCGTCGATTTCCCCGCGCCATTCGGGCCGACCAGGACGGTGCGTTGACCGCGCTCCGCATGAAATTGCAGTCCGCGATAAACAACGACGTCGCCATAGGCATGATCGACATCTTTAAGCGTGATCACGCGCAGGCCGCTGCGCACCGGTTGCGGAAAATGGAACTTGATCGTCTTTCCGCGTGCGACCGGGGCCGCGATTTTTTTCATGCGATCGATCTGTTTCAGCTTGCTCTGTGCTTGCGATGCTTTGCTGGCCTTGGCGCGAAATCGATCGGCAAACAATTGCAGCGACGCGATTTCTTTCTGCTGATTTTTGTAAGCGGCGAGCTGTTGTTCTTCGCGC
>JBKPLX010000105.1:0-4637 GCA_046731855.1 Verrucomicrobiota bacterium | reverse complement strand
CATTTACAGCGGAGACGCGCCAATGAAACTAAAAACTGACGCGCCCCCACCGGAATTTAAGCCTACGCGCCTCGCTGCCCTGTGGTCAATCCTGGAATTCAGCTCCCCAGCCTCCCTTTAGGCTGCGATTAATGGGAAGCGGTGCGACATGGACGGGAAGCCCGAAGGGTGTTTTCTCGGGAAGAAAGCATCATAAGCCACTGCAAGCGTTGAACAACAATACGGCGGGAGTGCGTGAGCGCAGCGAATGGAGCGGCGGGCGAGGCGACATAGAAGGTAAAACGGCGAAGGTAGACGCGAGTGAGTGTGGGCAACGAACGAGTTTCAATCGCACTAGGGTAGCCGGGCACCTGGATGAAATCCAGGGTGTCGTGGCAAGCTCACTGAAGTTGCTCCGCCATGGGGCCAGCCTGCTCGCGAAAGCTTTCGGAGTTGGCTTCATCGATTGGTTAGGCCGCACGCTACTTAACGTTGACAGCAATAGCGATCGTTGGCGTAGCGAAGACATGCTGGTGGTGAGGGTCGCTGACCCCGCTCGGGAGGAAATACCATTTACCGGATTCCATGTTGCCCAGAGCTGGAAGCTTTGGCACGCGCTGGGGTTCAAGCCCGGCTGCAAGAAGCTGCGTAGCGTCGAATTCGTACACCACGTCTTCCGCTGTGGCCTCGGGCTGCGACGCGTAGTGAACCATGGTGCCCTGACTGCTCTTGAAACAGTACTCGCCCGCGGCAGTTGTCTTATCGATGGCCATTTCGGGCTTCGCTCGGAGTACGCAAGCGATTGCGAGCAGCTCGGCCTTGGCGGTTCCCTGAAGGGCAAGAACATCTGCGTACTCGGATCGGATGTGAGCCAGTTCATCACTGCCAGCGTCGGTGCTACCCGGCTGCGCTGACATGCTGGTGGCGATCACAACGAGGGCGGAAGCAAGGGTGAATTTGAACATGCTGAGGTCCTTTCTTTTAGCCATCTAACGAGAGCAAGATGAGCGACCGCCGCCGAAGCCGAGCGTGGCTGTGACTGAAACTGTTTTAATCATCTGAGATGTGAACACGCGCCGGGCGGCGGTTCGCTCCAGCGCTTGGTTAGGCGTTGCGGTCATCGTGCGAGAGACGTTGCATGGGCACAAAGCGAATGCCGTGAACGCACTGCTCCGACCCAGTGATACGAAAACCCAAACGCTCGTAGGCAGAAACGGCATTCGGTGAAGAACTGACAGTGAACTCGCAATCCGTATCGCCAGCTAGAGCACCCGCAGCAGCGAGCAGCCCACGACCGATGCCGTTGCGCTGGCGGGAAGACCAAACAAAGAGCATGGCGACGTGGCAAGACTCCCGCAAATGAAGCATGCCGACCAACTCGCCTGAGTGCTCGGCAACTAAGGTAACGTGACCTGACTCGTGACGCTGCGAAAGGGCCTCGGTAGAAGAGTAGCGGTGAAACTCCGCAACGCCCTCGGTCTGGTAATGCGGTGCGACAAACTTGTCGAACACCTCGCGGGCAAGAGAGGACACGGCAGCGGTCTCCGAAAGGTAAATCTGGCGATAGATGATCGAACTCACGATGGCGAGATAGCTTTCACTCACACGAGCCGCGTAGCAACACCTAACGAGACCAAGATGAGCTGCCGCGAGCGACAGCGCGCGTGGCTGCGGATGGACGGGTTGAAGTCAGCAAGAGCTGGATAGTACGGCGGCTTGCGGTCAGCTCCATCGCTTGCTTAGGCCTTGCTCGGGTCGCTGTTCATCGACGGCATTTTGAATTCTTTCCAGCGCCGTTGCTGCTCGTCAGGTGGCACATCTTCGACGTGGGTGGCCACCCACCAAATATTGCCGCACGGGTCTTTGACGCCGCCATACCGTTCACCCGAAGGCAACGTCATAATGGGAAAAACCGAAACTCCGCCTGCGTTAAGCGCTGAATGATAAACGGCGTCGGAGTCGTGCACATAGAGATAGATTGAGGCAGGCATCGGTCCGAACGGTGGGGTGGCGTCTGCCAACATGAGCATCGAATCTGCGACTTGCATTGTCGCATGCATGATTGCGCCATCTGGCCGGGTTTCGCGGAACCTGAGCTCGCCGTCGAATGCTGCGGAGATGAACTCAATTAACCGAGCAGCGCCTTGGGTGAATAGGTATGGAGTAATAGCGTGGAATCCATCAGGAATTGGTTTTATAGACATATTGTGCAGGGTTGATTTTCGGTACAGAACGGTAATGGGGCCAGTCTGCTCGCGAGAGCTTTCGGAGTTGGCTTCATCGATTGGTTAGGCGAGGCTTTGCGCATCTTGCACTTGCGCTCCTCGCCAACTCTAGCCACTGCGAGAGAATGCTCTCCGCCTCGGCAATAGACAATGCCTTGGCCTCCTTTACGACCTCAGGCGGTACCCACGTTGGAAAACGCTCTCGTTTTGACTGGTGTGCTCCGCTGGCAGTGTGCTCGTTCCATACTTTTGCGAGCTGTTCCTCGCGGAATCGTGAGGCGAGCTTGATAAATGCTGGCCAGAGACGGCGATGCACGTAGGTAATTTTGCCTCCAATCAGCTTACAAACGAGGACGTTGGGACTCTCGCAAATCGCATTGGCAGCGCGAAAAATCTCTTTCCCTTTTGGATGGCCCCACCAGCTGCCTCGGATGGGACCACCGGCAATCGCCTCTGCGAGATTTGGAACAGGTCCCCGGGCGGCTTGGAGAACGATTCCGTGACGTTCAACAAATGCGAGCGCTTCCTTCTGGTTCACAACGCTCCTTCGGCCACCTGTCCCACTAACTACAATTCGACGAAACACAGCTTTGCCTATTTAGGCTTTTCTTCAGGAGGGCACTGGATAAAACGAAAGCATAGCTTCTTTTTTACCGGCGACTCCGAAGCACGGCAAGCCGAAATTACTCGCATAAACTGTTTAAGCGGCTCACAGTCCCGCGCATGATTCGAACAGGCTTCCTCGCTACTGTCGTGATTTGTGCGCTGATAACAGTTTCTCCAACGCGCGCCCAGGTCAACATTGAACAGATCGTTCAGCAAAAGATTCAGCCCATATTACCTAAGAACGGTGAGGGAGGAGGAGTCGCCGTCGCGGTCCGGACCGATGGTAAGACGTCGTTCTATAACTACGGCATGGCTGACAATGCGCAGAATCGGCCGGTCACAGCCGACTCGATCTTTAATCTCGGATCCGTCGGTAAGGTGTTTGCGACGACATTGCTAGCGCAAGCCGTTAAACAAAATCAGCTCAGTCTTGACGATCCGGTTGCCAAGTACGTCACCGAGTTGCAACGCGGCGGTGACATCCGCAGGATAACTCTGGGCCAGCTGGCCAGTCATACTTCCGGGTTACCGCGTGTGCCGCAGCAATACGAAACGTGGCACAAGGGCAGATATACCTGGCCAGATTTTGTTCGATTCCTCAATTCGTGGAAGGCGGGCCCGAACCATGAACTTGGGCAACAATACCTTTATTCCAATGCTGCAATGGTCCTGCTTCGAGTGGCCCTCGAACGCCGGTTTAACACGCGGTTCGCTGCGTTGATGCACCAGCGGCTGACCGACCCGCTGGGGATGACCTCGACCGACCTTCCTTTGCCGCGCGATTTGCTTGGCCGAGCCGTGCAGGGCTACAACCCATCAGGTAGACCAGCCGGCAGACCGGGTATGGAAGGGGGGACCTTCGAGTGGCCAGGCGCCGGCCAAATTTATTCGTCATCGCGTGACATGGCTACATTCCTGGCTGCTAATCTCGGCGAGCTTTCCGATCATCGCCCGATCGAAGACGCAATGACGCTAGCTCAGCAGCCCGTGTTCACGGTCAACGCGCGCTTGAAGATAGGTCTCGCCTGGCAGAACGTCAGCGCCGGGAATTTCACCATCATCGACAAAAATGGTGGGCTGCAAAACACCTCGACCTATATAGGGTTCGCTCCGCAGCGGAAGCTTGGCGTTGTTATTCTCGTCAATCGCGGCAAGCAGCACGCCACCGGGATTGGACGGCAAATCATTCACGCACTGGCACAAGATCAGTCGGAGCCCTCAAGAGAGGGTGAGCCGAACCCGGATAACGACTGATGCAGTCCCGAATCGCGAACGTACGACTATCGTTGTAGCCACGGCGCTGTGTCGCCGTGTCCAGTGGGCAACACCGCCAAGGCGCCTCGGCACAGCGAGGCGGCTACACATCGAAGCTGTTGTTTGCTTTCCTCGTTAGTCGACTGCTATCACTACTTTTCCTCGAGCGTGACCTTGCTCCACATATTTGATAGCCTCAGGGACATCGCTCAACTTGTAAGTCCTATCGATGACGGGCTTTACCTTACCGGACTGCATGAGATCAGCCAGATCAGTCAGGTCCTTTTGCTTCGGGTCGGTGAGCATCATGCCCATCTCCTGGCTGACGAACCGTTTTGTCACCATGATTTTGAACGCACGAGTCATGGGCCCGAACAGCCCCTGCCAGTCTTTTGCCCCTGATCCGCCGCCGATCAAAACGTATTTGCCGTTTGGAGTCAGGACGTGTCGGCATTCCGACAATGTGCGGCTCGCCACGTTGTCGATGATGACGTCGTAGCGTTGATCGCTTTTGGTGAAATCCTCTTTGGTGTAATCGATGACGTGATCGGCCCCGAGCGATCGTACAAGATC
>JBKPLX010000104.1:0-5203 GCA_046731855.1 Verrucomicrobiota bacterium | reverse complement strand
CGATGCGCTTTCCCGTCGCGGCGATGCGCAGGGCCGATCTGTTTGGCGGGTTCGACGGCCAATTTTACCAGCTTACCATGTGGCAGTGGACCGGCTCCGATTGGACGCAGTTATTTCCATCGACTGTTCCGTTTGCTCGCGCTTCAGCGGCCGTTGCAACCAATACGTCCACGGGACAGGTTGTTATGTTTGGCGGTCTTGCTGATGTTAACCCGAATAACACCTGGACCTATGATGGCACGACATGGACTCAGCAATCTCCGGCTGTGCAACCTCCCCTGGTGTATGGCGCTTCTGCCGCTTTCGATCCGGGGCTGCAAGGAGTGGTTCTTTTTGGAGGTGGAAGCGGTGGTGAAGACCAGAACACGACGTGGTTATGGGATCAGGTTGGCGCCACATGGACACACTTGTCTACTGCGCAATCGCCGCCCGCCCGCGAAGGCGCTGGCATGGCTTACGACACGGCCTTAGATCGCGTGGTTCTGTTCGGCGGTCAGAATAACAACGGACTTTTCAACGATACCTGGGCACTCGTTTCAACAGCTACACCTACTCCGAGCCCTACAGCTACGCCTACGCCCACACCTACTCCAAGTCCCACAGCTACGCCTACCCCCACTCCGTCAGCTACTCCTGCACCCAGAGTGACTCCCAGGCCTCGTCCCACGCCACATTCTCGCCCCAGTCGTCAGTTGTGAGACAACGGCCGGAGCACACTATTTGCAACGAAGCGGGCGTTAACCGCTGAACAGTGTTTGTCGTCGGCTCGGCGTTCGCTCAATCACCGGAATCAGCCGGGGCTCGCGTTACAACCTGGGGACCTGAAATCGTTTGCGAACAGGGCCGCATATGACTTTTTGCAGGCCTGCTCACCTCAATGTGCGCGCTCATTTCTTGTAGACTCGCGGCAAGCGCTTCAATTTGCTTTTGCTGGCGTCCAGCATTCGCTTCCAATTCTTGAACCTTGCGATGCTCTTTCAGGAACTCGTTGAGCAACATCGCATTCACCGCGTCATAACGAACGGTATATGGTTTTCCTTCCTTATCGGGTACCACCAGTGCAGGATTCACCTTTGCAACTTCTTCGGCAATCAAACCGAATTGCGGTGAGTCTGGTCGCTCTTGTAGTGGAAGGTTACCGGCTTAAGCGCCAAGATGGCTTCGCTTGATGTGTTCATCGGTCTAATCTCGTTCTTGAACCGGGACGAGGAGGGTGCCGTGCCTAGTTGACCGGCGGCGTCGACGACGACCGCGGCTCCAGTCACTACCGCACCGCTAACACCCTGAATAAAGGTTCTCGTTTGTGCCGACCCAATTCGAATGGTGTTGGATTCGCCCGCTTCTCCCAAATTGCCGATGTCGATATTGTTACTGCCGGTAGTGAGATTCTTTCCGGCAGATCGGCCCACGGCGACATTATTCGAGCCGTGGCTGGAAGAGAGCGCCTGACAACCAACGGCTGTGTCGTCGACGCCGGTTGTGTTCAAAAAGAGCGCCTCCAGTCCAGTGGCAGTATTGTTAACGCCGGTGGTGTTCGCGTCCAGCGCCGAATTCCCGTTGGCCGTATTTCCGCCGCCGTTAGTGTTTTGCGCCAGCGCACGCAAACCGATGGCCGTGTTGTTGTTCCCGGTTGTGTTACTTTTGAGCGTGTTAGCCGCAGGCCGTGTTGTTGTGGCCGCCAAAATTTTTATTGAGCGCACTATCGCCGATGGCGGTGTTGTATGTGCCGCTGGTCAGGCTAAAAAGCGCATCGTTCCCTTCCGCTGTATTGCCTCGGGGATAGCCGCCGTCTGGTGGTGGATTGAGGGCTTGTGCTTTTGGCAAAAGCCCAAAACAGGCTAGTGCGACGAGAAATACGGGAGTTGTTCTTTTTAACTGAATCAGGGTATTCATGGGATGTTTTCCTTTCTGTTTACTGCAGATGCCGAGATTCTGGCTGTTTTGCCTTCTACACGGCAATCACAAACTGATATGAACGCAGGCGAATGATCGGTTGTGCCTTAGGTGGGAATATTCGTCCGGAACTTTCTAAGTAGAGCGGTTGACGGCCGTTTTCGGTAATGTGCTGAGAAAACCGCTACCACGGAACCAAATCGGATGACGTCGCCATCCTTCAGGTTAGCGTTATTGACAAAATCGCCATTAATCTGTGTGCCGTTCGTTGAATGTAAATCCATCAGCCAATAGGTGTCGCGGACTTTCACAAGCACGGCGTGCTGCGCTGACACCGTCGAATGATCAACGACTATCTGGTTTGATAAAGCACGGCCAATCATGACAACGTCGCGAGCCAATTCACGTGTTACAAGACCAACTCCTTCGCAGTTCAGGACCAGGCGAGCCATCTTACCTTCAATCAGCTGAAAGGCGCGCGGGGCTTAAGCGGCGGAAACACCTCCCCGGATTACAGCGTTTAGCAGGATTATCACGAGCGCGACCTGACCGCGACGAGTCGGTAGGTGCCTTCTGGCGCAATTGAATGCGGCGTGTGTTAACAAAACTGCCTCCCGAGGATCATCCGTCAATTGAGAAGCAAAGTTGTAAACGGTAGGATAATAACGAGTGACCAAAGCATCAAAGTGTGCGTGTCTTGTTTTTATCGGCGGCTTTCTCTTTGATTGGATTTTCGTGGGTGGCTGTGCAGCACATCGCCGCCCCGCCTGGAGAACTGTCATCTATCACTTTGTTCTACGGAAATTAGGAAGCGAGGTTTCCTCGAAATTTGAGCGGGACTTTTAGCCTCTCGTTCAAGAAGCCTTAGGTGGAAGGCAACACTGAAATAGGAGACCGCGGATTAGGCAGAATCCCCCGCCTGGGTTCAGATCCGTTTGATCGGCGCCGAGTTTGAAAAGAACTCATTAGCCATTCAAATCAATTTGCCTGAATGCGGCCCCTCGACTGTGCTCATTTAGTATCCACGTAGCAACGGCAACGTGATATGAACAAGCGCACATGAGGCGCGCGCCTTAGCCGACGCAAACGCCTCCGTTAGGCACAGAGTTTCGCTGCCGTGGCTATGGCCTCCTGCTCCATCGGTCCATACGGATAACCCGGTGGTGAAATGCACTCCAACAAATAAGGACGCAGAAAACCCTCGAATCCACCGAGGCGCTCGTACTGTAACGTGTGGATAAGCTCATGTACAACGAGCGGGCGCTGGTTCCAACAATCTCCCCGAATAAAAATGCCATAACGCAAGGTCAGGCCGTGTGTAAGAGGATTGATAAGATTAGTTGCACGAGCCGCCGCTGCCAACGCCGGGGCTGTTGGTACGGGAATCTGTGCGACTCGCAGTAACCGCACTCGTTCCGGCTGTGCGACTCCGATCCGTCTCGCGTCTGCGAGTTGCGATTCGCTTAGCGCCACGCCCGATTGGAGGATTGCACGTTCTTGCCCAACGGCCCAGGCGCATGCAAGAGGCAATAGTATTTCAAGCTGTTGTGGCGTGATAATGCTCACATTCGACAATTACCTTGTGTATCTTACGAGTAGCTTGTCTTTTTTGCTCTCCACAAGCAACCCCAAAATGATCTGAACAAGCGCAGATGAAACGCGCGCTAATCCAGTTCACCATAAGAGGTCGCGAATCTGTGGTGCTACAGAGCCCGTCCACACCTTAGCCAATCCGAGCCTGGTTTGTAACTATCCTTAGTCACGGCGGAGTTGGGCGAGAGTGTGGAGTTGGGCGCGGTCGCGAGATCAGGCTAACCGCGGCAAGGACATCGACCCGCCCATGGCCATAGGTATTGTTAGGCGTCACTGCGGGGCCGCCGTCACAGACACCATCCAAGATGTGAAAAGCGCGATTATTCAAGGCGTCACGGCTGCGCGCAAGATCGTGGCGGAGCGATAGGAGGCCACGCGGGCGACCAGCCCCTTGGCCTCACCGCTGGTATTGGCCGAATGGCGCACACCAGTAACTTCCCGCCGGTGATTACATTTCGAACATTACCGTTCTCATCAACGCCGAAAAATTTTAGACGGACTGAGCGGAGCGTCGTAAACGCGCCTAGATTTGTCGATGAGCGCAGGCGCTATGAAATGCGCACTCGACCACTGGCGATCATCGTGCTATGGAAAGGCTGATGTTCGCCAAGGGTACGGTGGCTGTTGCACTAGGGTTGGCGCTCTGTGCCGCAACGCTGCGATTGCCAGCAACACCTTGCATTTTATCGAACGCATCGAGTCCGGTCGCGTGCAAACCAGGATGTTGCGCGAATAAAGCTTGTTGCCAAACATCCCACGAACGTACCGGAGCGCCGTCGCAGCCTTTTGCAAAGTCCGCTTCGGATCAACAAAATCTTGCGACTCCGCCTGCGACAATCTTAGCCACCGCGTTGAATCAAACTGCGACGGAGTCGCTCGTTTTCTCAAAAGCAGAGTGGACTGCGCATTCGCTCGCGCCACTCGCGATTACCTGCATCCGACTCATCTGATCTAAAGAGCTCAAGGCCGGAGGTGTGCCCGCGTATCGGCATGCCTGCACTTTTAATTCAGCTCTTTGATCAAATGAAAAAACATCTTAGCCAATTACTCTTCAATTTAGTTTTAGCTTCTGTCGGGCGCAGGGTGCTGCGCAGTGTGGGTGCGGTTTCAATGGGCGCCTTCTTCTGGAGCGTAGCCGCGCCGATGCAAGCAAAGCCGCTTTCTTATGTCGGCGGAACAATGGTGATGCAGGAAAACGATGAAACCGGTTACACGCTTTCCATCGACTACACCTTCAATCCGCATTTCGCATTGGGGTTGTATTCGAAATACGAGATTAACCAGGACGAATTCTGGATGGCGGGGCCGGAGCTGAACACGTTGATAAAGCGATGGAATCTGCCGGATGGACAGGGAAACATTTTCAGTATGACCGGCGTGGGAATGGCACGCCAGGGCAGCAATAACCAGCCTGCCGCGTGGGCTGCGTTATTGGCCGATTACGAAACCCGCCGTTGGTTCTTTTCATACGAGCCGCGACTCACGTACGCCGGGAATATTGAGAAATCGTTTTGGCAACGAGCCTACGCGGGATTTGCGCCTTACCTGGCAAATTATGATGAACTAAACACTTGGTTGCTAATCCGAGTGGATCATCATCCCGCCAAACACGATCACTTCGTTGTCACGCCCGTCCTGCGCCTTTTTTACAAAACGATGTGGCTTGAGCTCGGATACAGCAGCAACAACCACGTCATGGTCAACTGGACCAAACAAT
>JBKPLX010000103.1:0-3689 GCA_046731855.1 Verrucomicrobiota bacterium | reverse complement strand
CGCCAGGCGGTCCATTCCGAGACCGAACGCGTAGCCGCTCCACTTTTCGGGATCGTAAGCTTTGTCACCACGCGCTTTGTTGACCTGCTCGAAAACCGCGGGATGCACCACCCCCGAGCCAGCGACTTCGATCCAGCGCGCGCCGCCCTTGAGCGCTTTTGATTTCACGTAAACCTCGAGACTCGGCTCTGTGAACGGAAAGAAGTGCGGGCGAAATTGCACTTCGGTTCCCGAACCGAAGAGTTCGCGCATGAAAAACTCAAGAGCACCTTTCAAATCGGCGAGGCTTACATTCTCATCCACGTAAAGACCTTCAATCTGGTGAAACTGCGGGCTGTGGGTGGCATCGAGTTCATCGCGACGATAGGCAGCACCGGGAGCAATCACACGAATCGGCGGCGGCTCAGCTTGCATCGTTCGAATTTGCACGGTCGAAGTGTGCGTTCGCAGCAAACGGCCGTCGGGTAAGTAAAATGTGTCCTGTTCGTTTCGCGCTGGATGTTCGGGCGGCGTATTGAGCGCGTCGAAACAATGCCATTCGTCTTCAATGTCCGGTCCGTCCGCAAGGGCGAAGCCCATTCGCCGAAAAATTTCGATCGAACGTTCCCACATCTGCGTGAGCGGGTGCAGCGTGCCGATTTCGTGCGGCGTTCCCGGCAGCGTGATGTCAATCCTGGCCAGCGCGCCCGATTCTTTTTGCGCTCGAAAATTTTCCGCACGCTCTTCGACTGCGGCGGTTACGGCGTTGCGAACTTCGTTGAGCAATTTCCCAACGATCGGCCGTTCATCTTTGCCGAGCGTTTTCATCCGCTCGCCCCATGCGGAGACGCTGCCGCTTTTACCGAGATATTTTACACGCGCTGACTCAAGCGCCTGTTCGTCGAGCGCGGCTTGGATTTCGCGCAGTGCATCATCTCGAAGCTGTTCCAGTGGATGGCTCATTGAAACGTTGGAGTGTTAAAGAGTTGAAGCGTTGAAGCGAATCCGCTGCAACGCATCAACACTTCATCGCTTCAACGGCAAGGTCACGCCGCCTTTTTGTTCTTCTTTTCCAGCGCGCTTTTTGCCTGATCGACGAGCGACTTGAATGCGGCTTCATCCGCAACGGCCATCTCTGCTAGAATTTTTCGGTCAAGGCCGATGCCTGCAGCTTTCAATCCTTCCGCCAGGCGGCTGTAGGTCATCCCGTTGGCGCGTGCAGCTGCGTTTAGGCGTTGAATCCAGAGATAACGAAACGTGCGTTTACGCGTCTTGCGGTCGCGATAGGCCCAGTACTGGCCTTTCATGATTGCGTCCTTCGCGTAGCGGAAAAGTTTTGAACGGCGCCCGCGATAGCCTTTGGCTTTTTTTAAGATTCGTTTGCGTCGCGCCCGGCTTGCCGGGGCGTTAGTAGCTCTTGGCATTGTTGTTTCCCCGAATCGCTTCGGAGCTCCTCGTTCAGCGAGCTGTTTGTTCCATTATCGATCTTCGCGGCCTCACTCGCTGATGCAGTCCCGTTGCCTGGGACCAGGTGCGCAGATCGTCACGACGCGGCAGCGCCGAGCGACGAACAATAAGTAGCAAGCCGAGAATGACAACTGCTTTTCGCAAGGCCGGAATTTAAAGCGGCCCAAGCTGGCGCTTTAACGCCTCGACGTTTTAGTGCTAGATTCCGCCGGCATGCACTGGCTCGGGCGTCATCGTTTCCTGGTCCTGGCTTTCATTTGTGTTTTTTGGACGGGCTTGATTTTTTCCGGTCATTTTTTCCCGGGTGTCCCATTTATTTCTGCGCCGTGGCGTGGTGAACAGAGCTTTGAGGACTTGCTTCGGCGCGAAGGACGGAAGACGCCCGCGCCATCCGATTTTGTATTCCTCGGAATCGATCAAAGCACATTGCAGTTGCCGCCGCTGACCACGGAAGAAATCGCGAGCAACCGTGCATTCCAACTGATGACCGAGAAGCCGTTCCCGTGGTCACGCGAAGTATGGGCGCTTTTGCTCGACCGGTTGTTCAGCGCGGGCGCGCGCCTCGTTGTGTTCGACATGATCTTCAATCCACCTAACGACGGAGATCCGGCATTTCACGCTGCGCTCGATCGCTACCGCGAGAAAGTAGTGGTTGGTGCCAACTTCGACATGCAGAATCCCAACAAACTCCAGGAGATAACGCCAAACAACACTCTGATCCCGCCGCCGCAGCTACTGGATGACCGTGTTGGATTCGTGAATTTCTGGTCTGATCCAATTGACGGAAAAATTCGCGCTGTGACCTATCGCGTGACGGATCGGCAGCTCACCGATCTGGCAAGCGAAAAAATTTATGAATCTCTTTCGGCTCGCGCACTCGCCAAAATTGGTCACGGGAGTGATGTGCCGCAGGATTTTCGTGGTCACCTTATTCGTTTCACCTCGCCGGACGCGTTTGCGCCTCGCCCGCTTTACGAAGTTTTCGATCCGAAGTTTTGGCATGCCAATTACGCAGACGGCGCGTTTTTTAAGGACAAAATTGTGATGGTTGGATCGTCAGCGCAGGTGGAGCACGACACCGTCGTTACGCCGATGAGCTCAACCACCTTGGGCCCTGCGCTTCACCTGCAGGCAATGGCCGCAGCAATGGATCACCAATTCTTGCGGTCGACGCCGGCCAAAGCCGGCCTTGCGCTGGTGGCCGCCGCAGGATTGGCGGCGTGGTCGCTGGTCGCATTCCTGCGCCGGCCGTTGCTTTGTCTTGGTACACTCGTTGTGATTACGGGCGCGTATCTTGGCGCGGCACGGTTGTTTTACGACAAAACGGGACTGCTGCTTCTCACGGTCCCCGTGCTTTCAGCCCTGGTGTTGAGCGGATCATTTTCGCTCGGTTTCGAATACGCACTCGAGCGGCTCGAGAAATTGCGTACGCGGCGCACGCTGGAGCGCTATGTCTCGAGGAATTTGGTCAGGGAAGTTCTGGAAAATCCAAACAGCTATTACAGCTCGCTTCGCGGCGCTCGACTTCCTGTCACGGTCCTGTTTTCGGATCTGATCGGGTTCACCACGTTGTCCGAGAAGGGCGATCCCGAGGCATTAGTGGCACAACTCAATGAATATCTCAGCCGCATGACTTCCGTTGTTTTCAGCAACGGCGGCACGCTGGATAAATTCATTGGGGACGGGATCATGGCCGTCTGGGGAAACGTGCGCAGTTTGGGCATGGCGGAAGACGCGAAGAATTGTGCCCGCGCGGCGCTGGGAATGCGGCGTGCGCTGCGAGAGCTCAACCAAAAGTGGCGCGAACAGGGTAGAATGGGGTTTGGCATGGGTATTGGCATCAATCACGGTGAAGTGATCGTTGGCAATATTGGCTCGCACGAGCGCATGGATCCCACTGTCATTGGCGACTCGGCCAATCTCGCGTCGCGGATCGAGGGTCTTACTCGAATTTATGGCCTCGATATTCTGGTCGGCGCAACAGCCGCCGAGCTTGTGCGGGATGAGGTTCACCTTCGCTCGGTTGCTCGCGTGCAGGTGAAAGGCAAAAGCAAACCGGTGGATGTTTTCACGTTCATTGGCGCTCGAAACGAAGAGGTCGATCCAGAATTCCTGAAGTGGCTCGAGACGTACGAGGAGGGATTGGAGAAATTTCGGGCCCGCGATTTTACCGACGCCAAGATCCTGTTTTCTCGTTTCCTTGAATTTTACCCTGACGATCTACTGGCCAAGATGTATCTGGA
>JBKPLX010000102.1:0-9231 GCA_046731855.1 Verrucomicrobiota bacterium | reverse complement strand
CAGTTCCAGTCATTGGAAGCGATTATCGAAAGCGCATGGAAATGGCACGAGAAATTTCCACGCGGCTACCAGGATTAAAACTTAAATTGTTATTGCGCGCCGGAAGCGTCGCCCAAGGATCGGCTTAAGGCTGCTTGGACTGGCGCAATTCCCAGATCATTTAGTCTGCCGCTTTCCGCTGCGACAATCTGCACATTTTCGTTCCTAGGCGCCCAGACGTTGGGATCGGTCGGACCGAACAGCAGGATGCAATTTGCACCTGCGGCCGCGGCCAGGTGCGAGATTCCGCTGTCGTGCCCGATAAAGATTGAGTGCTCAAGCACTGCGGCCAGATGAGGCAGCGGCAAATTTTTTGCGAAATGGATATCCTGGTTGTTCCAAGTGTGCTCCAACTGCGCCGTCTGCGCTCTGTCTGCTTCGCCCGCAATGACGATCAGAGAAGGGCGCTTTTCGACGTGCCAATATTCTCCTGAGAATAACTCGATCCAATTTTGCAGCGGCCAGTTTTTTTCCTTGCTGCCGCTTCCAGGATGAATAGCGATGATCGGTCGCGATAGAGTCTGGAGAAATTCGCGGCCGAGCTCGCGATCTCCTTCAGAGAGGAAAATTTTTTCAGTGAGGTCGACAACTCTAATTCCGAGTTCTTCGATCGGTCGCGCGAGCTGCCGCGCGGCATGGTCGCTTGTTTTGACGACCTTCCCGGGCCCGCAAAGCAGATTTTCAACACCACATCGGCGTAGGTTACTTTCGAAGATCCCGTCCGGATCATACAGATAGCTGATGATCAAATCGAAAGTCGCGAAATAATCTGCCAATTCTGCAGGTAGTTCCGAATTCTGCGCGAAGAAGCCGGAGAGAGGTCCGTATTCGATTGAGCGAACTGCCTGCGCGTAGAACCGCTTCTCCGCGAGCGCCGCGATGTGCTTGTAACCAAGGATCTCGATGTGCGCGTGTGGACAAGCCTCACGTAGCGTCTTGAGCGCCGGCAAAGTAAGGATGAAATCACCGATCGCGCCACCGCGAATTACCAGAATGCGGTCCATGCGTTTACTGTAGCGGCGCTCTATCAGCGCCGAAACCGGTGATGACGCACTTCCGCATTGTTCGGCGGTCACAGACCGCCGCTGCAGCTCTTAATACCGCGTGAAGGCGAACGTCAGAATCACGCAGCCGTAAATCAGCGCGATGACGTGCAAAAAGCGCCAACGAAAAACGCTCCGTGTGCTCCAATTAATCTGATCCCGCAGCACATAAGGAATGGCCACCCAGAACAAGCCGGCAAGAATCAGCAAATAAGCGAGCACTGTTAACAACAACCGACTGGGCTCGTAGCGCAGAAAGGCAGCGTCGAGCAGTGGCTCTGCGGCCAGCAAACACAGGATTCCAAGAGAGCGCACCGCGAGAAATTCCCCAACAAAACGCAGCACGAGTCCGTAGCCGATTGGTAAAGCAATGAGCAGGGGACGCCGAAATGCGGAGAATTCACCCATCTGGATGGTGGCGAGCAGCCAGAACGTCCATACAAGACAAACCGTTAGCAGGAATACTCCGGCCACGTGAGACCGGGGAAACTTTTGTGCAACGCTCGCCAGGTTCGGTTTTAGTAGACCGGGCAGACTGATCAAAACGAGAAATACGCCTGCGATGATTCCAGCAGCTTGTAAAGAGAGAGGGTAAATCACCGGAAAGTGCGCCACGGCGGATTCGTCCCGCGGCGGCGAATTTTCAACTCGCCATTCGGCGGTTGCAACTTAAAAAGTGTCGCGATCTTTCAGGAGCGGTGTCCCGTACAAGCTGAATCCGTTGGCGCGTTGCACGTGTACACCGACAATTTCTCCGATCAGTTTTTGGTTGCCTTCGAACACGACAATCTTGTTTGTGCGTGTTCGGCCCATCAACCGGGTTGGATTGGTTTTGCTCGGACCTTCGCAAAGAACTTGAACGTTGCGGCCCACCAAACGTTCACCAGATCGGCGCGTCGCTTCGTTGACAACGCGGAGCAAGTCCCGATTTCGCTCTTCTTTGATGTGCTCATCGATTTGATCAGGCATTTCCGTGGCGGGCGTATCGCGGCGCGGCGAATAGCGAAAAACGAACGCGTTATCAAACTGGAGTTCTTCAACTAAATCGCGGGTTTGTTTATAATCCTCTTCGCTCTCACCTGGAAATCCCACGATGATATCAGTGGTAATCGCGATACCCTCACGTGCGTGCCGGATGCGACGAACGAGATCGACATATTTCTCCGCCGTGTAGGCTCGGTGCATCGCTTTAAGAATTCTATTGGAGCCGGATTGCAACGGCAGATGAACATGCTCTGCCAGTTTCGGCAGGCGCGAGAACGCATCGATCAAGTCATTGCGGAAACCGATGGGATGCGGGGAGGTAAACCGTAGCCGTTCCAGGCCGTCAATTTCGCCCACCGCTTCCAACAACTGTACAAATGGACTTTTGTCATCGCGTTTCGGAAATTCGTGACGGCCATACAGATTTACGATTTGTCCAAGCAAGGTGACCTCTTTCACACCATGGACGACCAGATCGCGCACCTCCCTTACGATCTCGTCAATGGAACGGCTTCGTTCTGCGCCGCGCGTCTGCGGGACAATACAAAAGGTGCAATGCATGTTGCATCCCTGCATGATCGACACGAATGCGGTGGCCTGCCTAAGTGCCAATTGTTGATCGCGAATCGTCGATTGCGAACCTGGTTCCACCGCAATGTCGACGATCGAAGAACGCAGGTCGTCCATGGCGCGATTCTGGTAGGGCGTGCGCGCCGCTTTCCGCGCCACTACTTCGTCCACGTAATCAGCGACACGATGGAATTTTTGCGTGCCAACGACGAGATCGACGTGGGGCAGGTTCTCGAGTAAAGACGCGCCCCGCGCCTGAGCCATGCATCCAAGGAACCCGAACACCACATGTGGCCGCTCTTTTGCCATCCTCCCCATCATTCCCATTTTGCCAAGCGCCTTTTGGTCAGCCATGTCGCGCACGCTGCACGTGTTCAACAGCACCACGTCAGCGTCTGTTTCGTGTGCGACGCGCTCGTAGCCACGTGCGATCAGCGAATGGGCCACTTGCTCCGAGTCGCGCTCGTTCATCTGGCAGCCGTAAGTCTTGATGAAAAATTTCGGCATTGAACGGGCGAAAACAATACACGCCCACGCCAGGTGCGCCACGCAGAGATTATCCGCTTTTCATTACGGAGATTTTTCGGATTAATTCCAATATGCCGGCAACGGAAAACGAGTCTACAGCGATCGGGATCATCGGCGGAAGCGGTCTGTATCAAATAGACGAGTTGCGCGATGCCACCGAACGCGCCGTCAACACGCCGTTTGGATCACCATCGGACACGCTCGTTGGCGGAAAGATCAGCGGACGTCAGGTCTATTTCCTTCCGCGGCACGGCCGCGGTCACCGGATTTTGCCGCACGATATCAATCACCGCGCCAACATCTACGCCCTGCGCTCGGTGAACGTTCGCTGGATCATTTCAGTGGCAGCAGTGGGTAGTCTGCAGGAAAAATATGCGCCACGTGATTTGTTGCTGCCATCGCAGTTTTATGACCGCACAAGCCGGCGCGATACTCACACATTTTTTGGAGAGGGCATTGCCGCACACATCGCGTTTGCGGAGCCGATCAGCACCAAACTGCGAAATCTTCTGGCCGATTCAGCGAGATCTCTCGGCGTTGCCGTGCATAACGGCGGCACCTACGTGAATATGGATGGCCCCGCGTTTTCCACTCGCGCGGAATCCGAATTCAATCATCGCAATGGTTTCGACGTGATCGCAATGACGAATCTACCAGAGGCGAAACTGGCGCGCGAAGCGGAGATCGCCTTCGCGACGATGGCAATGATCACCGACTACGACTGCTGGAAGGTGGAAGAGGAACCGGTCTCGGCAGAAATCGTCCTCAGCCATTTGATGGCGAATGCAGAAACAGCAAGGAAAGTACTTGTGGATGTCATCCCACAAATCCCGACAGAGGCGGATTGGCCGGAACATTTTGCCCTGAACACTGCGTTGATCACAGACCGCAAGCTTTGGCCGGAAGCTACGGTCGAGAAGTTAAAGCCGATCTTGGGACGGTTTCTGCCTGATTAGAGTTTTCCTTAGCGGCCCAATCTTTTGATCGCCTCACAGAGCGCGCGGATATGGGCTTCTTCGTGCGATGCCGTCACGGTAATACGCAATCGCGCGGCGCGTTTTGCGACGGTAGGATAGCGAATTGCAGGAACGAGAAACCCTTCAGTTTGCAGCGCAGCGGCGAGGTCGAGCGCCCCTTTCTCGTCGCCCACGATCCAGGGGAAAATTGCGCTGCGAGCGGCGCTTTGCTCTTCGCTTAATTCGGAACGCGGCAGAAGTTCCTGCATCAGTCTAATTCGTTCCCGAAGCAAAAGTCTTCGTTCCTCGCCTTCTGGCGAGGTGAGAAAATCGACTGCGGCGAGCGCCGCTGCCGCGATTGCTGGTGGCGGCGCAGTGGAATAAATGAATGAACGCGCGCGGTTGATGAGCCATTCGATAAGCGTCGCCGAACCACAAATATATGCGCCGCTCGCCCCGAGGGCCTTGCTCAACGTTCCCATCTGGACATCGATTTCCCCGCTTAAGTCTTCCGCCGCAGCGAGGCCGCATCCGTTTGAACCAATCACCCCGACCGCATGTGCTTCATCGAGCATCAGTAGCGCACCGAACTGTTTTTTTAACTCAATTAACTCGCGCAACGGCGCGCGATCGCCGTCCATGGAAAACACGGACTCGGTAATAACGAGAACGCGCTTGCCGGCATGTTCGCGCCGAGCCCACTCAAGATGACTCTCCAGTTTGCCCACATGATTGTGTGGAAACACGCGCAGAGTCGCACCGCTCAGTTTTGCGCCATCGATCAGCGAAGCGTGACAGAGTTTGTCGAGAACGACGACATCATCTTTGCCGACCAATGCAGGAATCGTTCCAAGTGCCGCGGCGTATCCACTGCTGAAACAAAGGGTCGCTTCGGTTCCCTTCCATTTCGCGAGTGCATGTTCCAAACGCAGATGTGGGGACAGTGTTCCAGTGATCAGCCGCGACGCCCCGGCCCCGACTCCAAATTCGTCGATGGCCGCAGTGGCTGCTTTACGTAATTGAGGATCGTTTGCGAGACCCAGATAGTCGTTTGACGAAAAGTTAATGAAACGACGGCCGCCGATTTTAACTTCGGGTCCCTGTCCGCTGCTGATTTCGCGAAGATGTCGATCCAACGCCCGCTTACGCAGCGCCTCCAATTCTTCTGCAAAGAGCGCCCGCATCACACACAATTGAATTGCGGCGCGAACCAATTGAGAATCACAAAATGAAGACGCGTTGCTTTGATCATATCGACTTACGAGTGAAAGACATGGAGGTGGCAGGAAAGTTTTACAGCAAATTTTTGCCGCAGCTAGGATTTGTTGAGGAAAGACCGGGCAAAAAATATCATATGTTTTATTCCGCCGGGGGTGACAAACCATCAGAATTTTTTGGTCTTACGCGAGACAAGAATCATAAGCCAAATCGTACGCGGATCGCATTCTGGGCAGATACGCGGGACGAAGTGGATCGGCTTGCGAAGTCGGTGCGTAAGGCAGGCGGCAAAGCGCTCGAAGGTCCGGAAATCTGCAGTGAGTACAGTGCCGGATATTACGCGTTTTTCTTCGAGGATCCGGACGGCAACAAGCTGGAAATTTGTTGCCGGGAACGGCCAATCATTGCGAAATGAGCTAGTTTCGGCGAAGAGGTGTGAAATGAAGCAACCGGCCCATGAGCCTGCGATCTTGCGGGCCACGCGCCGTGTTCGTTATCTCAAGCTGATTGCGTTGTTCAAGATCGCCAAGGGCGCGCTGCTTCTGGTCCTCGGCGTTTCTCTGCTCTTCCTCAACGCGCGGACCCGCTGGATGGATGTACTGTCGAATTGGATTGCGGACGAAATCCTGCTGAAACATAGCAAACCCGTCGCTTATTTGCTTCACAAACTGCAAGCTGCGCTCGCAGGGGGCACGCTGCGAGCCACCGGTTTTCTGGCGCTGTTTTTTTCCGCGGTGTTTCTGACAGAAGGAATCGGTGTTTATATGCAACAACGGTGGGCGGAATTCCTGATGATTTTTGCGACTGCGACGCTGATTCCAATAGAAATTCGCCATCTCTGGCATCGACCGGGTTTGGTGAGCGTGCTGATTCTGCTGGCAAATTGTTTTATCGTCTGGTTCTTGTATCGCGTGCTTACGTGGGACAAGGCTAAAGCGCATGCCGCACAGCCGCGCGAACTGGCCCAGACACGGTAAAGAAATCTTCCTTAAGTCGATTTTTGCGGAAGCGACTCGCCGCAGGCGGGTTTACAGCTCGACGAAGAGATCGAGATATTGTTCGAGGTAACGCGTCAGGAGAAAATTTTTGCGAACAGTCTCGCGTGCCTTGTTTCCCATCTCATCGCGCAGTTCCGTATCCTTAACCAGTTGCACGATTCGTTTGGCTGTTTCCTCGACTGATGAGACGAGAAAGCCATTGACGCGGTCTTCGATCTGGTAGCGAATCCCGCCGACGTTTCCACCAATCACCGGTGTGCCTTTCCACATCGCTTCGGCCGCCGTCAGTCCAAAACCTTCACGTAGGGATTTTTGCAACACAACTGCTGCTCGCGTTTGCAGTGCGTTTACAAGAGCAGTGTCATCGCCACTGGTCAGAATCAGTATCCGGTCGTCCCGGCAGGCGCAGAGCGAATGGAAGATTTCTTCACCTTCCGGGTCATCGGTTGCAAAATTGCCGAGCAACACTAGGCGGGCATCGACCTGTTTGCGGGCCAGCTTGAACGCTTCCACGACTCCTTTGGGATCTTTCCACGGATCGAAGCGCGAAATCTGGACGACGAGCGGCAAATCGACCGGTATCTCGTAGTGCGCAAGACGCTCGTCGATTTCTCGATCGGTCAATTGACGATTCTTGATCGTGAATGGATCAATCGCCGGCATCATCACCCGTTGGGGCGGCTTCATCTGCTGAGCGAATTCCTTGCAGCTCAGAATCACAGCGTCGTAATTGTCGATCCAGCGCCGCAGGTACTTCCACGTTTCCGGGTCTGGCCGGGAAAGGTCGAGGTGGCAGCGCCAAAGCCACGGGCATTTTTTCTCGTAATGCTGGATCATCGGCAGTGGCTGCGGGTCGTGCACAATAATGAAGTCGTGGTCGAGAAAATTGCGCACGCTGTTCTCGTAGATCACTTGCTCGAAGATCTTTTTTTTGATCTTGGAGAGATCGATTTTTCCGCCTTGAAGGGCATTGTGCATCTTCTTTGTGATCGAGAAAAAATCAGGGGTGCCCTGAATCACTCGCCACTCCGTACGCAGCCCGACGCTGTTCATGAGCAGAGTGAGGGAAGAAATTATCTCAGCCACGCCGCCGCCGTAGTACGTGGAATTGAAATTTGCGACCCGAAGGCCCTTCAATTTGGTTGCCTTCTGGCGAATGCGCTCAACTGTCTCGCGCCCAATGAGCGGCTCATAATCTTCGATCTGTATGATGCGGTAATCGGCCATTTGATGAATGATTCGTTTATGAGCATGGACACGCTCGCAATGAGCGCGAGCATCGATTTAATTTTGCGTCGCCTATCACCGTCCCTGACAATGAAGATGCCGAAAATAGATGATAAATTGAGGTTGCAGGCGGATTTCGGGGAGACCGACGCAATCTGCGTTGAGGTCCTAAAAAATCCGGCTACCGAAGAGGGTATTCTACTAAAGGTGATGGCGCGCGGCCCATTCGAACAAGGGCAGCAAGTATGGATAGTCGACCGCGATGGATCAAAAATCGGTGCCACAGTTGACAACGTTCTTGAGCAAACCATCGACAGCGAATTGACGCTGTCGACGGTCTTGCCGGCGTAGGTTCAAGGAGGGACGGTTTCCAATCCGCCACCTTTTGAGACGGCGGACTGGAGACCGCCACTTCTTGTGTTTGATGCAGGGTTAATTCTCGCTCTCGACTTTTATTCTTGATTGCAGGATGCCCGCTGGTCACGATGAGCCGTCGGGAGTCGGATGGTTCCCAGTTCGCAAAACGAAGCAGTCGCGTTTACCACGACACACTGGAGCGTGGTGCTGGAGGCACGAGGTGAATCGCCAGTAGCACAAGAGGCGCTCGAAAATCTTTGCCGCACTTACTGGCGGCCTATTTATGCCTTCGTCAGGCGACAGGGTACTAAACCAGAGGAGGCGAAAGATCTCACCCAGGGGTTTTTCGCGCTGATTTTAGAACGCAAAGATTTCCAATCCGTGCGACAGGAAAAGGGCCGCTTGCGTTCCTTTCTTCTGGCTTCGCTTAAGCATTTTATGATGAACGAGCGCCGTGACGCCACAACGATTAAGCGTGGCGGCGGCCGAACGCTGATTCCGCTCGACTGGATCGAATCGGAAGATTCCACCGAGTTCGATCGAAGCGACATGCTGAGCGCCGATCTGCTTTATGATCGCCGCTGGGCGATCACCGTGCTCGACCGCGTGTTCGCGCGTTTGCGCGAGGAATCGCAGGAATCGGCTAACGCGCCGCTGCTGGAGCGGTTGAACACATTGCTGTCTGACGAACCGGATCGACCGTCGCAAGCGGAAATTGCGCGTGAGTTTGGCATGACGGAGAACGCGGTGAAACAAGCCTTCCATCGGCTGCGGCAGCGTTACCGACTGCTGTTACGTGAGGAAGTCGCGCACACTGTGGCAACGCCCGCCGAGATTGAAGACGAACTGCGTCACCTCATCACCGCGTTGCGCTCGTAACCTATCAGGAATTTCCGTGCAGTATTTAAGTGAAGGGAATGGCCGGACGATGAGAATCACAACAGGCAAATTTTGTCGCAAATGCGGAGCAGCCATTCCACCGAATTCCCCGCAGCAATCGTGCGGCGCCTGTCTGCTGGAAACGGGTCTCGGTTCTGACGAAGCTGTAGCTGGGGTCGATGACCCCGGCCGTCCAATGCCGATGCTGATGGACTTTGGTGACTACGAATTGGTCGAGCAAATTGGACGCGGCGGACAAGGCGTCGTATTTCGAGCACGCCAAAAAAGTCTCAATCGCATCGTCGCGCTCAAAGTTATCGGATTAGGCCATTGGGCTACCGAAGCACACCTCAAACGTTTCCGTCTCGAGGCCGAAGCGGCAGCCAGCTTAGAGCATCCCGGTATCGTTCCAATTCACGAAGTCGGCGAGCG
>JBKPLX010000101.1:0-5247 GCA_046731855.1 Verrucomicrobiota bacterium | reverse complement strand
CGTAGTGATTTTTCAAGCCAGCGCTCCCAGGATTTCCAACGCGGCGGGTTTGATCGATCTGGTGGCGGCGGGGGATTTGGCGGCGGCGATCGCTTCGGCGGAGGCGGAGGGTTTGGCGGAGGTGACCGCTTCGGCGGCGGTGGAGGATTCGGTGGCGGTCGCTTTGGCGGATTTGGTGGTGGAGGGTTCGGCGGTTTTCGCGGCGGGCGGCGATGAAATTAATGCTTGGAATTTCCCGATTTTATTTCTAGAAAAGCTCAAACCACAAACTAACCACTTAAAGGAAAGATATGAAAAAACTATTCACACTGAAAAGTATCGCCAGTATCGGCGCGGTCCTGGCACTAATATCCGTATCCCAAGCGGCTGGCGCCAGCGCGGGGGAAATCGCCCGAAAAGAGGCGTTGCTGTCGCAGTCGGGTTTTAAGGTCGTAACGGTCACGGACCCCAAGCAGCAACAGGCGGTCAATGGACTTGCCCAGGGCAGGTGTTCGGCCGTGACGTCTAACGGGAAGCTGTTCTACGTGTTTCCCACTGCGAAGAAGGACAAGATCTACGTCGGGAAACAAGCCCAATTCAACAAGTATAAGAAGGCCATCGCGGCTCAGCAGGCCAGCAAACCAGCGAGCATGTAATTTTCAATACACCCAAAATCAACCCACTCAAAACCAAAACATATGAAAAAACTAATAACATTAACAGGTATCGCCAGTATCGGTGCGGTCCTGGTATTAATATCCGCTTGCCAGAGTACCGGCACCAGCGGGGGTGTAGCAAGCCAGCCGAGTCAAGCCGGTGGTCAACCCGGCCAACAGCTGATACAGGGACAGTCTCTCTATCCTACGTTAGAGACCGCCGGACCCAACCACATCGAAGTTCAGCAGTTTGGTGGGTTTGGGCCAATGGGCACCGCGGCCCTGGGGGATTGGTAAGAGCAGCGACAGTCAGGTGGAAGGCAGCAGCCTGATGGCTTAGTACGCGGTCAAGCACTGGTGTCGCTGCGGACCTAAGGGTGGTAATCAGAGCAAACCGAATATGAAACAGCTATCAACACTAAGAAATGTCGTTGGTGCCACGGCGGCATTAGCGCTGATGGCAGCGTGCCAGACAGTCGCCACCAACGACGCAGAGCTAGCTGCCTCCAAGAAGGAGTTTCTGCTTGCCCAGTCGGGCTTTAAGGTCATAACAGTTACGACCCCCAAGCAGCGACAAGCGATCAATGGGCTAGCCCAATACAGGGTCTCAGCCGTGAAATACAACGGGAAATTGTACTACGTATTTCCGACTGCGACGAAGGACAAAATCTACGTCGGAAAACAGAAGCAGTTCAACGCCTATAAACAGGCGCTCGCAGTACAGCAGGGAGGCCAATCTGCAAGCCAGCCGGGTCAGCCAGGTCAACAGTTAATGAACCCAGTCCCGACCATGACATTCGAGACTGCGGGACCCCAGCACATCGAGGTTGACCAGTTCGATGGCTTTGGTCCCATGGGCACGGCGTCTTTGGGAGATTGGTAAAAGCAGCGACACATAACGTGAGGGTAACGGCTTGATCGCTGTTGCCCTCATCGTTTAAGACCGAAAGATTAAGGAGACCATGTGAAGCGAGCTCACATCACTTTAGAAACCGTCATCCTCGCGTTGGAAATTCTCTTCGTGGTTCCGGTCGTTCGCGCGACGGAATCTCCTGAGATCGATGCAGGCAAAGGTGCAATCGGCGAGCCTTTCCGTTCTAATGCGAGCCTTTCACTTCGCTTGCCTTTGCGGGGCAGCGAGAATTTAACTTACGGCGCGGTCACCGAATCCCCTACCGGAGAACCTTCGGCAAGCGAGCTGAACCGGCAGCTCACCAACCCGGTGAGCAGCATCTGGTCCATCGCGAATCAGTTCAACAATTTTGAATTGAACAATGGCCACTGGAACAACAACTGGAATTTCCAGCCCGTGCTGCCAGTGAGCCTGACTAAAGATTGGAACCTGATCACGCGGCCGGTGATGCCCTTCTACAACATCGTCCCGCACGAGACGGCCCCCGGCCAATTCGAGCGGGCCGCCGGACTGGGTGACCTCGCGCTGCTGGAATTGCTCTCGCCCGCGCACTCGGGCAACTGGGTCCTCGGCGCGGGACCTACCGCCATCTTCCCGACCGCGACCTCGGGGTTCACTGGTCAGGGCAAATGGCAGCTCGGTCCTAGCGTAGTGGTGGGCTACCTCACTAAGGAGTTTTTCATCGGTGTGTTTCCACAGCAATGGTGGTCCATCGGCGGCGAGCACGGCCGGCCCGACACTAACCAGATGAACCTGCAACCCATCGCGACGATCTTCTTCGGGGAGGGCTGGAGCATCGGGTACTCGGGTAATATCTTGGCCGACTGGACCGCGCCGTCTGAGGACGTCTGGACGGTTCCCATCGGGCTGGGCCTCGCCAAGGTCGTGAAGCTCGGGCGTCTGCCCGTCAAGCTTCAGCTCGCGGTACAGTACATGCCCGTTCATCCCCGGATATCTGGCCAGGAGTGGAACGTGCAGGTGTCGATCACTCCTGTTATTCCGAAGCTTATCAAGGGTATCTTGTTTCGATGAAGCGGAGACTCGGCGCTACGACCCTAATTGGGTGTGCTTTTTAACTTCACATTGTCCTATCTAACCGGTAGGCATCGGGAGGCTGTTGAGAACACAGGTTTGGCCAAGTAACGATTGACCCTGTTCAACATCCAGCAGATTGGTTCCCAGGAATAACCAAACCTAAAAGGAAGCAATCGGATAGACAGTGATGCGGTCTCTATAGGGAAAGCTTGAGTCAGTGAACACAGTTACAACTCTATTCCTCAGTACCTTTACAACGTTGCTGGCGATTATTAACCCACTCGCAGTGCTACCAGTGTTTCTGAAGCTTTTGCAAGGGCAGGATAAAGGTGCACATCGACGCGTTGCTTGGAAGGCTTGCTCGTACGCTACGCTCCTGCTGTTCTTCTTTCTCATCTTCGGTGCGCTGCTCCTGAAGATCTTTCAGGTGCCGCTCAGCATGGTGCGGATCGTCGGCGGTATTATTCTGATGCGGATCGGCTTTGCGCTATTCATGCCGATCCGTGATACAGCCTCCATCATCCCAAACGCTCCAACAGGTCCGGGCGATACCGTTGCATTTGTGCCGCTGGCGATGCCATTGATGTTTGGACCGGGTGCGATAGCTACTGTGCTCGGCATGGCGTCACTTGTCCGGCATCCTTTCGCTGAATTCCCGTCACTGGCTGCGATCGTCATCGCTATCCTTGTGACGATGGTCACAACCTATCTGATTCTTGCCTACGCCGACATATTCGTACGCTATATCGGCCCGCACGGGATCGATGCGGTGACACGCATCGTCGGCTTTTTTGTTGCTGCCATCGGGATGGGATTGATCTTCCATGGCGTGATGGAGGCGATCCAAACCTATTTTTTGGACAAAACGCACTAACGAGAAAAGGCGGATCAATGAAGCCAGGTGTGAAACTACGAATGCCCAGATTCCGTCGGTTTACCAACGTGCAACTCCTCATTGTCCTGGCGTTGCTGTTCTTCTTTTTCCCTTTTGTCGAAGAAGTCAAAGGCGGAGATATTATTGTATCGATTTTGCTTTCCGTGGTACTGCTTTGCGCTGTCCTTGCTGTTGCGGACCGCAAGCGTGTTCTGGTGATCGCGATTGCACTTGCCATTCCAGCGATCGCAGGCAGATGGATCAATCATTTTCATCCGGATCTGGTTCCTCCGCCGGTGTTCCTTACGGCCGGGCTCGTTCTGATTGCTTTCGTCGTGGCGAACTTGCTCCGTTTCGTTTTGCTTGCCCCTTCCGTAAATGTAGAAGTACTATGCGCGAGTATTTCTGCTTATCTGATGCTCGGGTTACTGTGGACGCTAGCCTACTGGCTCGTGGATCAGTTGACCTCAGGAGGAGCCTTTGCTTTCAACACGAACGAAGGGAGGCACTCCATCCGCGGCTTCAACGCTTTCTATTTCAGCTTCGTCACACTGAGCACAGTCGGCTACGGCGATATCACGCCCGTCTCAAAAGTCGCGCGCATGCTTGCGGCTATGGAAGCGATGACCGGGCTACTCTATGTGGCGGTCTTAATCGCACGCTTGGTCGCTCTCTATTCGAGTCCAAAGTCTCATGATTCGTAGACACCCACTCTTTGGAAACGAACCCGGTTTATCTATGCGCTGACGCGCCTCGTGCCGTTCAGTGCAGCTTGTCCTGGTTCAGTTTTTGGGTGTCTGGGGCCTTGGGAACGCGGACTGGTTGAGAAGGAGCAGGTCGACCTTCCGAATCTAAGGGAAAATGCATGCGGTAAAGAGCGCCAAACATCGCTACCGAGTTATCGCTCCACAATCCTCCGTGACCCCAAATGATCTCCTTTGGTACGCGTACGATCCAGCAGGGCACACGTGCATTACCAGTGTAGACAAACTCCCAACGGCGCCAGTCCTCGTTTCCTGTTGGAGGACGCGTCTCATCCGGATTGTAATCTGGACCGCGACAGAATTGCTTTTCGTGACCATTGTTCTTCTCGCTGGTGAGAAAGGTTCGGCCCAGCACGTTTTGTCGAATATTGGCTTCGAAGGCCCGGTTCTCAGTGTATTCTAAACCTGCCGGCGGGGGCGCTGGCCCCACGGGGACAACGTGAAAATTCACCAAATATTTATCATTGCCAGGAGTGTGGGTCTGGAGTTCGCCTTCTGAGATTTTTTGTCCGCCGCTGCCAGGCACCGGGACTCTGTCCCAGTGATAATGAAGATTTACCGTATTAGCGAGACCTTGCCCGATGGGAAAAAATTTTCCGGTCGCCATATCGTTCTCCGATTGCAAAATAATGAGAAGCGGACGGTCCTCCTTCATCACAACACCCTCGTCGGCGCCAGGTGTTCTGCCTACATAAGCGCCCCGACTCGCATCGTACTTATAAAGATAATCCAACTCCGACATCAACTGTCGGGTGCCGATGGCAGTGTCAGCCGGGTTGAAGACGACCGCCATGTCCCATGGGCTGGCGTTGCGCGCGCCAGTGCTACTGACATCGAGGATGGAGTGAGAAATAGTATTGCTTAGTACCAATCCGCCAAACGAGTGGCCCATCAACACGCAATGGTGGACCTGCTTACCTGGCTCCCGAGCGGCCAGCGCCAGTTCGTTAATAGTAGCCAGACAACTATTTTGCGCCGCTATGTCTCCACCCGCCAACTTGCGGTTCCAAAACGTCAGCAAATCCA
>JBKPLX010000100.1:0-5017 GCA_046731855.1 Verrucomicrobiota bacterium | reverse complement strand
CATCGAATGGAGTGGCGATCCGAAGGCAGCCGATGTGGGCACAAAAGACAAACCGCTTTATGGTTATCTGGTCAATTTTAAGGTGAACGCCCGAAATCGTTTTGGCGCTTACACGGGAATGCAAAGCCATGGAGCGTTAATCCGCAATGGCGAAGTGATTAAAGGCCTGGGTTTCGGCTATTAACAAACAATCTTAAACAAAATGAAAATAAATCCGCGATCGAAATTATCAGGACAGATTCTGGTTATTGTAATCATAGTGCTGGTGTTACTCGGCATTGCATTTTGGTGGCTCGATTCCAATAAGCGACAAATGACGCGGGAAGGGGACCAATTCGGGAGGCAAGTGATCCAAGAACTCATCATGCAACACAATGTAAAATTTTTTGCGGATCATTTGAGTCCCGCAATGCGTCTCCAGTATCCGCCGTCAGCGCAACAGGACCTCATGACTCAGCTGGCCAAGCTTGGAGCGCCGCTATCTCCGCCAAAGGTGGAGGGTAATATCGTGTTTCAGTCACACTTTTTCGAGCCAAACGGCAACTTTCACGCGCACATTGATTATCCAGCCAGGGGAGCTGATATCAACGTGGCCGTCTCCCATCCAGTCGGTCGTTGGCAAATTGACGAGATAACGTTCACAGCGGAGGCGCCGCGATAGGCTTCGCGTCCTTCAATCGTTAAAGCGTTAAAACGTTGGAGCGTGCCGAAGTACGGGCGTTGTTAACTCAATAGATGCTCCAGTGAATCCAGACAAATTTGCGACCAGGTTTCTAGCGATTCGCGGCGGGCCATCAATTCTTTCTTAGTCAGAAATGTTAGGCCGGTGATCATGGCCTCACGTTTCTGCACGTTCGGTTCTTTCAATTTGAAGATGTGCACGATCCCCAGGTGAACACGTCCCACTTCGGTGGAGTCGTCATTTAGGAGCGCGACGATTCGATCTTCAAATGGAGTGTCGATCTTGATTTCCTCGTTCACTTCGCGCTCGACGCCCGCGCGGTAAGCCTGCTCATCCAATGCAAAGAGCGATTCGTCGGTTTCATTCATATGACCGCCGATACCGATCGAGCCTTTTGCCACCAGTCGCTGTTCGCCTGCCTTTTTTCCGCGCACGTAGTGAAGCACCGTTTTTCCAAAGGCGATCAATGCATAAGGGATGATTTGCTTGTAGGCTGGATCGTTCTCAGCTTTGGGTCGCGGTATGAAGAAATTGCAGCCGCGGGACAGAATCGCCTTCAAGTATTTTTCTGGCTCGAAACTTAATCCCTGAAAACTGCCGAGCTCATCGAAGAGTTCTCGTTTAACGACCAGGACGTTCTCGTTTGGCGGATTGCTCATCACTTACAATCGTTGTCATTCTGAGCGGAGCGAAGAATCTCTGATTATCTGTTAGAGCAGGCATCAAAGCACAGGTCAGAGATGGTTGCATCGCTCAACATGGCAAGGGCGGGCTAGAACGAATAGCTCGCGCCCACTTGCGGACCGAAAAGGTTCAGGCTGGGATTGGGATCCGTTTGCCCGCCATTCGAGAGATGCTGATAAAGCACTCCGACGCTGATCTTCCAGTGATCGTCCGCGAGGTAGGAAATGCCGGCCGCTGATAAAATATTGAACGTAAAGTTCTGTCCCTGGCCACCAGGAACTTCCGGGTGACTGTCGATCCATCCCAAACCGAGCCCGCCTGAAAAGTAGGGAACGAAGCGGCACCCCGGTCGAACAAAGTTGTAACGCATTCCGAGATTAAGCCCGAAATAATGGTTCTCGATTCCGCGAAAAATCGGTTCAGCGATGGCGCTAACATAGAATTGGTTGTAGCCGCGCAGCCAGATGTCGCGCTGCACTACTCCCCACCGAACGCGTGCAGTTAGGAATTCCGCGCCCACTTGGTAATCCTGTGGCGGATTGATCGCTCCAAACAAATATCCCGACTCAAGCGCCAATTCGAATCGTTGCGGGTTCAGTTCTTCGGTTGTCGCCGCGGCACGTGGCGGTTCTGTGCCGCCGAATGTTTGCGAGTAGGCAAGAACAATTGCATAAGCAGCAAAAGCGCGAAGCAGTTTCATTCGGCGCGCCTACGATAAGGAGGCTTGATCGGATTGCAATTGGCTGCGCGCTGCTGTAGCGGCGCTCTGTGAGCGCCGAAACCTAAATGATACAATATTGAGCTGCCCTCGATCGGCGGTCATAGACCGCCGCTACAGAATTCCGCCAGATCGGACGGCAATGGACCAATCCATTCATGCTCGCCTTCGATTGCAAGTCTCGCTGAGTGCAAAGCATGCCGTGGCAAAAGCAAACGGCGTTCGAGCTCAGAGGTCCATCCTGTCTCGATGAACCGCAAGTAAAGCTGTTCGTCAGATCCGTATATCTTGTCACCCACGATGGGATGACCAAGCGACGCGAGATGTACTCGAATTTGGTGGGTTCGCCCTGTTAGCGGAGTTGCTCGGATCAGGCTAAATCTGTCGGTGTGCGGTGCGCCGTCGACGCATTCGTTGCGAATAAAACGGCGCTCAACATGAAGTTCAGTCTGCGCCGGAGCGCCAGATGGATGAATCATTTGTTTTAACCAGATCGCTGAAGGTTGATGCTTGCCTTGCCTATCCAGGGCGGCATCAACGAGGGTGCTTTCCCACTCAGGCCAACCGCAGACAATGGCCAGATATTCTTTTTTTACACACCGGCGTTGCATCAATAGCCCAAATCGGCGCGCAACATCGGCTTTCTTCGCCACCAGGACCAGGCCGCTGGTCTCGCGATCAAGCCGGTTCACAATGGATACCTGGCCGCCGGCGGCAATTTCGAACGCGAAGAGCCCGCGCAATTCCTGCCACAAAGTTCGCGTGCCATCTGGTTTCGTGGGATGAATCAGGAGAAACGGCGGTTTGTCGACGACGGCGTAATCCTCAGTTTCATCAATGATTGTGAAATCAAATGACGAAGGCGACTCGATCATTCCGCGGCAACAATAGCCACGATTGCCTTGACCTCATTCCCAAAACTGTCTTACCTAACCTCTTTAACTTTTGACAGGAGCACGCGGTGGAACCCAAGGACATCAAAGAAATCAAAACCATCATCGATTTGATGAAGAAGAACGACCTTTCAGTCTTTGAGATCGAGAAGGAGGGGTTCCGCATAAAACTTCAAAGAGGTCCTTCAGGTCAGGCAGTCGCGGCTGCGCCGCTTCCAACGGCGGTTCCGCCGAAAGCAGCTGCGCCTCTTGAACCTGCATCTGGTTTGCCCAAGCCGATCGAAAGCGTTCCGCTGAAGGAAATCGTTTCCCCCATGGTGGGCACATTCTATCGCGCTGCATCTCCGGACGGCTCGCCCTTTGTTGATGTGGGAAAAACCGTTACTGAGGAAACGGTGGTTTGCATTATCGAGGCGATGAAAGTGATGAATGAAATCAAGGCGGAGACCGGCGGTGTCATCGCTGAAGTCGTGGCTGAAAACGGCAAGCCGGTGCAGTTCGGTCAGGTGCTCTTTAAAGTCCGTTAGGCCAATAGGGCGCGACCGCGGGGCGCGCCGGAATCGCGCGACCTTATGTTCGAGAAAGTCCTGGTTGCCAATCGCGGTGAGATCGCGCTGCGCGTGATTCGCGCGTGCAAGGAGCTGGGCATCCGTACTCTCGCGGTCTATTCTGAAGCCGACGTCGATTCACTGCATGTGCAGCTCGCGGATGAATCCATTTGTATCGGCGCGGCGCCCAGCACGGAAAGTTATCTCAAGATCGACCGCATCATGAGCGCTGCCGAAATTGGCGACGTGGATGCGATTCATCCCGGCTATGGATTCCTCGCCGAGAACCCCCATTTCGCGGAAGTTTGCGAAAGCTGCAATATCAAGTTCATCGGACCTTCGTCGCAGGCTATGCAGGCGATGGGCGATAAGAATGCCGCGCGCACTGCTGCGCGAAAAGCAGGCGTGCCCGTGACGCCGGGGAGCGACGGGATCGTCGAGACAGAGAGCGATGCGATCAAAATCGCAAAGAAAATCGGTTATCCGGTAATGATCAAAGCAGCCGCTGGCGGGGGTGGACGCGGAATGCGGATGGCTCACAATGAACCGAGCTTGCAGTCAGCCTTTCATAGTGCGCGTCACGAAGCCGAAAAGGCTTTCGGAGATGATCGGGTCTACATAGAGAAGCTCATCGTCAATCCGCATCACGTCGAATTCCAGATTGTAGCCGATAGTCACGGTCGCATTGTCCATCTGGGCGAACGCGATTGTTCCATTCAGCGGCGCAACCAGAAAATTATTGAAGAATGCCCATCGCCTCTGATGACGCCTGGACTTCGAAAAAAAATGGGACACGCCGCCATAAAGCTGGCGAAATCAGTCGGCTACGAGAACGCGGGCACAATTGAATTCCTGGTTGATCAGGACCGGCATTTTTACTTCATGGAGATGAACACGCGCATCCAGGTCGAGCACACGATTACGGAGGAGGTTTACGGATGCGATTTGGTTAAGGAACAAATCCGTATCGCTGCCGGTGAACCGCTTTCGGAACACGTCGCGCACGCAACGCCCCGGCTTCATGCGATTGAATGTCGCATTAACGCGGAAGATCCGGCGAAGGATTTTCAGCCAACACCGGGCCGAATCGATTTCTATTATGCGCCGGGCGGCCGGGGCGTTCGAATCGATTCGCACGTTTACACCGGTTACACAGTGCCGCCCTATTACGATTCGTTGATTGCAAAGATCATTACGGTGGGTGCCACGCGCATTAATGCCATTGAGCGAATGCGGCGCGCGCTCGACGAGTACTACATCACTGGCATCAAGACCACTGTGCCATTTCATGCCGCGATCATGCGTAACGGAGAATTCCGCGCCGGAAATTACGATACCGGCTTTATCGAACGCATCATGTCGTCAGAGAAACTCGATCTCACGTCGCCACCGATTCGGCTCCGCGAGTAAACTAGTGCCGCGCACGGTTGCATCTCCTGCGTAACCTATCGCTGACAATCCCTGTAAATCCGGTTTGCTAGAGGGATATGAC
>JBKPLX010000099.1:0-6491 GCA_046731855.1 Verrucomicrobiota bacterium | reverse complement strand
AGCTCGGCGAGCGCCTCTTTGACCTCCTCGAGTTTGAACGGTTTGATGATGGCTTCCAGTTTTTTCATCTCAGGGTAAAGTCAGCGTCGTGCGGGATCTTGCAATCGAAAGCTAAACGCAGCACGCGCTCTCTTAGCAATGCCGCGATGCGATTGCAATCACGAATTTTTGCCAGCGCATTGTCATTTTGAGCGAAGCGAAGGATCACACAATCGCCCGCGAATCGGCGCGCCCGGCGGTCGCGACCTATCAATGAGGTGGGATGCTTCGTAGATTTGCGAAATATTTCTGACGTCTATACTGAAAACTGATGGCTCGCGACTCTTTCGTTCACCTGCATCTGCACACCGAATATTCGCTGCTGGATGGTGCCATCCGGATGAAAGAGCTGATGAAAAAGGCGGCTGAATTCAAAATGCCCGCCGTCGCGATCACCGATCACGGCAATTTGTTCGGGGCGATTGAATTTTACCAGGAAGCGCAGCGTGCCGGAGTAAAGCCGATCATCGGTTGCGAAGCCTATATTGCTCCCGGATCACATAAAGACCGGCCGGGATCGCGACGCGACGCCGCTTATCACTTCACGTTGTTGGCGGAAAACGAGACCGGTTACCGAAATCTGGTGAAGCTGATAACGACCGCGCACCTCGATGGTTTTCATTATGCCCCGAGGATTGATAAGGAATTGCTCGCGGCGCGTTCCGCCGGCTTGATCGGATTGAGTGGCTGTCTTGCAGGTGAGATCAACACCGCAATTCAGGCAAACAACATCGACAAGGCGAAACAGAGCGCGGCCGAATATCGGGACATTCTGGGCGCTGAAAATTTCTTTATCGAATTGCACGATCACGGGATCGAAGAACAGCGCAAGTGCATGACGGCGCTGCCGCAAATTGCGCGGGACCTTGGCGTGGGAATGGTCGCATCCAACGATGTTCATTTTCTCCGGCGGACCGATCACCAGGCGCATGACGTCATGCTTTGCATTGGCACGGGCAAAATGGTGCAGGACGAAAACCGGATGCGTTATGTGCCGGAGCTGTATTTCAAATCACCGGCGGAGATGCGCGAGCTGTTTCGCGATTTTCCCGAAGCGATTGCGAACACGATCGAGATTGGCGGACGCTGTCATCTCGATCTCGAGTTTGGGTGCTCCAAGTATCCGGAGTATCCGGCGCCGCCAGGGAAAACACGCGAAGAATATTTGCGCGATCTTTGTTACGACGGCTTGCGCCAGCGGTACGGCGAACGCGCGGTGAGCGATCCAGAGTTAATCGGGCGCCTTGATTATGAGCTAAGCGTTTTCGAAAAAACCGGCTTCGTCAGTTATTTGCTCATTGTTTGGGATTTCATTCATTTCGCTAAAGAGAAAGGTATTCCCGTGGGACCCGGGCGTGGCTCTGCTGCCGGTTCAATGGTTACTTACGTTCTCGGGATCACCTATATCGATCCGCTTCAATACGGATTGCTTTTTGAGCGGTTTTTGAATCCGGACCGCATTTCTCCGCCGGATATCGACATTGATTTTTGTGAAGCGCGTCGCGGCGAAGTTCTCGAGTATGTGCGACAGAAGTATGGTGAACGCCGAGTTGCGCAGATCATCACGTTTGGAAAACTCAAGGCGAAGAGCGTGGTGCGGGACGTGGGCCGGGTAATGGGATGGAGCTATCGCGATGCCGATCGCATTGCCAAGATGATCCCAAACGAGCTGAACATCACGCTCGATTCAGCGGTGGAAAAAAATCCGGAATTGAAACGAGCGGTGGCCACCGAGCCGCCCACGCGGCAGCTTTTTGATTACGCGAAAATTCTCGAAGGCTTGTCGCGCAATGCAGGCGTGCACGCCGCGGGAGTGGTCATCGCGGACCGCGACCTGTCTGATTACATCCCGCTCTGTCGCGACGTGAAAGGCAACGACGTGATCAGCCAGTACCCCATGGGACCGCTAAATGATCTGGGCCTCCTGAAGATGGATTTTCTCGGATTGAAAACGCTGACAGTCATTGAGGACACACTGGCCCTGATTCACCAGCGCGAACCAAACTTTTCGCTGAAGGATATTCCGCTCGACGATTCAGCAGCGTTTGCGCTTTATAACCGCGGCGAAACCATCGGTCTTTTCCAGATGGAGTCCGGTGGGATGACGAGTTTGTCGAAGCAGTTGGACGTAAAGAAGCTTGATGACATTATCGCGTTGATCGCGCTCTACCGTCCCGGCCCAATGGAACTCATTCCGGAGTACGTGAAAGCGAAAAAGGGAATCACGCCGATCAAATATCTGCACCCGTTGCTGGAAGGAATCTGCGCCGATACCTATGGCGTGATGATTTACCAGGAACAAGTGATGGCAGCGGCGAGCAAACTCGCCGGTTACTCACTCGCACAAGCCGATCTTCTCCGGCGCGCAATGGGCAAAAAAGACAAAGAGAAGATGGCGAAAGAGAGAAAAAATTTCATAGAAGGCTGCGCACGCACAAACAAGATTCCGGAAAAAAAAGCGAACGCCATTTTCGATTTGCTCGAAAAATTTGCGGGTTATGGTTTCAATAAGAGCCACAGCGCAGCCTACGGCGTGATCAGTTATCAAACCGCGTATCTCAAGGCGCATTACCCGGTAGAATTCATGGCGGGGCTGCTGAGCAACGAGATCAATAACACCGAAAAAATATCGGTTTTTGTTGGCGAATGCAGAAGGATGGGCGTTTCCATCCTGCCACCAGATGTCAACAAGAGCGGCTTGAAATTTATTCCGGAAACTGTAGCCGCGGGCGCTGACCGCGGTCCGGTAGCGGATTCCCAACTGATCGGGGTTACCGATCCCGGCCACACTGGCCGGGGCTACAACGCGATTCGTTACGGACTTGCCGCTATCAAACACGTCGGCGAGGCCGCCATGGAAACGGCAATTCGCGAACGCGAACAGCGAGGTGATTTCACTTCACTGGAGGATTTCTGCGCGCGCTTAGACTCGCGCGTTGCCAGCCGCAAAATGCTTGAGAGCCTTATCAAGGCGGGCGCGTTTGATTTCCTGAGCCGCGACCGTTCCGATCTTTTTGGCTGTATTGATGACGCGGTCATGGCATCCGCTGCAGCGCAACGGGACCGGATGGCAGGCCAGGTTTCGCTCTTTGATGACGCAACTGCTCCGACCGGATCGAGAAAGAGGCAGGCCACTCCGTGGAGCGAGCACGAAAAACTTTCCTATGAGAAAGAGCTGCTCGGTTTTTACGTCAGCGGCCATCCGCTCGACGCGTATGCGGACGTTTTCGCGGTAAAAAACTATCGATCGATTGCTTCCTTAGGCGGGTTGGATGATCACGCGTCGTTCAAGATTGCCGGTGCGATCGCGCAGGTTGAGAAAAAGTTCACAAGAAAAGAGGGCAAACCATTCGCAGTGGTTTGGATCGAAGACCGCGCGGATATGCTCGAAGTAGTGGTATGGAATGAGGTGTATTTGAAAGCCTCAGCAGCCCTGGTGGCGGGGCGTGTTATTGAAATTAGAGGGACACTGGACAAGCGCGACGAGATTCCTCGCGCCGTGGCGCAGGAAATCAGGACGCTTTCGCCTCGAAAGCCCAACGGGGCGACTGAAGGATCGACAGACAAGGAGCCGGCGGTGCTCCTGCAATTCTCTCCCGCTACAACGGGGGATGAATTACGCGAGGTGCGCAGGATCCTTGCCAGTTCGCCGGGCGGGCGCCCCGTTCGATTAGTGTTCGATCGTGCAAACGGCAATGCGCTGCGTTTGGACGCAGGTGCAGAGTTTAGTGTGAATCTCACACGCGACCTCGAAGAAAGACTTTCGCGCTGGCTGGTGACTGCGGAACCGTAGCAGTGTCATGCCGCGCTCGTCACTGGCTTCCCGTTCGTTTTTTTGGGCGAGGCGTTGCCGTGGGATGCACTTCCGGTCGCGGAAGTGTTCCCAGCACTAATGTCGCTGGTTCTGGTCCGGTGCCTGGGAAACAGAGTGGGAATTCCCGGGTGCCCCAGTCCGGATCGGAAATGTCAGACGATTGGGCGATGGCACGCTCTTTTAAACCGATGGTCCAATGGGTTTGAAAGAGCGATCCGCAGAACTGCAACTCTGCAACAGCGGGCGCGAGAGTGAACGGCACCGACGCAAGTTCGATTTTGCTCATGCAATCGATTGGGTGGGGCGTTAGATCGAAGATCGGCATCGCTCCATCTACTTTGACCGTCACGTTGCTCGTATCCTGAAAATCGATCTCCCCGCGAAGTAAAAGATCCGTATCCTTCGTCGCAACATTGAGAAATTCTATCGACGCGCGATCTCCTCCAAAAGCGATGCGGCCGCTTGCTTCACTGACATTGATGGGACCTCCTCCGTCGCCGGATAGCTTTCCGTTCACCAGCTGGATGTCGCCATCGATGTGGGGATGTTGCAGCGTTTCAGAAAGCGAAACGTTTCCGCTCAAAATGCCCGAGAGAATTTGTGGGCGAAAGAACTGAGGCGCGTTTGCGAGGAAGATTGATGGAAAATTGAGTGTGACATTTAGCGGAGATATCCGAAAAGCGTTCCAATCCGTTCCGATTCGCAACGGAAGAATGGCTGTAAAGCTTATCGGGCTGGAATTGGGCATGTGGATCACACCGCGTACGTCCCACGTGCTGGAATCGATGGTTGCCTGGACGTCGGCTGGTATTGGGTTTGCTTTTTCATTTGCTCCGCGAGGAATCGACAGATAATCGACCAGGTTATTCAATCTGGCTTCAAGCGTCCCTGAATAGTTATGCTCGTGCGACAGATCGATTTTACCCTGTCCGCTGAGGGAATCGTTCTTGCGCGTCATCGCCAATTGTTCGATCTCCAGTTCCGTCGTTTTCAAATTAAGTTTCGCGCTCAGGTTATCGATTGCAGTCTTGAAGAATGTGAGCGAAGCGCCCTCGACCATGAGATGTCCCCCAAATTTTCGATCACGGGTGTCCATGGCTCCATCAATCGTGATTTTGCCCGCAAAGTCGCCGGCGTTCGCGCCAAACAGTGCAGCGAAATCGCCCAGCTGATCGATCGATGCGGAAATGTTGCCGCGAAAATCCGGACTGAGCCAGCCGGATGCGCTTGTGGGAAATGCAGCTTCACCGCTTAAGGTGAACTGGTTTGCCTGTTGTTTTATATAGAGCTGCTGCAATTGAATCCGCCGGTTGTAGAGCGCTGCGCCGAGCATGATCGCCTCGGCCGTGCGATTGCGCCATGTGAGCCCGGTCAGTTCGCTCCAGAGCGATGCGGTGACACGGTCTGGTTCGGCAAGGTTTCCGCGAAAAGTGAAGTTACCAGCGTGGAGCAAGCCACTAACCCGATCGGCGAATCCAAATGCTTCCGAAGTTTGCTCGAGAGAAATGTCAGTAGCACCGCCAGCAATTTTCCAGTTGGAATGTTGAGAGCGCCATTCGTGCGCAACGTTCCCACGAATTTTTCCACCGAATGCATCGGCATCGAACTGCAATCCCACGCGTTGGTTGCCCAGACGCGACAAGTCCGCCGTAGCGGACTGCAGGTCGAGACCATGTGTTAAAGTGAGTCCGGCGATCGTCAGATGATCCGCTTCCCAATGCGTTGCACCGTGTAACTGCGAAAACGTCTGGTGAAACCACGGTGACGCGATCATCACCTCGGCGGCAGTAAAACGACCCGCTTCGGTCTGATTCGCGGATAGAAATCCGTTTCGTAGCAACACAAGCGTCGGCCCGTTTTCAATCCGCACCTCCGAGTCGGTGATAGTCAGATTCTCTGGAAGCAGTCGGTGCAATGTTGCCCAGCCATGGCGGGTTATTGCCCGCGCGGTTGGATTCGTCCGGCGAAGTTCCCCATGCAGTTCCCGGATCGACAGATTGCGAATGGCGCGACCTCGTCTGTGAAGAAGGATATGTTTGAAATTCAAGTCGAAGACCGCATCCATGATTGTAAGGTCAACGCGCAGCGAGTCGTCGTGCGCGTTTCTCAGGCGAAGCTGGCGGATCTCAACGGGACGCAGAAACGGTGCATCGATCTTGTCGATGTTGACAGTGAAGCCCTCCTGGCGCGCCCTCCACCAAATCCACCAACGAACACCGTGGGAGACGGCAGATGGCGTAAACCAGAGTGCCAGTAACGCAGCGAGCAGAAGAAAAAGACCAGCGAGGAGGAATCGATTTTTCAGGGGCATTTAGATTGCTGTAGGAATGACAAGGCACTCGCCTTCGCTCGAGGCCACAGCGTGCCAGCCCAACGACGCATGGCTACGCCACGTTAAATCGTTGAACAACTGAACCGCAAATCCGATGTTTCGATGCAACGAATCACGATGCACACGGCTTTTATCGTCATTCGAACTTCGACATTCACTCGTCATTGTTTATTCATTCGCGTCATTTGCGGTGCCACCTTTGAAAATCAAATGCAGCGGTTGTGGCGCGTGCACGCGTTCCTCGATTTGCTGCTGCAACGCGCGCTCGGCTTCGGCCGGCAAGTCGCTTTGCGCTGCTTTTTCCCG
>JBKPLX010000098.1:0-17329 GCA_046731855.1 Verrucomicrobiota bacterium | reverse complement strand
AACGTCATTGGCTTATAATCAGATGCTTGGTCAAAACGTTATCAACACATTTTGGTTTGAGCGGCCTTTGTGGGTGGCCGTTGATCCGTTTACTGCCGAAGAGGAGGCACCCGAAGTGGAGGAATTCATATATCACCGTCCGGTGCTCGTGAGAGAAGTGCTGGAATTACTCGAGTCGAAGCCGGGTTCGCTCATTGTAGATGCAACATGTGGTGGCGGTGGCCACACCAAAGCGTTTTTGGAGACCGGGGCCAACGTTCTGGCGCTGGACGGTGATCCTGACGCCATCCAACACGTCAGTGAGCAGCTGGCGCGCTTTGGCGAACGGCTTACCGTGCGACAGGCGAATTTCCGGTGTGCTGCCAGCGTTCTCGATCAGCTTGGCATTCGCACGATCGACGGCGCGCTTCTCGATATAGGTGTTTCTTCCCGGCAACTCGAAAATTCGGAGCGCGGATTCAGCTTCATGCGAAATGGCCCCCTCGACATGCGCATGGATCCACGCGCGCAATTGACTGCCGCTGCGATCATAAACGAATACAGCGAGGAACAATTGACGCGTTTGTTCCGCGAGTTGGGAGAGGAGCCGGCAGCGCGCCGCATCGCGAGCCTGATTGTGAAAATGCGAAAGAGCGCGCCGTTTCGCGAAACTCTGCCGCTAGCGCGCGCGATCGAGAAGCTCGTTGGCCGTCACGGCCGTCACCATCCGGCCACGCAGGTCTTTCAAGCGCTGCGCATGGAGGTGAACGATGAACTTGGCGCACTCGAAGAGGGCCTGCGAGTGCTAACTGGACGACTTGAGCGCGGCGGGCGCATCGCGGTGATCACTTTTCATTCACTGGAGGACCGGATCGTGAAGAATTTTTTTCGCGATCATAGTCGTGAATGGCTGGACAAGCCCGAGTGGCCCGCGCCGCAACGCAACCCCGATTACGATCTTAAACTGATCACGCCAAAACCAGTTGAGCCGACCGAAGAGGAACGGCGCATGAACCCCAGGTCACGCAGCGCAAAATTGCGTGTGGCCGAAAAGACCTAATGAACCGCTCGCATCGAAAAAATTGCAACACGGTAAACGCGGCGTCGCTGGCGCGCTGGATTGTGGTGACGGTGTTCCTGGCGCTAGCCGGGTTAAGTTATGTTTATTTGACCCTGCAACTTTATCATCTGGGCGAGCGCAGGAAGGCAGTCGAGAACGAGCTCGCTACTCTGCGTACTCAAAACGACATAGCCAGCGCACAAACGGCGGCTTTGACGTCGCGCTCTGCGTTGCAGCGCCGCTTGAAAGAAGGCTATTTGAAAATGGTACCGATTTCGGAAGCCAGCATTGTGCGGCTCGCCATGCCTGCCCGCTCGGCGGACGACGACGCGATCCAACCCGTAGTCAACCCTTCCAGCACAAAATGAATGTAAACAGCCGGACCCGTTGCGTACTGGTGTGCGCTGCTTTCATCGGCCTGTTCAGCATTTTTTCATTTCGTTTAATCTACCTGCAGGCAATCAAGCATGATGAATACGCCGGTCTCGCCGCTGAAAAGCACGTTTATAAGCAAATCATCCACGCAGAACGCGGCACGATCCTCGATGCGAATAACGAAGTCCTCGCCCACAACATCCCTGTTCAAACAGTAATCGCTGACGCCACGCATCTTAATAACCGGGAAGCGATCGTCGATCTCGTGAGCGAAGAACTCGGGCTCCCGTCCGCCCAGGTCGCGGAAAAGTTAGGCAGCGAGCGCCGGTATATCATCGTCAAACGTGAAGTGCCCGAAGCGCAGGCACGCGCGCTAGGGGGGAAACTTCGTGCCGCAAATCTCCGTGGAATTTATTTCGAGCAGGATGCCACTCGGGTTTACCCAAATGCCTCGATGCTTTGCCATGTCATCGGATTCACCGACTTCGACCATCGTGGTATCCAGGGAGTGGAAGCGTCGATGGAGGAATATCTTCACGGGCAGGATGGGTTTCGCTTCATCGAACACAACCGCGCCGGGCAGGAGATCGTGCCTTATCGCGGACAGGAGCGTCCGCCGCGCGACGGCTATCAGGTCCATCTGACTATCGATCTTAGTCTACAGAACATTGTTGAGAACGAGATCGACGCCGCGATGGAGGAATATTCTCCTCAAAAAGCCACGATTATTTTGATGCGGCCGCAGACCGGGGAAATCCTCGCAATGGCCAATCGGCCGGATTTTGACTTGAATCTTCGCTCCGAAGCGAAGCCTGAAGAAATGAAGAACCGGGCCATCATCGACATGATGGAGCCTGGCTCGACCTTCAAGATCGTTGCCGCCGCCGCTGCTCTCAACGAACGCAAGCTTCGCCCCGATTCGACGATCTTTTGTGAAAACGGTCTCTGGAATTTCGGCGGCGCCGCCCTGCATGATCATCGCGCGTTTTCGTATCTGAGCGTGCGCGACATCCTCGTGAAATCGAGCAACATCGGCGCGGCCAAGCTTGCCTTGAATGTGGGCGAACAAAGATTCTACGAATACATACGTCGATTCGGTTTTGGCGAGCGGACCGGAATTGAGCTGCCGGGTGAAATCAGTGGACTCATTCGGCCGCCCAAAGCGTGGAGCAAGATCTCGATCACGCGTATTCCGATGGGGCACGAGGTGGGAGTCACGCCGCTGCAAATGACAGTGGCGATGGCGGTGATTGCTAATGGCGGCAAATTAGTCACGCCACGCATCATCAAATCGATTAACACACCGGAAGGGAAAACCATCAGCTCACTTTCCCCTGTAATGCAGCGTCAGGTAATTTCTCCGGAAACTGCCAAAGAAATTGGTGATGCCCTGCGCGGTGTAGTGAGCGATCGCGGCACCGCTGCGGCCGCAGCCGTTCCCGGTTTCACGATTGCAGGCAAAACCGGAACCGCGCAAAAGGTCGATCCCAAGGGCGGATACGAGCAGGGGAAGTATGTTGTTTCTTTCGCCGGCTATCTGCCGGCGGACCATCCCGAGTTTGTCGGTCTGGTGGTGCTCGATGACGCACACACAAGCAAACCGGAGCTAAACTACGGCGGGCTCATTGCAGGACCAATTTTTTCCCGAGTGGCGGAGAAGGCGGCCCGCTACCTAGATCTTGAGCCGCATGAGGAGATTCGCAAAGCGATTCCCGTAGAGCGAGTCGAAAAAACAACGCCGGCAGAGCGAATTCGCAAGCCTCGTCCGGCGGAACGAATCGCCTTAACCAATGCCTCGCACCATTGAACACGTCGCCTTGGTTCGCGGCTGCGAATCCGTCCCATTGCGGACATGTTAAAGCCTCATGCAGCTCAAGACTCTCCTTTCCGCGACTGCAGTTCGCCAGATCATCGGGACACCTGATCGCACGGTGGAAAATATCGCGTATGACTCGCGGCGAGTGCAAAGGAATGGCATGTTCGTGGCATTGCGGGGTGAGAAATCCGATGGACACGAATTCATCGGTCAGGCAATCGAAAAAGGCGCATCGGTAATTGTAGCTGAACGCGAGGAACAGAATCCGCGCGCAACTTGTCTCGTTGTCGGGAACACGCGGACCGCGCTCGCTGATTTTGCAGAAACCTTTTATGGCCACCCTGAGCGCAAATTAAAACTGGCAGCGGTCACAGGTACGAACGGCAAAACCACGACTACATTTCTCATAAAGCACATTTGCGAAAATGCGAGCTTGCGTTGCGGATTGATCGGCACGGTGCGCTATGAGATCGGTGAGCGGGTTTTGCCTGCCATCCGCACGACGCCAGAATCGCTCGATTTACAAGAACTATTGGCGCAGATCGTCAACGCGGGTTGTAAGGCAGCGGCGATGGAAGTTTCTTCGCATGCGCTCGCGCAGGATCGTACGCGTGGACTCGAATGGAACGTCGCTGTCTTTACAAATCTGACGCAGGACCATCTCGATTTTCACGGGACTATGAAAAGCTACTTCGAATCCAAGGCGAAGCTCTTCACGGGACTCGCGAGTCAGAAAAAAAAGCGCAAACCCGTTGCGATTGTCAATATCGATGACCGCTATGGCGAACAACTGATCGACAAAATTGACAAACGCACGCCGATTATCACCTACGGAATGGGGATGCGCGCTGAGTTCCGCGCTTCAAATTATCGTGTTGAGTCGAGCGGTACCTCCTATCAGCTGGATGCTCGCGGCAAAAGTTACCTGGTCCGCGTCCCATTGATTGGCCGATTTAACGTCGCGAATTCGGTGGCAGCGCTCGCTGCGGCCAATGCTCTCGGAATCAATTTGCGTGACGCGGTGTTTAGTCTTGGCAAGTCGCCCCAGGTGCCGGGACGCCTGGAGTTAGTTCCGGCAAAGCGACAATTTCAGGTTTTCGTCGATTACGCCCACACACCCGATGCGCTCGGGAATGTTCTCAAGACTCTACGGGAGCTTGAGCCGCATCGGCTGATCGCGGTTTTTGGTTGCGGTGGCAATCGCGACCGGCAGAAGCGTCCGTTGATGGCCCAAATAGTGGATCGCGATGCCGATTATGCGATCATTACCTCGGACAATCCACGCAAAGAGAATCCGGACACGATCATCGCCGAGATCGAAAAAGGATTCCGATCAACTCAGTATGAAAAGATTGTCGATCGCACTCAGGCCATTCATCGCGCCATTGAACTGGCACGGCCGCATGACATTGTTTTGATCGCCGGCAAGGGACACGAAAATTATCAAGAGTTCGCAGATCACACTGTCCCGTTCGACGATATTCAAGTGGCGCGACGTGCCATCGAGGATCATCCAATGGAGTTTTCGTCATGATGCTTTTGCTTGGAAGTTCGCCGGCACGCGATCTGCGCTCTCCAGTTTTTACGTTATGAATCCGCTCTCGCTCTCTCAGATTGCGCAATTAGCCGGAGGCTTGCTCTCCTCCGGAAACGGAACTGTTGTAATCGATAAAGTCAGCACCAATTCGCGCACGATTAAACATGGCGAACTATTCGTCGCATTGCGCGGCGAGAATTTCGATGGACACAATTTTGTAGAAGCTACAGCAAAAGCTGGCGCAGCAGGGGCATTGGTTGATTCCAATTGGAAGGGAAAGGTGCCGGACAATTTCGCGCTTATTCGCGCAAAAGACACGTTGCAGGCGTACCAGCAGCTTGCTGCCAATTACCGGAAGTCCCTGACACTGCGTGTCGTCGCAATTACCGGAAGCAACGGCAAAACCAGCACGAAAGACTTCGCAGCGGCGGTCCTTGCACGCAGGTTTCGGGTGACGAAAACGCAAGGGAACTTCAATAATCATATCGGCTTACCTCGAACAATTCTGGAAGCCACGGGGCAGGATGAAGTCGCTGTTTGGGAAATCGGAATGAATCATCCTGGCGAGGTTGCGGCGCTGGCAAAAATAGCTGCGCCGGACGTTGGCATTATTACAAACATTGGTGTCGCGCATATCGAATTTATGGGATCGCGCGAAAGAATCGCGGAGGAGAAAGCGGCGCTCGCGGAGGCCGTTGGCGCCCAAGGAACAGTCATCTTGAACGCTGATGATCCCTTTACAGAGGGAATCGCGACTCGCACACGCGGCAAAGTAATTTTAGCGGGCACAACTGCTGGCACGATCCGAGCTGGTGAGATCAATCAGAGCGGAAACGGGACAGATTTTACGATTCTCGAGGGTGCACATCGCTGCCGTGCCCAATTGCCTGTGCCGGGTTTGCACATGGTACAGAACGCCTTGTTGGCGGTCGCGGCCGGTCGCGTCTTTGGTCTTTCTCTGGAGGAGTGCGCCGTCGGCCTGGTCGCCGCGCCACTCACGAAAGCGCGTTTGCAAGTCAAGGAAATCCGAGGCGTCCAATTTCTCGATGATAGCTACAACGCAAATCCCGATTCTATGAAAGCGGCTTTGCGAACGTTAGTCGAACTGGACGCGGACGGGCAGCGGATCGCTGTGTTGGGCGAGATGCGCGAATTGGGCGATGAATCGGAACGCGGACACCGCGAGGTAGGAGAAACCGCGGCTGCGTTAAAGGTTGATCATCTGATTGCCATCGGAAATGTGGCTGCGGCCATCGCAGCAGCGGCAAAACGGGCCGGCCTGGAGAATAGCTCCACCGTAGCATCAACTACCGAAGCCGCTGAATTGTTAGCCGAGCTCGCCGCGCCTGGCGACCTCGTTCTGATCAAGGGCAGTCGACTGGCGCGCACCGAGCAAGTGATTGAAGCGTTCCGCAATCCGCAATCCATAACCGCTAATTCGCCATGATGTACTTCCTTCATCATCTGAGCGACCGGTTCATCGGGTTCAACGTCTTCCTTTATGTCACGTTCCGAGCCATTGCCGCGGCGGTGACGGCATTCCTGCTCACGTTGCTTTTTGGAAACTTCATTATTCGAATTCTGATTGCGCTAAAATTGGGGCAACCAATTCGCGGAGCGGCGGAAGTTCACCGCCTCGCCGAACTACATGGTGGCAAACAAGGAACGCCCACCATGGGTGGCGTGCTGGTCATCGGCGCCGTTTTTGTGTCGAGCCTTCTCTGGGCGCGCCTCGATAACCGTTTCGTTTGGCTGGTCCTGTTTTGCATGATCTATCTCGGTGCTCTCGGTTTCGCTGATGATTACCTCAAGGTGACGAAGAAAAAATCCGACGGCATCAGCGGCCGGATCAAACTGGTCTTTCAGATTGCTCTTGCCGCAATTGTCACTGCTGTTTTCCTTAGCAGTCCGTTGCTTGAAATACAGGCGCGCGCTCTCTATGTGCCATTCGTCAAATCACCCGTCATTGCGAACATGGGCTGGTTTACCTTCGCATTTTTTCTCCTCGTCATTGTTGGTTCCTCGAATGCCGTCAATCTCACCGACGGGCTCGATGGCCTGGCCATTGGTTGCACCGTCACCGTGGCATTTGCTTATGCTTTGCTTTCGTACGCAGCGGGAAATTTCCGGATCGCCGAATATTTACAAGTCCCGTTTTATCCATTTGCCGGGGAACTGACTGTCGTCTGTTCCGCACTCATCGGCGCAGGTCTGGGCTTTCTCTGGTTTAATTGTTTTCCAGCGAAAGTTTTCATGGGCGACACCGGATCGCTGGCTATCGGCGGCATGATTGGCGTCGTGGCAATCTGTTGCAAGCAGGAGCTGCTCCTGGTTGTGGTGGGCGGCGTTTTCGTGATCGAAGCCGTCTCGGTGATTCTGCAGGTAATGAGTTTCAAACTGACAGGCAAGCGGATTTTCGTCATGTCTCCGTTACATCATCACTTCGAGTTGACGGGTTGGAAGGAAAACACGGTCATCGTTCGGTTTTGGATTCTCTCGATCATCTTTGCCTTGCTTGGTCTTGCAACACTGAAACTGAGGTAAACGTGCGCTACAAGAATCAGAATATTGCCGTTCTTGGTGCGGGGTTGAGTGGGAGCGCCGCGGCGTTGTTGCTCAGGTCTGAAGGCGCACAGGTCACGGTGCTCGATAGCGCCGAGGAGAAGAACTTACTTAAATCGACGATCGACAATCTGCGGGTGCAGGATGTCCGCGTAATCTGCGGAGCCGCTGCGGATGAAGACTCGTCTACTTATCAGATGGCGGTCTTAAGTCCGGGCATCGATCCGGCTTCTGAGTTGGTGCGCAATTTCTCATCGCGTGGAATCGACCTCATCGGAGAGCTAGAACTGGGTTGGCGCTCTTGCGAAATTCCCGTGATTGCAGTCACCGGCACGAACGGCAAAACGACAACGACCGAATTGCTCGCTCAGATGTTGAATGCTTGCGGCCAACGAACGATTGCCTGTGGAAATATTGGGAAACCGTTGTCCGAAGTGGCGCGCGAGAAGCAGCCGTTCGACGTGCTCACGGTGGAGGTGAGTTCGTTCCAATTGGAAACGATTAGCACCTTTCATCCATCCATCAGTCTCTGGCTTAACTTCGCTCCGGACCATCTCGATCGTTATCGCTCGATATCGGAATATCGCGCGGCAAAGCTGCGCATTTTTGAAAATCAAACTGACGTCGATGTGGCAGTGGTGAATGCCATCGAAAAAATACCGAATATCCGTCCGCGCACGATCTCGTTTAGCGCCTATGCCAACGGTGGAGACTTCCGAGTCTCAGAAGGATCGATTCTTTACCGCGACGAATCAGTGTTGCGATTGGCGGATACTAAGCTGCGTGGCTTGCATAACATCGAGAATTTGATGGCGACTCTTGCGGTCGGCATGGCGCGCGGACTGTCGTTCGGGGAGATGGTACCGCCGCTCTGTGTTTATGAGCCCCGTCCGCATCGCTGCGAATTTGTGCGCGAAGTCAACGGCGTTGCCTATGTGAACGATTCCAAGGCCACCAACCTCGACGCGGTGGACAAAGCGTTGCGCGCGCAAAGCAAGCCGGTCGTGCTGATCGCCGGCGGCAAGGACAAGGGATTTAGCTTCAATCCACTTCGAGCTCTCGTGAAGGAGAAGGTCACATCGACAATCTTGATCGGCGAAATGGCCGAGAGCATCAGCCGCTCCTGGGCCGGTGCGGTCAAATCCGAAATCGCAAGCTCGCTCGCCGACGCCGTCGAGCGTGCACATGCCAGCGCAAAGCCTGGAGAAATCGTTCTTTTTTCTCCAGGCACGTCGTCGTTCGACATGTTCAAAAGCTACGCCGATCGAGGCGATCAATTTCGCGCGCTCGTACAAGCTCTGCCTCAAACCAACTGATGAAAATCCCGCGCCTGCTAAGAAATAACAAATTCTGGGCGGCGACTGCGCGTCGGTCCGCGGCGGCGTCTGCCGGAATGGACTTTGAAGAAATGCCGGAGCCGAACATGAAATTGTCGCGAGCGCTACTGATTGTTTTACTTCTGCACGTAGTCGCCGTGTCGGGAATTATCGCTTTCAATGCGATCAAAACGCGGGAGAGTTCGTTTGTTCCGGCATCCCGTGGGGAACCGAAACCGTCTACGACGGTGGGCGCAGCAATTCACACTGACGGCGGCAAAGCCCAAACCGCTGCAGTCCAAAAAGAGAGCGTGCCCCACGAGGATCCAAAACCTTCGCATTGGCCTTTGAAACCATCTTCAGAAAATGACCACGCGAACGCGCCTTCCATTGCCAACCGGCCTTCGCGCAAGGCGACGGCGAATCAGGAGGCTACGGCGGGCAGGCCCGTGTCTTCTGGAAAAACATACGTCGTGAAAAAGGGCGATAATCCGGTGACGATCGCAAAAAAGCTAAAGGTCCCCTATGACGATCTGATGGCGCTCAACCATATCGAGGATCCGCGCAAATTACGGATTGGCCAGGAACTGTTAATTCCCAAGACAACAAAGCCAAAAACCACGAATGGAAACACAGCGAAGCCGAAAGAGAAGAAAAATGAAGGGCGCCAGGCAAAGCAAAAACGGCACTCCACATAATCATGCATCGTAAGAGCGCCTATATCCTTTTTCTCGCTGTGCTGGGACTTCTCGTTATCGGGATTGTCATGCTCTTTAGCACGAGTGCTTTTGCGCGCGATAGTCATGGAGATGTTTATTTCTTCATCAAACGGCAGGCGGTTTGGTTCGGGATTGGCCTTGCGGTCTGCGTCGTTGCCGCGCTGATTGATTATCACTTTTGGCAGCGCACATGGTGGCTGTGGTTCGCGCTGGCGCTCGTCGCATTGTTGCTCTGTTATTTTCCGCACATAGGGATGCGCCTCAACGGATCACGCCGCTGGATCGGCCTCGGCCCGGTAACTTTTCAGCCCTCGGAACTGGCGAAGCTGGCGGCAATCGTCTTCCTGGCTGCCTGGTTTGCGCGACGCGAAGAAGCAGAGAGCAATGTCCTCTTTGGACTTATTCTTCCGCTTGCAATCATTAGCATCCCGGCGGGACTCGTTCTGGGAGAAGTCGATCTGGGAACCACAGCTTTGCTGGGAACAACCGCGTTCGTCGTTATGTTTGTAGCAGGCGCGAATCCTTTATGGCTCGGGATGATATCGTTTGCCGGCCTTGGCACGCTTCTGATCGTTGCCACCCGAATCTCGGAACGCATGGGGCGGCTCGCCGCTTTTCTTCATCCACAGAATTACAAGGATGACGCTGGGTTGCAGCAGATGCAGGCATTGATCGCCTGGGGCAGCGGCGGAATGGAAGGACTCGGCTTGGGCAACGGTCGCCAAAAAATGCTTTATCTGCCGTACGCGCACACGGATTTCATTTTTCCAATTATTGGCGAAGAACTCGGTCTGCGGTTCAGTCTGCTCGTGATTCTTTTGTTTGTGGTCGTCATCGTTTGCGGCATTATGATCGCCCTGCACGCCAAGGACCGGTTCGGTCTGCTGCTCGGTTGTGGAGTTGTTTCGCTTCTGGCTGTGCAGGCCGCAGTCAACATCGGTGTGACCACGTCGCTCCTCCCCAACAAAGGATTGCCGCTGCCGTTCATTAGCTATGGTGGTTCGAACCTGGTCGCGTGCATGTTCGGCATCGGTTTATTACTGAACATTTATCGCCAGGGAATCCTTGAGCCGCCGCACAAGAAACCTGTGGCCATGCGAGTTCGAGTAACGCCACGTATTTAGCCCGGATGAATTCAATAGATTGTGTAGTCGTATGAGTTGGAGGTGAAGGATCAGATCTTATGAATGCTGTTATCGCATGCGGAGGAACTGGCGGACATCTTTTTCCCGGCATCGCCGTGGCAGAAGTGCTGCGTGACCGCGGGCACCAAGTGATGCTGTTGGTTTCTGAGAAGGATATCGACGCTCTGGCGCTTTCCGGTCGCGAAAGTTTCCAAGTAGAAAAGTTGCCGACTGTGGGACTGCCATCGCCATTTTCTCCAGCGTTTTTTGGTTTTCTTCGCCGTTTTTACGAAAGCCTGGCGCTTTGCCGATCCATATATCGCACGTTCAAACCCCAGGTCGTTCTGGGCATGGGAGGATTTACTTCCACTGCGCCGGTGTTGGCCGGCCGGATACGCGGCATTCCCACATTTATCCACGAATCAAATGCTATCCCTGGAAAGGCGAACCGTTTGACAGCGCGGATGGTCCGCACGGTCATGCTCGGCTTCCAGGAATGCGCACCGTTTTTTCCAACAACCAACACTGAAGTTACAGGCACCCCAGTCCGCACCGAGCTGGTTCGTTTGGATCGACAGGTGGCGCGTCAAAAACTCGGGCTCCGCGAGGACCTGCCTACAGTGCTAGTAATGGGAGGCAGCCAGGGTGCGAGTGGAATTAATCAGGCAATCATTAAAGCACTGCCGTTTTTGCGCGGGGCTCCGCTGCAGGTGATTCACCTTTCCGGTTCGCGCGATGAACGTTTGGTTGCAGACAATTATCGCCGCGAAAATATTCCCGCCCACATCGCTGCCTTTCATCATCGAATGGAAGAAGCTTATAGCGCTGCCGATCTCGTTGTTGCGCGAGCCGGCGCCGCCAGTCTCGCGGAGTTCGCCGCCTTTTCATTGCCCGGCATCCTGATTCCATTTCCGTATGCGACCGACGATCATCAAACCCGCAACGCGGAGATCTATGCTCGTGTTCAGGCAGCGATTCTCCTCAAGGAGTCAGAGGTCTCGGGCGAGTTACTCGCGCGCAAAATTCGGGAGTTGATCGAGGATCCGGAACGGATTCGACAGATGGCTGCGAATTCCTCCCGCCTCGCGCCGAAGGACGCGGCGGGGCGCGTCGTCACGACCATGGAAAGATATACGACTCATGAAGCCCGTCTCTGAAGAACGCAGCGCGCCTGCGCAGACTCCGCCGTGGGCCGGCCCGGTTGCCACAAGCGAGCGTGCCATGCCGCTTGATCTGCCCGGATTTCTGACGCGCGAGCGTCACCGGATTCATCTTGTCGGTGTCGCGGGCAGCGGCATGAGCGGCATTGCAGCGCTTTTAATCGAACTCGGCCACACAGTCAGCGGATCGGACAAGGTTAGCACAATGGAAACCGATCGATTGCAGCGGCTCGGTTTGCGTTTTTCCGAGCAGCATCGGTCTGAGGATGCCGACGCCGCCGATCTCATCGTTTTCTCTTCCGCAATCAAAAGCAACAACCCAATTCTTGTCAGCGCGCACAATTGTGGAAAACCGACCGTGCGTCGCGCGGAAGCGTTGGCTGCCATCATGCGGCATAAACGCGGCGTGTTGATTGCTGGAATGCACGGCAAAACGACAACTTCAGCAATGACGGCCCACGCCTTGCGCGAAGGTGGGCTGCATCCGTCCCACTACGTCGGCGCCGAGATTCCGATTCTGGGAACGAACGCACACTGGGATTCGCGTGGGGAGTATTTTGTCGCTGAAGGAGACGAGAGCGACGGTACCATCGCGCTCTTTCGCCCCGAACATACGCTGATTCTCAATATCGAGGAGGAACACCTCGATTTTTATGCCGACCTCGGCGCGATTGAAAAGGTTTTCGCACAACTGATTACTCAAACCACTGGCAAAGTTTTTTATAACATCGACGACAAAAACGCCGGCCAGGTGGGTCGATCTTTGGCGCGCGCAATTTCCTACGGTTTCGATGCCGACGCCGATTATCGCGCAGGAGATATCCGGCTGACGGGGTTCGCTTCGACGTTCCGAGTCAATCATCAGGGACAAGACCTCGGCGAAGCTGTCTTGAATGTGCCGGGAGAACATAACGTTCACAATGCGCTGGGAGTGATCGCGCTCGCGTCGGAGCTCGGTATGGCGTTTGAAAAAATCGCGAAATCGCTGGCGAAGTTCGAACACGCGCGCCGCCGGTTCGAAATCAAGTACGACAGCCCGCGTTTTCTTTTGGTGGACGATTACGGGCATCATCCGACGGAAATCCGCGCGACGCTCAGGGCGGCGAGATCGGTCGGCCGCAAGCGCGTGCTGACCATGTTTCAACCGCACCGCTATTCACGCACCAAAGCGTTGCGGAAGGAATTTGGTTGCGCGTTCGATGACGCGGACCGCGTGGTGGTGACAGATGTTTACGGATCGAATGAAGCGTCGATTCCGGGAGTGACCGGACAAATCATCGTTGACGAGATTGTTGGGCACGGACACCGGGGTGTCAGTTACGAGCCGCGCTTAGATTGGGTGCACCGTGCTGTAGGGAACATGCTCGAGTCCGGCGATCTCCTTTTGAGTCTCGGTGCAGGAAATATTCACGAGCAATTATCCGCCCTCGCTGCCGACCTGGTTATTGCGGAAAAGTTGAAAGAGGTCGTGGGCGAGTCCGGCGAAGTGCGCCTTTATGAGCCGCTCTCGAAGCACACGACTCTGCGAGTAGGCGGTCCGGCGCAATTCTGGGTCGAGCCGCGAACTGAGAAGACCTTTGCCAAGTTGATCCGGCTTTGCCGGAACGAAAATCTTCCTCTCTTCGTGATCGGTCGCGGATCGAATCTTCTCGTCCGCGATGGGGGCGTGCGCGGCGTGGTCGTTCATCCGTGCGGCGGCGATTTCGACAAGGTCGAGGTCAACAGTCCCGAGATCACCGCAGGCGTAGGGGCGAAATTAAAAGAAGTCGCGTACGCAGGAAAGGCGGCCGGGATTGGAGGAATGGAGTGGATGGAAGGAATTCCCGGCGCGGTTGGCGGCGGCTTGCGCATGAACGCGGGGGCGATGGGGGCACAAACCTTTGAGAACGTCGTGCGGGTTCGCTATCTCGATGCCAATGGCGAGGCGCACACAAAGTCACGTGACGAGCTGGAAGTGTATTATCGGGACTTCCCGTTGCTGGAGAAGAATTTTGCAGTGTCCGCCGTTTTTCGCGGCCAGCCTGCGCCGCGCGAAGAAATCGTGCGCAAGCTGGAAGCGTCGCAGGAGAAACGGCGCACGTCGCAACCAGCGGCGAAAAGCGCAGGCTGCATTTTCAAAAACCCTGATTCATGCCCTGCAGGGAAGCTCGTTGACGAGTTGGGATTGAAGAATGCGCGTGTCGGGAAAGCCCGAGTATCGGACGTGCACGGTAATTTTATTGTCAATGACGGCGGCGCGACAGCGGCCGAAATGCTGGAATTAATCGAAAAGATCAAGGCGACAGCTTTGGCCAAGCGGGGAATCGAGCTGCAGACCGAAGTGCAAATCGTGGGAGAGCCGGGGTGACGATGGCGACAGATCAAAGTTTACCGAAAAAAATTGCAGTCTTAATGGGTGGGCCGGGTTCGGAACGCGAGGTGTCGCTGGCGACCGGTCGCGGCGTATCTAAAGCGCTTCGCTCACTAGGGGCAGAAGTCGTGGATGTCGATGTTCATGACGAAAACTTCGTGCTTCCCAAAGATGTCGATCTTGCCTTTATCACCATTCACGGAACTTTCGGCGAAGACGGCCAGCTCCAGGAAATTCTGGAGGAGCGCGGCGTGCCTTACACCGGTGACGGCGTCCAGGCAAGCCGGTCGGCATTCGACAAAATTTTGTCGAAACAAAAATTTCGCGAACACAATGTCGTCACTCCGGAATGGGAAGTAATCGAAGTCGGCCAGCGCCCGACCATTTCGCTCCCGCTGGTGGTAAAGCCGGCAAGACAAGGTTCTACCGTTGGCGTGGTGATTGTAAAAAACGCGGGCGAGCTTGATTCGGCGATGGCGGAGGCCGCCAAGTATGGTCGCAAATTGTTGATAGAAAAATTTGTGTCGGGCCGCGAGTTGACGATAGGTGTTCTCGGTGATCAAGCCCTGCCAATTCTTGAAATAATTCCAAAGGGCGGTTTTTACGACTTCAACAACAAGTACCCGTTTCTGAATCCAGAGGCTGGCGGCGGCGCCGAGCACGTTTGTCCGGCAAAAATCGATCCGCATAAGACGAAACAGATTCAGGAACAGGCGCTGGGCGCTTTTCGCGCTCTCGGCCTGGTCGTTTACGGTCGCGTTGACGTTTTGCTTTCCGATTCGGGAGAACCGTACGTGCTCGAGGTCAATAACATTCCCGGAATGACGGAGGCTAGTTTGTTGCCCGAAGGCGCTGCGGCGGCCGGAATCAATTATGTCGACCTTTGCGCGCGCATTATCGCACTTTCTCGCGCCAGAGCGGAAAGGAGCCGGAAATGAGACCAGCGCAGAGGCGCCCTCAATCGCGCAATCGGCGCGTCTCCAATGTGCGCCAGCGCCGCCAGCAGCACTTGCTCGACGTGAAAGTACGCTCCCGCCGAGTCGCACAACATCGCGCGCGGCGAGTCCTGGCGGTTCTCTCCCGAGTGATATTGCTCGCCGCACTGTGCGCCGCGATCTATGCGGGAACGCGTGAAGCCGCGAGGCGTCTGTTTTTCGAGAATTCGGATTATCAGCTGAAGACAATTGAATTACAGACGGACGGAACGTTGCAGCGCGAGCAGATTTTGAACGCCGCCGATCTACATGAAGGGGAAAATATTTTCCGCGTAAACCTGGCCCGCGTTCACGATCTCATACAGCAGCTGCCTCAGACCGATGAGGTGCAGATCGTGCGAAAATTACCTTCGGAGATTGATATTCGTGTCGTTGAACGAAAGCCGATCGGCTGGATCACGAGTGAGAAGGAAATTTCCGATCCATTTGCATCCGAGTCTGCTTTTCTGGTGGACGCGCGAGGTGTTTTGATGAATGAAAAGAAGTTGTTGCCCGAATATCTCGGATTACCGGTCATTCTGGGATGCTCGAGCGAATCGCTCGAAGCGGGCAAAGTTGTCGAGTCATCCGAAGCAAAGACCGCGCTGGAGCTTCTGCGTTTGAGTTCGCGCAGTTTTTTGCAAATGCGTTTTCAAATTCGCGAGATCGATGTTTCAGAAAGTTATCGGCTTCTGGTGACCGACAAGAATCATAGCCGCGTGACGTTCGGCTATAACGATCTCGAAACGCAATTGCGCAGGTTGGAACAATTTCTTGTTTATTGTGACGATTCAAAACAGGAACTGGCGACGTTAAACCTCCTTGTGCAACGAAACATTCCTGTGACTTTTGCGCCAAGGCCGGTCGCAGTCATTAACGATACCATCGAGCCTGCCGTAGAACCGCGCATTATGAAGGCGATCCCGGTGCATCCGGCGGAGAAAACTCCGTCATCACCCCCCTCCAGGGCGCGCATCAATTCGAAACCACCCCCCAAGGCAATTCCCCCTCAGCGACAGAGAACGGATTAACACAATGGCGAGCAATAATTTGATGATTGGTCTTGAGATTGGAACCTCCAAAATCTGCGTTGTTGTCGGCGAAAGCCGGCCCGATGGCACCGTCAAAATTCTTGGTGTCGGCCAGACACCATCGCGCGGCGTACGCAAGGGCGAGATCGTTGATTTTGAAACGGCAATGAAATGCGTCCACGAAGCGGTAGTCGATGCCGAACAGAAAAGCGACGTGATGATCCGGAGCGTCTATATCGCCGTTGGTGGATCGCACCTTCAGAGCTTCAACAACCGGGGATGCGTCATGCTGCCCGAGGACCGCGATGAAATCGATGAACAGGATGTCGAAGACGTAAAAATCAATGCGCGCGAGGTAAGCATTCCTGCGCAAAACGCGTTTCTTCATTCCATCATTCAGCATTATCACGTCGATGGGCAGGACGGCGTGCTGAATCCAGTCGGGATGCTCGGCCAAAGACTAGAAGCCGATTTCCACATTATTCACGGTGTGCGGACGCGCATCCAAAACACGATCCGGTGCGTGAAAGAATTGCCGCTCGACGTTGAGGACGTGGTTTTTGGCGGGCTGGCTTCTGCTCAGGTAGTCCTCAGCCAACACCAAAAAGACCTCGGAGCGCTGGTGCTCGATATCGGTGGCGGAACGACGGACTACATTTTGTACGCAGACGGCGCTGTGAAGCAGAGCGGTTGTATTGCCATTGGTGGTGACCATATCACCAATGACATTTCCATGGGGTTGCGCATTCCAATGGCGCGCTCGGAGAAACTCAAAATCGAGGAGGGAAGTTGTGTGCTCGGCAATTGTTTCCCAGGCGAAATGATTTTGCTAAAAGACGATTCCGGCTTCGCGGGGAAAGAGATCGAGCGCGAGACCTTGAACACCATCATTCATTTGCGGCTCCGCGAAACTCTTGAGTTGCTCAAACGCAGGCTCGATGAAGAACCATTCATCAATTACCTCGGCTCTGGTATTTTCATCACGGGCGGGTGCAGCCTGCTCAATGGCATCGATAATCTTGCGGAAGAGATTTTCGAAATGCCGGCGCACGTTGCGCATGCTCAAACAACATCAGGTGTGACGTCTGCAGTAGAGAACCCGCAATTTTCGACTGCAATCGGGCTGATCAAATATGCCCAAGCCGTGCAAACAGATCGGCCGGTGCGGGGAATCGGGCGGATCCTGGGAAGAATTTTTAGCGGAAGGCGATGAAGAAATTGAAAGATCAATATGATTCAACTTAGCAAAAACTACACTCTCCCTGAACGGGCGGAGGAATTTATTCCAATCAAGATTGTCAGTGTCGGTGGCGCCGGTCTGAATGC
>JBKPLX010000097.1:0-25196 GCA_046731855.1 Verrucomicrobiota bacterium | reverse complement strand
CAGAACCACAAATGCGGGAACCAACTGGGTTAGTCAAACAAGTGACACGATAAATAACCTTAACGGAGTTTCTTTCACGGATGTCAATACGGGCACTATTGTTGGATCAAACAGCACCATTCTCAGGACGACGGATGGTGGGAGCCATTGGTTCGATCAGACCAGTCCAATCCCCTCTGACCTTCACGATGTTTCTTTCACAGATGCTAATACCGGAACGGCTATTGGTCCTGTCGGTTTAATACTGCGAACAACAAATGGAGGGAACAATTGGACCAGTCAGACAAGCGGTAGCTTACAAATACTTTACGGGGTTTCTTTTGTAGACGCTGACAACGGTATCATAGTCGGTTTTGCGGGAGAAATTCTCACAACGACTGATGGGGGATCTAACTGGACCACCCAAACACGTGGTACAACTCAGGCACTTTTCGGAGTGTCATTCACTGATTTAAATACAGGTACGGCTGTCGGGGCCTCTGGAACAATTCTTAGAACGACAGACGCTGGAAGTACCTGGATTAGCCAGACAAGCGGAACAATTAATCAACTTAACGAGGTTGTTTTTACTGATGCGAACACAGGAACTGCAGTTGGCGAAGGAGGTATTATTCTTAGAACAACCAATGGAGGAAATGGGTGGGATAGCCAAATAAGCGGAACTACCAATCTTCTATTTGGAGTTTCTTTTATAGATGCAAATACAGGGGCTGCGGTTGGGGCAGAAGGTACTATCCTCAAGACGACAAATGGAGGCAGTAATTGGGACACGCAAATAAGCGGCACCACAAATTTCCTGTTTGGAGTTTCGTTCAGTGACTCGAATACCGGGACTGCCGTTGGCGCGAGTGGAACAATCTTAAGAACAACTAACGGAGGAACCAGCTGGGATCCGCAAACCAGTGGGACTGCAGTTCCTCTTCACGGAGTTGCGTTTCAAAATGCTAACGTCGGCACAGTAGTTGGGAATAGCGGTACTATTCTCAAAACCACCGATGCCGGCAGCCATTGGGGGCCTCAAAATAGCGCAACAACTGACCACTTGTGGGACGTTTCATTTTCTGATGCAAATAATGGGACCGCCGTTGGTGAAGGAGGCACGATCGTCAGGACAACAGATGGAGGAAGTAACTGGGTCGGAGAAGCCAGCGGCACCTTCAATATTTTGTACGATGTGTCCTTTGCAGATGCTAACACGGGTACTGTCGTTGGCGACATCGGGACGATTCTCAGAAGAACCGGATCAGGGCCAACTCCAACGCCGACGCCAACCGCAACGCCTTCTGCTACGCCTCGAGTAACCCCTCGGCCGCGGCCCACTCCGCGACCGCGTCCTACTCCACCAGACTAAGACGCAAGGTGACGGGAAAATCGTAGCGCCAAGTCTGCCGCAGTCATGAAGATCAGGAAGCTGAGAGTCCCTTTGTTATTGTTGAGCCTTACAGGTGTTTCCGGCGCGTGGATGACTATCCAGAGTGGGTATGCTCAAAGCGGTGCCGCAAAAAGCGTGTCGAGCCACGTTGGTGCCCGCGCCAGCTCATCAGGCCTGTCGCGCCGTAGCCCTGCGGAGGCAGGCGCACATTGGGTCTGGCAAAATCCTCTCCCTCAGGGCAACAGTCTATACGGCGTGTCCTTCACCGACGCGAACATGGGAACGGCTACTGGCGACAACGGAACCATCATCCGGACAACCGACGGCGGTGACAGCTGGGCTATTCAATCCAGTGGCACTACAAATACGTTGTACGGAGTTTCGTTTACTGACGTAGATCACGGAACAGCCGTTGGCGCCTCCGGCACAATCCTCAGGACCACCGATGGCGGTAACACCTGGTCCAGTCAAACCAGTGGAACCACCAATGGCCTCCTGGCCGTTTCATTTACTGATGCCAACGCCGGAACTGCCGTTGGCGAGAATGGAACAATCGTCAGAACAACAGATGGTGGAAACACCTGGACAAGCCAGGCAAGTGGAACTACGAACAATCTCAATGCTGTTTCATTTACCGATACAAATAACGGGACCGCTGTCAGCTGGTACGGGATAATCCTCAGAACAACAGACGCGGGCGCGAACTGGGTTAGTCAGACAAGCGGGACGGAAAGCTTTCTTTATGGCGTTTCGTTTACTGACACAAATAATGGAACAGCCGTTGGCGAGGGAGGCACAATTCTCAGAACAACAGACGGGGGGGCTAACTGGGTTGCGCAAACGAGTGGGACCACCAGTTTCCTTTGGGGGGTATCTTTTACTGACACAGACAACGGAACAGCCGTGGGTAGCGATGGAACCATCGTACGAACAACCAATGGAGGAAACACCTGGGTTAGCCAGGCCACCGGAACGACCAACACGCTTATAGGTGTTTCCTTTGTCGATGCGAATAATGGGACGGCTGTGGGTCTCGCTGGCACAACTCTGAGAACAACCGACGGAGGGAACGACTGGGTCAGTCAATCAAGCGCAGTTACGACCAACTCACTAGAGGACGTTTCTTTTACTGATGCAAATAATGGAACGGCCGTTGGTGACGATGGAACGATCCTTCGAACAACAAACGCAGGAAACACGTGGGTTAACCAGACAAGCGGAACGATCAACACGCTTCTAGGAGTCTCCTTTGTCGATGCGAATAACGGGACGGCTGTCGGTGTCCTTGGCACAATTCTCAGAACAACAGACGGAGGCACCAGCTGGGTCCCTCAGGCAAGCGGAACAGTCGATGATCTCTGGGGCGTCTCTTTTACCGATGCAAATAATGGAACAGCGGTTGGATTTGATTTTAACACTGTTACAGGGCTAATTTTGAGGACAACAGACGGAGGAAGCTCTTGGATAGGCCAATCAAACGGGGCTTTCAGTCCTCTTGTGGGGGTTTCCTTTACGGATGCTAATACCGGAACAGTTGTGGGCGGGGCTGGTATAATTCTCAGAACAACAGATGGCGGGAACAACTGGGTCCCGCAGGCAAGCGGAACAGAGTCTGATCTCTTACGGGTCTCGTTTACCGACGTGAATACTGGGACCGCTGTCGGTCAATTTGGGACGATCCTCAGAACTACAGACGGCGGGAGTCATTGGATGCCGCAGCAAAGTGGAACAACCGAGTTGCTCGCCGGGGTTTCTTTTACCGATACAGACCACGGAATCGCCGTCGGCACGCTTGGAACCATCGTCAGGACCACGGATGGAGGTAACACCTGGGTAAATGAGACGAGCGGAACAGGCTATGATCTTTCGAGAGTTTCCTTAAGCACGGCTGTGGGTTACGGTGGCACCATCCTCAGGAGAGAGTTTGTCTCAAGACCCAATCCAACACCGAGGCCGATCCCAACACCCAGGCCGCGTCCTACGCCGCTGCGTTCAGACTCCGATTAGCGTTCGTTGACTCCAAGAGCGTGAGGGATTGATGGGCACTCCTGAGAGAAACAAAGGTAAAATGAACGCTCAAAGGAAATCCTCTCTGTTTTTAGCTCGGCGAAGAGGGGCCACGACGTTCAACAGCTGTCAGCAAGTCAATAACAAACCATAAAAAATAATCCTACACACCTATGAGAATAACAAATGCTAGAATCCCGTTGACTGTTTTAGGCCTTGCAGCTTCCTGCGGGCTTCTACTGACGATTCACGCCGGCCAGGCTCGAAGGGATGCAACCGCTAACCTCTTGCGCAAACCCTCACCTGACGCACCAAGTCCGCAATGGCACTGGCAAAATCCTCTTCCGCAGGGTAACAATCTTCGAGGCGCATCCTTTGTGGATGCGAACACTGGCACCGTCGTTGGCGAATACGGGACGATCGTGCGGACGACGGATGGCGGAAACAGCTGGACAATTCAAGCCAGTGGCACAACACAAACTCTGTGGGCTGTTTCCTTCACAGATGCAAATAACGGAACAGCTGTTGGTGAAGGCGGCACGATCGTTGGAACCACAGACGGAGGCGCTCATTGGGCTAGCCAGCCAAGCGGAACGACTCTTCAACTTCGTGGGGTTTCCTTTACTGATGCAAATAATGGAGCGGCTGTCGGTGAAGGTGGCACCATTCTCAGAACCACCGACGGCGGAAGCAGCTGGGTTCCTCAATCAAGCGGGACAGCGAATACACTATTTGGTGTTTCCCTTATTGATACGAATACGGGAACAGCCGTGGGCGGAGCGTGCGGAATCGGTGGAGAAAGCACCATTCTCAGAACGACCGATGGTGGCGGCAGCTGGATAAAACAAGCAAACCCGGGAACGGCGTGCCTTTTCAAAGCTTCGTTTACCGATGCCAATACCGGAACGGCCGTCGGCGATGGAGGCCTGATTCTCAGAACGACCAATGGCGGCGACACCTGGTCGCCTCAAACCAGCGGAACGACGAAAACTCTTTATGGCGTTTCGTTCACCGACACGAATAATGGAACGATTTCCGGCTTCGAGTTGGGTGGGACCGGAGTCATTCTCAGAACGACCGATGGTGGGAATAACTGGGTTGAGCAGACGAATTACTCACTCCCGCAAGGCGCGAACGCTTTCTACGCCGTGTCCTTTACCGATGCAAACACTGGGACGATTGTCGGTAACGCTGGCATCATTCTTCAAACTACCGATGGAGGCACGCAGTGGAATAGCCAGCCAACTGTCACCTTCAATTTTTTGTACGGCGTTTCGTTTACCGATGCGAACACGGGAACGGCTGTTGGTTACGAAAATCCCGATGGCATGATCTTACGGACAACAGACGGCGGTAACAGCTGGGTACGCCAAAACAGTGGAATAGGCGATCCGTTTGCCGGCCTAAACTTTTTCGGTGTGCATTTCGTCAATTCCAACATTGGAACCCTGGTAGGCCAGGAGGGTATAATCCTGAGGACAACAGATGGTGGCAACAACTGGGCGCAACAGACCGCCGACACAACTGACTGGCTTTATGCCGTCCAATTTACCGATGAAAATCACGGCACGGCTGTTGGCTTTCTTGAAGGAAAAATTCTCAGCACAACCGATGGTGGACAAAATTGGGGTGTGCAATCCAGCGGGGCAACCGGCCTGCTTGGCGTCTATTTTACAGATAACAATACGGGGACGGTCGTTGGCAACGATGGTGCGATATTAAGAACCACAGACGGAGGCCAAAACTGGACCCCGCAAACAAGCGGAACAATCAATCAGCTCCGAGCAGTTTGGTTCGCAGACGCCAACTCAGGCACAGTCGTAGGCGACCTGGGCACGATTCTAAGAACGACAGATGGAGGACAGAACTGGGTTAGCCAGACCAGTGGTGTCTCCGAGATCCTTTTAGGAGTTTCTTTTTCGGATCCGTCTAATGGAACAGCCGTTGGACAACTCGGCACAATCGTTAGAACGACAGATGGAGGACAGAACTGGACTCGCGAGGAAAGCGGCACAAACCAGGATCTTTATAATGTTTCCTTGACTGAGACAAACACCGGAAACGCAGTCGGCGGCTTTGGCACGATTCTTAGAACGGGCGCTCAAGGTCCTACGCCGTCTCCGACGCCAAGCGCTACACCAACTGGGACTCCGACGGCTAGTCCAACACCTACTGCTACGCCTAGGGTAACACCCAGGCCCCGGCCAACTCCGCGCCCTCGCCCCACGCCGCCGCGGTAAAGAAGTGGTGATCGGTGAACAATGAAAAGGTGCAATTTTTTAAGCAAACGTTTTGCGTTCAAACCTCAATCCTGTGTCAATAGCAGTGAAAATATGAAAAAAATACTAACAACATCATTCTCCATCGCTCTAAGTACGGTTGTTCTCAGCGCGGGCAACGATGGCGCGACTAATACGTTCATTGAAACCTACGATGATGGGACCGATGTCGGTTTGTGGCATTGCAGCGTGGGTGTGCCACGAGATGTTGAGGCCAATGGCGGAAATCCGGGAGCTTATCTTCAGCAAGGCGGCTTCAGCACGTCCATACCGACATGGGCGAGCATCTCGACGCGTTTTCAACCGGGAGTTCCCGACCCGTACAAGGTTGACAGCATCTACACCGGCGACTGGACCACGCTCGGTGTTACCAGCATAGCTGTCGATTTGAACGTCATCCAAGTTGCCACCTGGGCGACTGATCGCGCAGTCACGCTGGAACTGCTTCAGATGGATGACACTGGCTTTAACGTCAATTACGACGCGACATATACGTTACCTGACCTCCCTGAGCCGCCCGTCGGCTGGCAGACATACTCGTTTCCGGTCGACGCCAATTCGCCGACCATCCCACAGGGATGGGTCTTTACGCACGGCGACGGGACGCCCGCCACCGACGCAGAATGGTCTCCATTTCTTCATCGCGTCGACTTGACCAGCATTGGCTTTTACAAACCTGGATTTGCTTATCCCAGTCTCGGCACGTGGATACTTGGAATCGATAACATTGAAATCGATTTTCAGGCAGGTCCAACACCAACACCTACACCAACGCCTAGCCCAACACCTAGCGCCATGCCCAGAGCTACACCGAGGTCGCGCCCGACTCCGCACATTCGCCCGACTCCGCGCTAAGCTCTGATTCTAAGTGATCCGTGATCAGGTGTAGACCCAGGCCTTGCCTGCGTAGCCTTGAGCCGAGCAGAAGTAACAGTTCTGTTACCTTTCTCTGCGGAAATCTTAGGGTTCCTGGCGCTTCGCAGAACTTATTCTGCTTGCGCTTCTCCAAAGTTCCCAAGCAATATCGCGCCTGACATCGAAATCGCAGAGCGTCAGCTGCGATTCGGCGTCGATATAAAAAGAAAATCCCAAAACGTTGGCGCACATAAGAAGGAAAACCATGAAACGATCTAATGCGGGGGTCCTGGTGACTTTTTGGCTGGCAGCAACATTTGCGCTGCTATTTTCGTCGCGAGCTGAATCGGACGACAAACGCATCATCACAGGACAACAGAAACAGACCTCCGGACATGCCATCCGTATTGTCGATCAAAACGGCCGGCCAGCAGTGAGTGGCGTGCCATCGGGTGGCGGTCAGATTTTTGACGTAGCGGTGGGACAAGACGGCTTTGTATTTGTGCCGGACACGGTCAACATCTCGGTCGGCGACACGGTGCGGTGGACGTGGGCCAGTAACAACCACAGTGTCACCAGCGGCGAACCGTGCACTGCCGACGGCCAATTTTGTTCGCCCGACAATATGAACTGTGATCAGGGGATTCTTTCGAATACCGGCACAATCTACGAGTTTACTTTTACGCAGGTGGGCAGTTTTTCTTACTTTTGCGCAGCGCACTGCGCTCTTGGCATGACTGGCGTCGTTAACGTCGCAGCAGCGCCAACTCCGACTCCGACGGCAACTCCAACACCGACGGCAACCGCAACGCCAACACCGACAGCGACGCCGACAGCGACTCCCAGCGCAACGGTAACACCGTCGGCGACGCCCACTGCAACACCAACGACGACACCATCGGCTTCTCCAACACCTTCACCAACTCCGAGTGGGAGGCCCAGACCGACGCCACGACCGCGCCCGACGCCGCGCGCTCGTCCGACGCGGCCGTGAATGACTCGCGGTGAGAAACAAGGCGTGAGAAGTGATCAGCCTGGCGTGCCGTCGCCTTAGCAAAGGTGAGTATTCTCGCTTTTGCACAAAGATTCTGCTTGCCTTTCTTTGAAGCTCCCGAGTAATATCGCTCCCCGGCGCTGAATCGCGGAGCGTCAGCCGCGGTTCGGCGTGGTGCAGAAGGGAATCCGAGGCGCTGGCGCGCTGAGGAAGGACTAAGACCATGAAACGACCAAACGCAGCACTACGAATCGCCTTTTTGCTGGCAACCACGTTTACGACGGTATTTTTGTCGCAAGCTGGATCGACTGACAAACACATCAGCGCAGCGCACCAGAAACAGACTGCCGCCCATGCCATTCACATTATGGATCAAAACGGACGGCCCGCCGTAAGCGGAGCGCCATCGGGTGGAGGCCAGATCTTCGATGTAGCGGTGGGAAAGGGCGGGGATGTGTTTGTGCCAGACACACTCAACATCTCGGTGGGCGACACGGTGCGGTGGACCTGGGCCGAGGACGGCCACAGTGTCACCAGCGGCGATCCTTGCACGCCCGATGAACAGTTTTGTTCCCCTGACGATACGAACTGCGATCAGGGAATCCTTTCCGGCCAAGGGACGGTGTACGAGCATACCTTTGATCAGGCCGGCACCTATAATTACTTCTGCTTCGCGCATTGCATCTTTGGCATGACTGGCGTTGTCAATGTTGTCTCCCCTTCGGATACCATACTTTACGGCTCCACTGGCGGCGATAATGCCAGCGGCGGCGGGCGACTCTGGCTGATTGACGTCACAATACAGAGTGCGTCCCTTATCGGGGACACTGGTTTCGATCGCCTCGGCGGCATCGCGTTTGATAACACAGGTACCCTTTATGGTATTTCCGGAGGAGCCACTCACCCCCAAGCACTTTGTTGACCATCGACCCGACGAATGGTCAGGCGACTGTCATCGGGTTGATCTCTGATCCCATCCAGGGTGTTGACGGGCTCCGATTCAACTCACAGGGCGTCCTTTATGGAGCCTCGTGGGACAATAACGTAAGTGTCGGCAAGTTGCTGACAATCGATCCATCGAACGGAGACGTCCTCACCTCGCTGACGCTGGTGGGCGACGGGGACTCATTCTGCGCCGGAATCGCCTTCGATCCTTTGGATGTCTTATATGGTTCGCGCGGGAACGGCAGTCGCAACGAAGATATTGATCTGATTGATCCAGTCACCGGTGTGATGACGCCTATCGGACCGCTGGAAACCATTATCTCTGATGTCGTGTTTGCTCCTGATGGTAACTTCTACGCCAGCTCTCCTACCGGGGATCTCTACTCGATCGACCATCACAGGCGTGAAGACACTCTTGTTCAACACAGGTATTCCGCAATTCTCCGGCCTGGCAGCAGCCCCGGCAGGTCCTACGCCTACACCGACGGCGACAGCGACGCCGACAGCAACTCCAACGCCTACTGGAACACCAGGACGACCCACTCCGACGCCACGGCCTCGCCCGACACCGCATCCGCGCCCCACGCCCTAGCGCGAGGTTGGAATCCTTTATGTGGGAACTCGCGAAACAAACTCGCGAGTTCCCGCGGTGGCGCCAACGCGTTGCACCTTCGCGCGTTTACCGAAGGGTGGATCGGCTTCTCAGAAAGCGATGGCGAGGCAATCGCCGAAGGCCGCAAGTATATTGCCGGCAAAGCCGAAGTTAGTTTGCCAACGCGTTGAGGAGTCCCCGCGGCGACCGTTTCGCCTTCGTTGATAATCGAGTCAGCAAAAAGGGCCGGTCACGGTTGAACGTGCGATTCTCCTGAAGGGAAACGTCTTATGGAAAGAGGAATTTTCCGGTCCTACGGGTCGTTAATTGGCGCCGCGCTGTGCGTCTCTGTCAGCGCCTTTTCGGCAGTGGCACAAGAAGCTCCGCCCGTACAGCCGGGAGTTATCAGCAGCTTCGCCCCGATCGTCGAGAAGGTGGCGCCCAGCGTTGTTACAGTCTTCACCACCCAGACGGTGTCGCGAACGCTCGCCCCGTTTCCGTTTTCCGATGACGCGCTGCGACAATTTTTCGGGGGACAACTTCCGCAGAGGCAAGGTAAACAAACGCTTCAAGGCCTCGGCTCGGGCGTGATCGTCAGCGCAGATGGATACATTCTCACCGCTAATCATGTCGTCTCGGGCGCAGAGGAAATCATGATCGGGCTCGGCACGGAGCTGCGTAAATACAAGGCAAAAAAAGTCGGCACCGATCCAGGTACCGACGTTGCCTTGCTGAAAATCGACGAGGAAAATCTGCCCGCCATTACGTTTGCCGACAGCGATAAAGCGCGCGCGGGCGACATCGTACTGGCGGTAGGTAATCCATTTGGCCTGCGGCAGACGGTGACGATGGGGATCATCAGCGCCATCGGCCGTGGCGGCGTGGGCATCGTTGACTATGAGAATTTCATCCAGACCGATGCTGCGATTAACATGGGCAACTCGGGCGGCGCCCTGGTCGACATCAAAGGCCAGTTGTTAGGCATTAACACCGCGATTTTTTCCAGGACCGGTGGAAACCAAGGTATTGGCTTCGCCGTTCCCGCAAATCTCGCGCGCGAGGTGATGCAGAGCTTACGCGAAAAAGGTCGAGTTGTGCGTGGCTACATCGGCGCTTCGGTGCAACCGCTCACGCCGGAGCTGGCCGAAGCGATGAAACTCAAGGGGCAACCGACGGGTGCGCTCGTCGGCGAGATTGTCCCAAACAGTCCATCCCAAAAAGCTGGGATTAAAACTGGCGACGTGATTACGGCTGTTAACGGGAAAAAAGTCAGTGACGCGCGTGAGCTCCGCCTAATGATTGGGACAATGAGTCCCGAAACAAAGGCGCAGATCCAAGTGAATCGCGAAGGTCAAACGAAAATGTTCGATGTTCAGCTTGCTGAGATGCCTGCGGGGGTGACTGTGGAAGGAGGGCCTGAAGCGTCTCCTGAAGAAAGTGCGCAGCCTGAGAAAACGACTGTGTTTGGTGGGGTCGCAGTCGCGGATATCAACGATGACATTCGCGCGGCGCTGAATCTTCCAAAGGACGTTCAAGGGGCGGTGATCGCAGAAGTTGATGCAGACTCGCCAGCGGGAAAAGCTGGTCTGCGCGAAGGAGACGTGATCCAGGAAGTGAACAAGCAGCCGATCAAGAATGCGAAGGACCTTGTCGCTGCCAGCAAGAAGTTGAAAGCTAACGAGAAGATTTTACTACGCGTCTACAGCCAGGGGCGAAGCGGTTACATCGCGCTGGAGCCGAAGTAAAGATCAAATATCCAAAAGCACCTTCGCCCTCCAGCCGCCGTTGTGTTTCTCGACAGAGAAACCATGAAGCGTGACCGCTTTCACATCCGCGCGCTGCTGATGACGTGTGTCGTCTAATCGTTCGCCGGCGACCTTCGCTTTTAAGAAATATTCGTCGCCTTTGTGGTCGATTTGCGTCTCGCGGGTTCGCAATAGAAGACGCCTGGCATCTTTAAAGAAGATAAGCTCCTGCAAGAAATCGAAGAGCAACATGTCGATCTTGTCGCTTGAGAGTTCGATTTGTCGCGTCTCGCCTGGCTCGATTGCGTCGAGATTATCAATCATCACGTTCATCGTCGCGTCGGCAGCGGCCGTGAACAATTCCGGCAGATCGCGCCCCGTCGCTTCAAATGCGATATCCGCGGTTCCTATGTCTTCGAGGTAGTGGTAAGGCATCACAACAACTCACGTCAGCCCTCGCACTTTTTCATTGCGTCAACGATCGCCGATTTTTGAGCCCCGACGCCTTTCCCGATAAAAACCAACTGAGTTTCTCCAGCTTCAAACGGTTCCAACTCCCAACGGCCGGCCACGAAATTGAAAAGCTGCGCGCCGTCGGGGAAACGGACGAAACCTTTCGCCCGAATCACGCTAGAGGGCAGAGCGTCCACGAAACGTTCGAAGCAGTCGCGGGAAAAAACGTTGTCCGAGCTGAATGGGAACGATTCGAATTCTGGCTGATGCTCATGTTGGGGCGGCGCGGCCGTTCTCTTCCGCGACTGCCCAATGCCGAACAATAGTTCCGGATCGATTTGGCACCGTACCGTGCGAACAATTGCCGCAGTCGAATTGATTTCGCGCAGCTTTGTTTCGAGCGGCTCGATTTGCTTTGCATCGACCAGATCGATCTTGTTCAAAAGCAAAATGTCCGCGCCCTCGATTTGTAGACGCGTGGTGTGACCGAGTTCAGGGAAACGAACCAGCATGTCCGCGTCGATTACCGAAACGACGCCGTCTAGCCGGCACTGAGGCAGCGCCTCCTGGATGTTGAACACAAGGGCTTCAGGTTCGGCAAGGCCGGTGGTCTCGACGACGATTATTTCGGGCGCAACCTTCTTAATGATTTCGGTTACTGCTGCCTCGAACTCGCCGAGCAATGAGCAGCAGACACATCCGCCGCCGAGCTCTGCAATCCGCACGTTTTTACCTTCAATCACTTTCGTGTCGATGGCGATCTCGCCGAATTCATTCATCACGATGGCAATCTTCGCAGGGCGCGTGGCAAGGACGTGGCGAAGCAGCGTCGTCTTGCCGCTGCCTAGTGGACCGGTGACTAATGTGATAGGCGTGCGAAGCATGCTAACAATGACGAAGCACCAATGACAAATGACGAAGGAATGTCGAAGTCCGAATGACGAAACGATATTCACACCTTCTGGTTTTGGTCATTTGTAATTAATTCGTCATTCGACATTCGGATTTCGTCATTTCCCTCATCCCTTCACATTCCCAATTGGGGTGAATCGCACGACGGGCTTGCTAATTCCCGCCAATTCCGTCGCGGCAATCACTTCATCGATGTTCTTGTAAGCAGGCCCGGCTTCCTCGGCCAGGCCGGCCCATGACGTGCTGCGGACGTAAATGCCACGCGCTTCCAAGTCTCGTTGAAGCTGTTTACCGTGCCATCGTTTGCGCGCCTTGGTGCGGCTCATGGTGCGACCGCTACCGTGCGCGGTGCTGAAAAATGTTTCCGCGCCTGACGCTGTGCCAACGAGCAGATAGGAGCCGGTCTCCATCGACCCGCCGATGATCACCGGCTGACCGATGTCCCGGTAACGCGCGGCCACTTCATGGTGCCCGGGACCGAACGCCCGTGTCGCTCCTTTACGGTGAACAAGGAGCGTCTTTTCCTTTCCATCGACGGTATGCTTTTCCAGCTTCGCTGTGTTATGCGCGACATCATAAATCATCTGCATCCCGAGATCCTCCGCACTACGGCCGAAGACTTCGGAAAAGACTTCGCGAATCCGATGGAGAATCACCTGCCGGTTCGCAAATGACATGTTCAACCCACATTTCATCGCGGCGAAATAATCGTGACCTTCCGGCGATTCGAACGGCGCGCACGCAAGCTCGCGATCCAAAATTTTGATTCCATATTTCGGTTCCATCACCTTCAAGAACGTCTGGAGATAATCGGTGGCGACCTGGTGCCCGAACCCGCGGCTGCCGCAGTGAAACATCACTACGATCTGGTTCGGGATGGTGATTCCAAATTTTGGCGCGAGTTCGTTGTCGCGCACGTCAGCTGGGCGAGCGATCTGCACTTCAAGATAATGATTCCCGCTGCCGAGGGTCCCGACCTGGTTGTAACCCCGATCGATCGCGCGGTCACTGATCTTCCATGCGTCAGCGCCCCGGATGCAACCATCCTCCTCAGTCACTTCGAGGTCTTCCTCCCAACCGTAACCACGCTCAACGCACCAGCGCGCGCCGTGCTCGACCAGGTCGCGAAAATCCTGGCGCGATAATTTGAGAAACCCGTGACTCCCGACTCCTGCGGGAACGCGCTCATAAAGCCCGTCGACAATCTGATGCAGATGAGGCTGCACATCGTCGACCGTGAGATTGGTGACTACCAGGCGCATGCCGCAGTTGATATCGAACCCAATGCCGCCGGGTGAAATGACACCGCCTTCGTGCACGTCCATCGCCGCGACGCCGCCAATAGGAAAGCCATAGCCGCTGTGACCATCGGGCATGCAGAACGCGTAGCGCGTAATCCCGGGCAATGTAGCGACGTTACTGATCTGCTGGTAAACCGCCTCGTCCATTTCGCGAACCAGTTTTTCCGTCGCGATGATCCGGGCCGGCACGCGCATGCCTTCCTTGTAGGTCGCCGGTAATTCCCAAACGGTGTCGGAAACTTTTCGCAAATTATCGATGATGGTCATGCGTCCTGCGCCTTATCAAAGATCGTTTTTGACTGCGTGGAGAGTCTTCCCAAGGGGCTTGAAAGTCCAACGCTCAGCACTCACCACCCAACGCCCAATTCAGCTCGGTTCATCACTGAGTGTTGGAAGTTAGGCGTTGGAAGTTTTCCTGAGCCTCGCGCGGCGGCGATTGGCGACTCGTTCGGACCGAGCCGCAAGTTTCGCGCCCACTCTTAAAAACGAATCGACCCACCAAAAAACATTCTCCTTGCGCACCACGCGTCTCATGCGCTTCATGCGCGCGGTGCGATCGGCATCACTCATGCGGAATGCTTTCAAAATTGTATCGGCCATTTCCTCGACATCGTAAGGATTGACCAACAGTGCGCCGGTCTTCAACTGCTCGGCCGCGCCGGCGAATTGGCTGAGGATGAGCACGCCATTTTTGTCGATGCGGCAGGCACAATATTCCTTGGCGACCAGATTCATTCCGTCCTTGAGCGGCGTAACGAAGGCGATGTCGCACCCACGGTAGTGCGCCAGAAGATCGTCGCGATCGAGGCTGCGAAAATGGTATTGAACCGGCAACCAATTACTGGTGGAGAAGCGTCCGTTGATATCACCCACCAGGCGGTCGATACGTTGCTTGAATTCGTGATATCTGGGAATCTCTACCCGGCTCGGCACAACAACCTGGATCAGAACGACGCGTCCGCGCAGTTCCGGATGCCGTTCCAGCGCGTTGCGAAATGCACGCAATCGTTCAGGAATTCCTTTGCTGTAATCGAGCCGATCCACACCCAGGACCAGCTGGCAATCAGGAAAATTAGCGCGCAACTCGTGAGATCTGCGAGCAACCACGTCGGACATCGCACCCCTTTCAAACGCGTCGAAGTCGATCCCAATCGGGAAGTGCCCCAGGCGAATCTCGCGTTTTTCGAAACAAACCAATTGAAGTTCACGGCGAGGAACGACGCGTGCATCCGACATCACACGCCGGACGCACCCGAGAAAATTCCGAACGTCGCGCCGGGTCTGGAACCCAAGTAGGTCGAATTGAAGGAGAGCGCGTAGGAGCCGCTGTGGTTGCGGAAGCTTCGAAAAAATGTCGTACGGCGGAAACGGGATATGCAGGAAAAACGTCAAGGCTGCGCGTAACCCGCGTTCGCGTACTGCCTGCGCGACGTACATCAGGTGATAATCGTGCACCCAGATGAAGTCCTCAGCTTGCGAGCAGCGAGCGATGGCATCTGCATAACGTTCGTTCACTTCCTTGTAAGCTTCCCAATATGCGGGCTCGAAATTGCAAAAGTTTTGCAGATCGTGAAACAGCGGCCAGATCACTTCGTTTGAATAACCGTAGTAAAATTCGTCCCGTTCAGTTTCGCTAAGAGCAACCGGCACTACGTTGTAACCGGCGTCACGCGTTGCGTCTGTAAATGGGCCCTTTGGGATTTTGCCTGCAATTCCCGGCCAACCGATCCAGGTGCCACCGCGTTCGCGCAGCACCGGCTCCACCGCAGACACGAGTCCTCCGGCAGCTGGTGTGACGGTCCAAAGGTCTTCGCCCGTCGAATCCAGCGCGAATGGTAACCGATTCGAAACGACGATCAGGCGATTCATTTTTTAGAGCGATAAAACGTTAAAAAGGTTACATCGTTACAACGGAGCGAGTCTGGAATCCCTTTTAACCTTGTAACGTTGTAACTCTTTTAACGGCTTTTGTTAAATTGAATATGCTTCCCTCCGCACTTGAGCACGTCCAAGAAATTGCCGGGGCGGGCGACCGCAGCCTCGCGATTTTTCTGGACTACGATGGGACGCTCACGCCCATCGTGGGTCATCCCGAAAAAGCGTTTCTCTCTGATTCCACGCTACAGACGCTGCGAGCTCTGGCCATGCAGGCGCCGATCGCTATCCTAAGCGGCCGAGAGCTCGAAGACGTTCGCAAGCGTGTTGCTGTCGATGGGATCGTTTATGCTGGCAGCCACGGATTTGATATCGCCGGACCGCGTGGCCTGCGGAGGCAGGAAGCGAGAGAGTTTTTGCCAGCGCTGGATGCAGCGGAAAAGGAGCTTCGAGAAAAACTCGCCGGCATTGCGGGCGCCCTCATTGAGAGAAAACGTTTCTCCATCGCTGCTCATTACCGAAACGTAAATGAAATTGACTTTCCCAAGCTGGAACGCGTCGTCAGCGAAGTCGCTACGCGACATCGGAAACTGCGCAGGATTGATGGTAAAAAGGTCTACGAGTTGTTGCCCAACATCGACTGGGACAAGGGCAAAGCCGTGCTCTGGTTATTGGAAAAGCTAGGTTTGGAGCGGCCAAACGCGCACCCGATTTACATTGGAGATGACCGCACCGACGAGGATGCCTTTCGCGCACTCGAGCAGCGCGGTACAGGCGTTCTCGTGAGCGAGCAGCCGCGCCCGACTGCTGCGCGTTACGGGTTAAAGAATCCTGCCGAAGTTGAGCGCTTTTTGCAGGAACTCATTGAAATGACGAAGCTCGAATGACGAAATCCGGAAAAACGCGAGGAGATCCCCCCGTATTGTTCGTTCATTCGGACTTCGGCATTCCTTCGTCATTCGTCATCAGCGTTTCGTCATTCTGTTTGCCAGTGGAGTGTCAGACTATCGTCGTTGTGTGGGCGCGTCTGAGTGGCGAACGGCTTCGCGAGTTCGTTCAGACGATCGCACAGCCATTCTGCATCACCAGTGGACGCACGTTCCAGTCTGAACCGCCGCATTTGCATAGGGACCAAACGCGCAGCGATCAATTCGCCGTTGCGCGAGTCGAGTTCGATCAAATACATCAACGCCAAATCGCCGCGGAACATTTCGTAACCGCTAATTCCTTCATAGTCGGTCAGGAAATCTCCGCATCCATAAAGAATGAGGCGACGCTTGAAGACTTCGATTGCTTTCACGTGATGAGAGGAGTGTCCGTGCACGATTGCAATGCCTTCTTCAATCAAGCGATGAGCAAAGGCGATTTGTTCCCGTGGAATTTCGTATCCCCAATTACTTCCCCAATGAATCGAAGCGACAATCAAATCGCCCGGTTGCTGATGTGCGCGCATTTGTTCGGCCACTCGCTCGGCGGTGATCTCTGCAAGATCATCGAGCAGATTTACTCCCGGGGAAATGCCGGTGGCCCTCCAATCTTGCGGGATCCCACTGGTCCTTGATCCAAACGAGAATAACAGCAGGCGACCATTACCAGCGTTGTTGAGCACCGCCGGCTGCATCGCTTCTTCGGCGTCGTTGCCCGCGCCTGCGTGAGCGATTCCTGCCGCGTCCAAAGTTTTCAGCGTTTCCGATAATCCATCGTATCCCCAGTCCAAAACATGATTGTTCGCCAAAGCGCACGCGCTGATCTGCACAGCGGCGAGGCAGCCAATGTTCTGGGGATGCATCCGATAATGAATTCCTTTTTCTGGCCATGGCGTTTCAGCCGAGGTGACAGCGGTCTCCAGATTTGCGATTCGCAAATCAACTTCCGCGCGTTCCAGTTCGCGCAGCGCATCGCGCCAGATGTAATCGAAACGCAGCGGGCGCAGTATCGGTCCATTGGCCTTCTCGGCAAGAGCGACATACTCGCGCGCATCGCGCACATACGGTTCAAATAGGTTTGGATTTACCGGATGCGGCAGCGCCTGATCAATTCCGCGTCCCGTCATCACGTCGCCGCAGAGAAAAATGCGCATGAATCAGAATAAGCTCCAAATCTCACGCTCAAAAGCGGAGGCGGCGTGCAGAGGACTGCCCGCCCTACCGGATACGCGCTTTGGGTAGGGCGCGTCACTCTGCGCGCGCCGTGGTTCCGCGAGCGTCATAGCAGTAACTTCATTCCGTCGTAGGCAATGCGAACCTTGATACCCCGTTCGGCGGCCATGGCGCGGAGTTTGGCAGATAGCTTGTGTTCGTCGCCGGTCACAATCTCCGAACCGCAATGCGTGATGATGGCCTTAGGGACGCCTTCTTTTTCGCACCATGTCAACTGCGTTCGAACCGGCGAATGGCCAATGAGCGCCTTACCACGCCTCCGAATGAACGAGCGCGTCACAGTGGCGCCATCGCCAATATAAATTTGCACGTTTTTCAACGCCGCAACGCGATCATGGATAAACACAAGATCAGGAACATAAAAAATACACGCGCGCGCAGCGCTAACGCGATATCCAACAGCTGGAGCGAGTATGGAATGTTCGACTGGAAATGCTTCGAATGTGATCCCGCAAATTTTCGTCGGCGTGCGCTCTTTGATCAGACGACGGTCTTTGACGGGGTAATATCGCAGTTCTCGCCAGGTTTCTTGCGGCGCATGCACCGGACAATGCGCGCCTTCTCGCAAGTCCCACGCGTGATCCGGATGCGCGTGCGTAAGAACGATCGCACTGGGATGCAGCCGCTCAAATTTCACCAGCCAATCGAGACCGCAGTCGATCATTACATCGGCGCCGCGATATGAGACCATCAGTGACGTATGCATACGGTGCCGACGCGTCCGCTTCTCTATCTCGCCGCGTGTGCCGAGGAACTTCAATTTCATCAGTGGGAAGTTACGTTTTCTTCGGAGCAGGACGCCCCGCTACGACATTCTATCGGCACCGAGCGATGACCTCACTCTAATCGCGCAGATACCACGGCGTGGTAATCACGACGGTGCGTTGGTCGCGTTCGCGAAACAGCCGCGAACGTAGCACCGCGCCATGATGGTTGTGCAGCAGATACTCGTACCAATGCGGCTCGACTAGCTCTGGGATGATTACAGCGATCAATCGATCCGTTTTTTCTTTTCTGGTTTTTCTTACGAAATCCAAAATGGGATTATAGATCTGCCGGTAAGGCGAACTGAGGATTTCCAGGCGCGGCGCAGAGGCCTTCGCTCCTTTTGCAGGTTGTTCAACGTTTTTGATCCAAAGTTCGCGGAGACTGTTTGTCGCCTCGTTCTCGGTCGTAACGTGCAACGCGATGACGTCGTCGGACATTTCCATTCCAAAGCGCAACGCGCGCTCGGCGACGCGGTCCCAGCCGCCGATTGGAATGATCACAATGGGCGGCTGGACCTTCGCCGTTTTCAGTTCGACAGATCTGCTGACTTCTCTTGTGATCTCGCGGTAACGTTTGTGAATTTGCTGAAACAACAGCACCAGTCCCAACACGATGATCAAAGTGACCCACGCTCCCTCGGTGAATTTGGCGAGGACGATGATCACTAGCGCGATGCCAGTGCAAATCGCGCCAGTAAAGTTGATGAACATCGAGACGTGCGCACCCCGGCCGCGTTTTCGCATCCAGTGGCCGACCATGCCCGCTTGCGACAACGTAAACGCGCTGAACGCGCCGATGGCAAACAGTGGAATGAGTTTTTCGGTTATTCCTCCGAAGCCGATCAGGATCAACCCGGAAATCACCGCGAGTGCGCTGATCCCTTGAGTGAAAATGAGACGTCGTCCGCGATTGGCGAATGACGGCGGCAAATATTCGTCTTCGGCGAGCAGCCGGCAGACGCGCGGAAAACCGGCGAAGCTCGTGTTCGCTGAAAACGTGAGGATTACGAGAATGCTGGCGATCGACACGTAATAAAAAACGCCGCTGCCCGTGGCAGCGACGATCAGCTGCGAGAGGATGGTTTGATAGCCGGGCTGCCTTTGGTCCATCGCGCTGACGTGATAGGTCGGACAAAGCCACGCCACAGCGAGCAACAGCACACCGAGGACGACTACGATGACGGTCAATGTCCAGCGCGCATTGCTGATACGTGGCTTTGCAAACAACGGCACGCCATTGCTTACTGCTTCGATGCCGGTCATCGCCGTGCAGCCGCTGGCAAATCCGCGCAGGAGCAACCACGCGCTTACCGCTTGTGTGGCTTGTGGGACTTTCGGCAGCGGTTCGACCGGCGCGGGATGGCCCCCACTTAACCACGCGCGCGCAAGTCCGATGATTACCGCGCCCCCAATACAGCCGACGAACGCGAATGCCGGTAAAGTGAAAACCAAACCCGATTCGCGCACCCCCCGCAGATTTAGGAAGGTGAGAAACACCAGCACGAACAGACAAAGCGCCAGCTGATACTGATGAAGCACCGGCACGGCCGAGATCACCACTGCGACGCCCGCCGAAATTCCGACTGCAACGTTCAGCATATAATCGAGTAGTAGCGCCGCGCCGGCGACCAGGCCAAGTCGCGCACCGAGGTTTTCTTTCGAAACGATGTACGCGCCGCCGCCATTTGGATACGCAGCGATGGTTTGCCGATACGAGAAGTAAAGAATGGCGAGCAACACAACAATGCTCACCATGATCAATGGCATGAAGCTCAGACCAACCAACCCCGCCGGTATCAAAATTGTCAGTGCCGCTTCGGGCCCGTACGCGACCGATGACAACGCGTCCAAACCGAGCACCGGCACACCGGTCACGACGCTTAATTCTTGCTTTCGTCTCTCCGATGATTTCAGCGCACGACCGAAAATTTTATCGAATAACAATGACACTTTATAACCAGAATCGGCTTAGAATGTTAGCCAGGACGCGGCGACGTTGGAAGCGCAGTGTCGGGCACCGATAGGAGGCAGACGGCTGTCGGCCTGCCGGGCAACGATGTTTCTACTGTGAAGCAAGAAGGGCGTTCACCCCGGATCAAACATGTTTCATGGGGCCAACTCGATGTAGAGGGACAGGCTGAGCCTTACAAAGATGCCAAGCTTTTCCCCGGCGGCTCACGTGATTGGAACTGGCGCGAGACTGGAACCGGCCACGATCCTGGAATTCAAATTGCCGATGTTCAAGAGCTGCTCGAACATGGTGCCACAGTGGTCGTTCTGTCGCGTGGAATGGCCGAATGCCTTCATGTCCCGCGCGAGACGCTTGATTTTTTGAAGGAACGTCAAATCTCCACGCACGTCTTGCCAACCAAAGAAGCAGTTGCGCTTTACAACAAGCTCGCGGAAACCGAGCCGGTAGGCGGACTTTTCCATACGACGTGCTGAGGAGGTGAATTCTATGTGCTTTGGGCCGCGCGCTTGATTTCATCCAGCGACGCTGGGTTTTCCAACGCAGATGTATCGCCGAGTTTTTCACCCAGGTACGCAGCGCGCACAATCCGGCGCATCACTTTTGCGTTTCTTGTTTTCGGAATGTCAGCCACGAAAACTACGTCGCGCGGGGCGAGCGCTTTCCCTAAATCGCGGCCGACGTCCTTTTTTAGTTCAGCTGCAAGGGTCACATCGCCATTTACACCTTTCTTTAAAACGCAGAAGCAAACCAGCGCTTCGCCTTTGATGGAGTCAGGGACACCAATGGCAGCTGCTTCACTGACTTGGGGATGGGCAACCAGGACTGATTCCACTTCCGCTGGGCCAACGCGTTTGCCTGCGATCTTAATAGTGTCGTCGCTGCGGCCAAGAATGTACCACAGTCCGTCGTTATCAATTGCCGCCCAATCGCCATGTACCCAAACATCCGGGAAACGCGACCAGTACGTCTCGATGTAACGCTCGCGGTCTTTCCAAAAACCGCGCGTCATCCCAATCCAAGGTTCGCGGATCACCAGTTCGCCAACCTGTCCCCGCACGGATTTTCCATTTTCATCGACAACGTCGGCGGCCATTCCCGGAAGCGGTCCGGAGAACGCGCACGGCTTCATCGGTGTGAGCACATTGCCCATCACGATTCCACCGGAGATTTCCGTGCCGCCGGAATAGTTGATGATCGGAAGCTTTCCGCGCCCTACATTTTGGAAGAGCCACATCCAGGGATCGGGATTCCACGGTTCGCCGGTGGAAGCGAATTTGCGAAGCGATGAAAGATCGTGTCTATGCACAATCTCGTCGCCATGACGCCGCAGCGCGCGGATCAAGGTCGGCGAGACGCCAAGCGCCGTCGCTTTATGTCGATCTACCAATTGCCAGACTCGATCTGGTTCCGGAAAATCGGGCGCGCCATCGTAAAGCATCATCGTCGCGCCGAGCAGTAACGTGCCAAACACTTCCCACGGCCCCATCATCCAGCCCATGTCGGTCATCCAAAAAAGAGTTTCGTCGGCGTGCAGATCAAGCCCGTGCCACATGTCCTGCGCTGACTTAACTGGAAACCCGCAATGCGTATGAACCGCTCCCTTTGGTCGGCCGGTCGTGCCCGAAGTGTAAATGATCATCATCGCGTCTTCCGCCGAGGTGCGTTCGGTCGGCGCATCGTCAAACGGTCCCGGTAACGTCGTTGGCGGCCCCGCATCTGGCCTAATATCCTCCATGAGCCATTCGCCGGCCTGATTAAGAACAACCAAATGCCGAATCGTCTGGACTTGCGCCGCCGCTTCGTCGGCAATCGGTTTCATCGGACAAAATTTTCCGCGTCGATAAGTTCCAGCCGCAGTGAAAAGCGCTTTTGCTTCGGCGTCTTTTAATCGGGACACAATCGCAGTTGCGCCGAATCCGGAGAAAAGCGGCAAAAAAATTCCGCCGATCTTAATGATCGCGAGCATGGCGACCACGATCTCGGGAACCATTGGCATGAACACGCCGATGGCGTCGCCTTCTCCAAGCCCGAGGCTGCGTAACGCGGCAGCCATCTCGTTGGTTTGCACGCGCAACGTTTTGTAGGTGAGGGTGCGGGTAGTGCCGTTTTCGGTCTCGGACTTGATGGCAACGCGATTGTCGATCTCGGTGCCGGCGTACTTGTCGAGCATGTTGTGGACGATGTTCATTTCGCCGCCGACACACCAACGCGCCCAGGGTTTGCCGTCGCTGAGATCGACCACACACGAGTATGGTTTGTAAAACTGGATATCCAGGTCGCTCAGCACCGCGTCCCAGAACCACTCGATGTCGGTTGTCGACCGTCGCATCAGCTCATCGTACGAACCGAGCTCATGTTTTTGGATAAAGCGCTGAAGGTTTGACCGCGCGATGAGCTCCGGCGTCGGATGCCACACGAATTCTCCGCCAAATTGAAATTCGCTCACGCAAAGAGTGTGCGCGTTCTTTGATTGCAGGGCAACCCACCTCAGGCGGGTTACCGGGACTGGCAGGCGAGAGCACCTGCCCTGCAAGATCGCATGTTGCCGATGCAAAAATCGTCGGCAGATTGAAATTGCAACTTTTCCATGAAGACAACACTCGCTCATCAACTCGCCAATTACTCCTCCTCATTTCGGTTTGAAGATCTTTCCAAAGAGGTCGTGCACGAGGTAAAGCGGCGCGTCATCGACTCACTGGGCTGCGCCCTGGGCGCATGGAATGAAGAGCCGTGTGCGATTGCGCGAAAAGTCGCCTCCGATTTTTCGGCGAAACACGGAGCAACAATCATTGGCACGAATCACAAGGCGCCGCCCGACTGGACCGCATTCGCCAATGGCTGTTGCATTCGCTATTTCGATTATAACGACACCTATCTTTCAAAAGAGCCGGCGCATCCGAGCGATAACATTTCCGCGGCGCTGGCTGTGGCGGAAAGCGTGGCCGCAAATGGGCAGGAATTGATCGCCGCGATCGCGCTTGCCTATGAAGTGCAATGCCGGCTTTGCGACGCGGCCAGTATTCGCGCGCGCGGGTGGGACCATGTGACTTACGGCGCATTCTCCACGGCGCTCGCGTGCGCGCGCCTGATGAAACTTGATCGGGAAAAGACCCGCCACGCGGTGAACATTGCCGGGGTCGCCTGCGCAGCCATGCGGCAGGCGCGCGTGGGCGAACTATCGCACTGGAAAGGCGTGGCATTCGCAGACGCCGCCCGGCGTGGAGTTTACTCGGCCCTGCTGGCGCGGGCAGGCATGACTGGTCCGGCGCCGATCTTCGAGGGACAAATGGGGTTCGAAAAGGAACTTGGTGTCTCGTTGGGAAACGTTGGCGACAAATTCAAGGGAGCGCCGGAGATGATTTTGAAAACGAGCATCAAGTTTTGGCCGGCCGAATATCACAGCCAAAGCGCCATCGAAGCTGCGCTCGCCTTACGAAAAGACGTTGGCGATCCTGCAAACGTGAAATCGATGACGATCGAAAGTCACGATGCTTCAGTGGACATCATTGGGAGCGAGCCGGAAAAATGGAAACCCGAGACGCGCGAAACGGCGGACCACAGCTTGCCTTACATTACGGCGATAGCGTTGATTGATGGTGAGATAACGGACAAACAATTCGATCGCGAGCGCTTCGCCCATCCGCACGTTTGGAAGTTCTTGGAGAACGTGAAAGTCGCACGCCATGGCGAGCTGAGTGGCATGTACCCAGAAGCGGTCGCGAACATCGTTCATATCGATTTTGTCGACGGTAAGCGGCTGACAAAGCGCGTGGACTATCCAAAGGGACACGCGAAAAACCCACTGAACGATTCAGAGGTGGAAGAGAAGTTCTTTGCACTCGTGGAGCCGGCGATTGGCCAAAAGCGGGCAAAAAAGATTGTCGACCTGGCGTGGAAACTGGATCAAGCCGAGAACGTTGACGAGCTAATGAAGGCGTTGGTGATGCTGAAGAAGTGAGTAAAGAAGTCTCCACTTCGCTCGACGTGACAGAGGACCGTTCGGAATGACAAGGAAAAGCAAAGCTGCACGATTGCGGCAATTGATCGCTCAAGGTTGCGTAATGCTGCCTGGTGTCCCCAACGCGGCGATTGCGCGACAGGTGGAGCGCGCTGGCTTTGATGCGGTGTACATCAGCGGTGCGGGAATGGCGAACGCAACCGCGGGCGTGCCGGACATTGGGTTGCTGTCGATGTCGGAGGTTGTCAGGCTCGCAGGATATGCTGCAAGCGCGGTAACAATTCCGGCAATCGTCGATGCGGACACCGGTTTCGGCGGCGCGGAAAACGTCGCGCGCACGATTTGTGAGCTGGAAAAGGCAGGCTTGGCCGGTTGTCATATCGAAGATCAGGAATTTCCCAAGCGCTGCGGACACCTTGCAGGTAAATCGGTGGTCGATGTCGATGAGATGGCCGGAAGGATCACGGCGGCCGTCAAGGCACGACGCGACGAAGATTTCATGATCATTGCCCGCACAGATGCACGCGCAGTTGAAAATTTCGATCAGACAGTGGAACGCGCCCTCCGTTATCTCAAGGCCGGCGCGGACGCGATTTTTCCCGAGGCGTTACAAAGCGCGGATGAATTCAAGACGTTCGCCCGCGAGGTGAAAGCGCCGCTGCTCGCGAACATGACAGAGTTCGGCAAGAGTCCCCTTCTTTCGTCTCAAGAACTCTCCGATTTCGGTTACAGAATGGTGATTTTTCCGCAGAGCGCGTTCCGAGTTTCAATGAAAGCGACAGAAGAATTTCTGCGCGATCTGAAGAAGGCCGGCACGCAATCAGGTTGGGTACAAAAAATGCAAACACGGGAGCAGCTTTATAAGTTGTTGGACTACGACCCGGCGGCGGAAAGTTGGAAAGGTGGATGTTGAATCTCAACTAGTTAAATGCGGTGAGTTGAACGATTGCGATTCGCAAGTAAAGAGAAGGCAATGCCTACTGAAAAGAAACCAGAATACAGCCCAGGCC
>JBKPLX010000096.1:0-13303 GCA_046731855.1 Verrucomicrobiota bacterium | reverse complement strand
CATCGAGTTGCTCCAGGACGTTTTCGCTATCGGCCATCTGTGGAACGGCTTTGGGAGAAACAAAGCTTACTGCATCGATGTGTTTAAAGCCCGCAACGATCAAAGCACGAAGGTAACGCGCCTTAAGCTTCGTTGGGATTTGTCGCTTCAGACCCTGCCAGGCGTCACGTGGGCACTCGATCAGTTTAACAGCATTGTGAAACACAGAGAGACGAGGCCCTACTTGAAGAATTCCTTCGCGCGTTCGAAAAAACTCCTGCGCAAGGGCGTGTTTTCGTCACCACAAAGCGCTGCGAATTCCTCAAGCTTGCGACGTTGTTCCGCATTCAAGCGCGATGGCACTTCGACAATTAAACGCGCGAACAAATCGCCATGCCCGCGCCCGTTGACGTTTGCAATCCCTTTGCCGCGCAGTTTAAACATTTGCCCGCTTTGCGTTCCGGAGGGTACTTTTAGATCCGCCCTGCCTTCAAGCGTTGGCACATCAATCTCGCCGCCCAAAGTGGCAACGGAAAAAGGGATCGGTACTTCACAATACAAATCATCGCCTTCGCGCTGAAAAATCTTGTGCTCCTTGATGTGTATCACCACATAAAGGTCGCCAGGAGGACCGCCTCGAGTACCTGCCTCACCGTTGCCTAACGAGCGCAACCGCGAACCCTCCCTGATTCCAGCCGGTATTTTCAGTTTAACGCGGCTCAATTTTTCCACGCGCCCTTCGCCTCGGCATTTCTGACACGGTTTCTCAATGACTTCGCCAGCACCGCGGCAGCGAGGACACGTCTGCGAAACGTGAAAAAATCCACGGGAACTAATCACCTGTCCACGGCCGCCACATGTAGAACACGTAATCGTGCGCGAACCTGGCTCGGCGCCGCTCCCCTTGCATTTCTCGCAAGTGTCGAGTTTCGCGATTTCAATTTCTTTCTCGGCGCCAAACGCTGCCTCCTCAAGCTTGATCTGCATATCGTAACGCAAATCGGATCCGCGCCCCCGATCTTCTGCACGTTCGCCGCCTCCAAAGAATGTCTCGAAGATTCCGCCGCCGAATCCCCCGCCGCCGAAAACTTCCCGGAAAATCTCGAACGGATCGTGGAAACTGCCGCCACCGAAACCCGCGCCGCCCGGGGCAAACGCCGCGTGACCAAAGCGATCGTAGGCAGCGCGTTTGTTGGGATCGATCAGGACATCGTACGCTTCACCTAACTCCTTGAACTTTTCTTCAGCGTGCGGGTCGTCCGGATTCTTATCTGGATGAAACTTCACCGCCAGCTTGCGATAGGCGCGCTTAACCTCCTCATCGGTGGCGCTTCGTTCAACGCCCAGAATTTCATAGTAATCGCGTTTTTCAGTTGCCATGTAACCGATAAGCCCCTGTGTGATTTATGGGACCAGCAGGCGGATCAAGGCGCGCACTTACTTTGCTGGACCGCTGGAAACAACCACTTTCGCCGGCCGCAGTAAACGGTCCTTAAGTCGGTAACCGCGCCGGGTCTGACGCGCTACAACCCCTTCGGGAAATCGATCACTCGGCTCATGAGCGATTGCTTCGTGCACGTTCGGGTCGAAAGCTTTCCCCTCAGCCTCGATCGGTTGCAGTCCATTTTCAGCTAGCAAATCGCTAAGTTGTTTTTGGACGAGAACCATTCCGGAATAGATGGGAGAGTCCCTGCCCTGGTCTTTTGCTGCCGCGAGACCGAGTTCAAAATTGTCAATAATTCCCACCAAGCGCTCCAGTAAAGAGCTGTTGGCGTATTTGATTGCCTCTTCCTTTTCGCGCGCAGAACGCTTCTTGTAATTGTCGAAGTCGGCCTGACTTCGCAACGCAAGGTCGCGAAACCGGTCGAGATCGGCTTGCAACCCAGCCATCGGATCTTCCGATTCGCTTTGCGCGGGAACGGCCCCGGGGGCAACAGATGAAGGGACGGAACCTGCCGCCGCCGATTGTTTCATATGTTTGTTTTGTTCAGTAACAGGAATCCTTTTCATGTTTTGCGAATGGCAATCAAAGTGATGTCGTCGTTTTGAGGGACCGAACCGGTAAAGTCGCGAACGTCCTCGATGATTTTTCTTACAATTGCTTGCGCCCCATCGACCGCGCTGGAGCGAACCGATTGCATCATGCGATCGAGACCGAACTCGTCTCCGTCGGCATTAAGTGTTTCGGTCACACCGTCGGTGTAGAGAACGAGGCAATCATCGCGCTCGAGCGGGACAGCGAAGTCGACAGTAAGCCTATCGAACACGTTTCCGCTGTCAATGCCCACGACCATTCCCGGGGATTTTATTGGCGTAACCATTTCTGACTGGCGCTTGTAAAGCAATGGAGCATCGTGTCCGGCGCGCGCGAGGGTGACCCCTCCGTCGCGTTGGTGATTTAGGATCAGATACGCCATGCTGATGAACATATCTTCCTTGATATCAGGGTAGAGCTGGCGGTTCACCTTTCGCAAAACATCGGCTGGAGAGGGATTGCGAGCCGCCTCCGCGCGTAAGACGCTGCGGCAGATCGCCATGATCAGCGATGCGGGCACGCCTTTGCCTGACACATCTGCGATGGCCACACCGAGCCTTTCTTCGTCGACCTGAATGTAATCGAAGTAATCGCCGCTCACCTGGCGGGCAGGCGAGTTAATGCCGCTAATCTGAAATCCGTTAATGGCCGGCGCTTCCGATGGAAGCAGGATTCGTTGAATATCCCGCGCAATCTCGAGATCGTGATCAAGTCGCTTCTTTTCGTTCGCCATGGAATAAATGATGGCGTTGTAAAGAGCAAAAGCGGATTGTTCGGCGATCGATTTAAAAACGACAAAGTCCCCCTGCGAAAAAGCTTGGCCCGTCGGGCCCTGCGCCAGCGCCAGAACGCCCAAGTCCTGGTTTCCATATCGAAGTGACGCAGCCATGATCGACGCGCTGCCAAAAGCGCTGCCACGCAATTTCGCGAGTTCCGGCGCCTCCGAAAAGTCGGCCAGGCAAACAGACTGTCCTGTCTGCCAGACTCGTCCAATGAGGCCCTCACCCGGACCGATCGTATGTAACCGTAGAAAGCTCTCCAGGGCGATCGGAACAGCCGCTGCTTGCTGCAAAATATTTGGGGGAACGTCCACCAGCGGCGGACAGCCTTGAGAGATAAACGCTGGAGTAAGTTTTCCGCCTGTTCGATCGGTTACGTAAAGCGCGCCGCCGTGTGCATCGAGAATGCGCGTCGCCCCTTCGACGATAAGCCGGTGGAGCTCTTGGGGCCGAATAGTCTCCCGGAAGGCTTCACCGAGACCATGTAAAAAATCGAAGACAAGCGTTTCCTCGACCTGAATTTCTTCATGAGACCGCTCCAGCCTTCGGATCCGCCGTATCTGAAACCAAGCGGTAATAATCCATCCGGCGACAGACGCGGCAAGCAGTCCGAGAAGGAGAGTCGGCCACATCATGCAAGGGCCAGCTTACTTCGAAGGCGTCTCGTGATGAAGGTCTTGTCTTAAGAAATCGAGAACGTCTTTAAAGCGAAAGATATTTTCCGGCGCGGCCTCGCAAAGCGCCTCATGCGCTTCCAGCATCGTCTCCGTCTGTTCTTTTTTTCTATCTGCAGGAGACCGGACAGCAGGGGCTCGCTCGAGGGCTCCGCATTCAGGAGGACTGGCACCATTACCGCGAATATCGAATATCTGGTCCAACCCCAACCCGGAGAGAAGCTCCTGGCTGCGGTTTCCACAGTGAACGATATGAAGGTGTCCGTGTCCTAGCTCCTTCAATCGGAGGGCAACGCTTGCCATGGTTCCCATGAATGTGGAATCCATCATGGCGCAATCCGCCAAGTCCACCACAAATTCGCGATAACCGCGGTCCAACATCTCACGCGCGAACTCTTTGAGATTGCCGCTGTTGAGGAAACTACCTTTCCCCTCCACTTTCACCCACACGGTTGGGCCGCTCACCCCTACTTGAATAGATGAGTCCACAGTTACTATTTAAAAGATACCAGCCCGGAAGCCATGCTGTCAATGCTCGCCGGAATCAAGCAAACCCCCGAAGCTAATTCGGAATCCAGAGCACGAAAGGCTGCAGGCAACATAGGCAGAGGGGATAAGACGCGCCCGTTGGATCTCACTCCCACATAAAGGAGCGAGTCTCGGCTACGATCCGCCCGCTTTCGATTAACAGACATCGCCATGCGATTACCCGACCATCGTCAAAATAGTCGTCTCCAATGACCTTGAATTCGGTCTTACGAGTGCCGTGCACATTTCGATATGAAATCTCCTGCGCCTGGACATGCTCGTGCAGTTTCTCCTGCCGATATTCCAGACGCACCGTCAGATCGGACGGGCGTTTGGCTCGCCAGAAAAAATCGAAGTAGTTTCCGAAACGCTGACGTTGATCGAGCGCCGTCACAGCCCCAAACATCCGATATTGGCGCTCAAAGGTAATGGGGGCGTCTTGAACCGTCGTTGTTTTCTGGCCTTGCGAGCTTGACTTTTTATTAAGCGCACCCCTATCCTGCCGTCCACCCGCCCCAGCGAGTGGTGCTTTCTCACTCAAATAGAAAAGTCTCGTCTTTCGAAATTCGAAATTCTTGTCTAGCGCCACAGGGAGCCGCGTCACTGTTTCCAGGGTTCTTGGCTCTTCACGGGTGCCTTCGCTAGAGGTAGCTGCAAAGGCCCAGACGCTGAAGACAAAGAGTGCGGCGACGAACCTCATGCCTAATAAAGCCGGGTTTTGAATCGGCTGTCAACGAGCAACCCACTTAGCCGGTTCTGCAGCTTCTGTGGAACTCACGCGAATTCGAAAGTAATTTCAAGTTTATGATTGAAGTTCGTTATGAACGCGGACTGTATCTGCCGCGCCAGGATTTATGGCTCGATCCATGGGACGCAAGGCGATTCGCTTTCGTTTCGCACGCGCATAGCGACCACATTGCACCACATAAGGAAATCATTGTGTCCGAGCGCACAGCACGCTTGATGCAGAGCCGGCTGCCAGGCTCCCGCACGGAGCACATTCTGCCATTCGGTGAAAAACGAATGGTGCACGGGGTCGACCTTATGCTATTGCCGGCCGGGCATATCTTTGGGTCGGCGCAATGTTTGCTTTTTGCCGGCAACGAGACATTGCTTTACACGGGCGATTTCAAGCTGCGTCCCGGAAAATCCGCCGAACTGGCGGAGTGGCGCAAGGCAGAGACACTCATCATGGAGACGACATTCGGACTGCCGCGCTATCGATTCCCGCCTACGGAACAAGTCATCGACCAAATAATTGCTTTCTGCCGGGAAACAATTGATGACGGTGGAGTACCGGTGCTCCTTGGGTATTCGTTAGGCAAAGCGCAGGAAATCCTCTGTTCGCTCGATGGAGCCGGCTTAACGCCGATGCTCCACGGTTCGGTTTATCACATGACCCGAATCTATGAGCAGTTTGGCCAATCATTTTGCAAATATGTTCGCTACAACCCAAAAGATGTTGCCGGAAAAGTTCTGATCTGCCCACCCAGTGCGAACCATTCACAGATGCTGGAAAAGATTGCGCGCAAGCGGGTCGCAATGATCAGTGGCTGGGCTGTCGATCCAAACGCGGTCTACCGCTATCAAGTCGACGCGGCGTTTGCACTTTCCGATCACGCTGATTACAACGATCTGCTTCGCTACGTCGAACTCGTAGGGCCGCGAACCGTGTTTACGCTTCACGGTTTCGCTGCTTCATTTGCACGTGATTTGCGTGAACGCGGCGTCGAAGCATGGGCGTTGAGCGAAGAAAACCAAATGGAGTTTACGCTCCCACAAATTCCTGCCGGCCCTCCCGTTCATATGTCCGGCTCCAAACACTGCGCGGGAGGCGCTTGCGCAAGCACATCCGAATTCCTCGCGTTTGCGAACGTGGGTGAAGCGATCGCTGCGACTCCGGCCAAACTGGAAAAAATTCGATTGCTTGCCGACTATTTGCGCAGCCTAACGAGCGAGCAGCTCGCGATCGCCACAGCCTATTTCACCGGTAGGGCTTTTGCCCAAAGTGATCCGCGCACCCTGCAGGTTGGTTGGGCCGTAATCTTCCGCGCGCTGCAAGCTGCGACGAAAATCGATGACACGGAATTTCATCGAGTCGCCACCACCCACGGCGATGCGGGCAAGACCGCGTTCGAAGTTCTCGATGGAAGAACGACACCGCAGCCGTTTAACATCTGTGAAGCGGGCGAGTTGTTTGAAAACCTTCACCTTGCGCGCGGCCCAATCGCCAAAGCCGAGCTACTGCGAAATCAATTCTCAAAATTGTCTGCGCGCGAAGGTCAGTACGTCGTCAAGATTCTCACTGGCGATTTGCGTATCGGGTTGCGCGAGGGTTTGGTCGAGGATGCGATTGCGAGAGCATTCGGCGCTTCCCTCGCGCAGGTAAGGGAGGCCAACATGTTGCTAGGCGACATCGGTCAAACCGCCCTCCTGGCTTCGCGAAACGAGCTGGCACGTGCGGAGCTGTCACTCTTTCGTCCAATTAAATGCATGCTTGCGACTCCTGAACCGACAGCTGAAGCCGTGTGGGAACGGTTCGCCGAAGCTGCGACGACTAGCCGGGATCCGGCGTCGTACGCGCCAATTACCGTTTATGTGGAAGACAAATTCGACGGTATTCGCGCACAGTTGCACCGCAGTGCGCAACGGGTTGAGATTTTCTCGCGCGATCTGCGGCGTATCACAGGTCAATTCCCGGAGCTGGCTGACGAAGCCAGCAATTTCCGGGAGGAACTGATCATCGACGGCGAAATTATTGCTTTCGAGAAGGGCCGCGGACTCACCTTCTTCGATCTGCAAAGGCGGCTGGGGAGAAGTAGTGACAGCGCCGATTTGTTCGCGCGTGCGGCGGCAGACGTGCCAGTCGCGTTTGTGATCTTCGATCTTCTTTGGTTGAACGGCCGGTCATTGTTAAAGGTTCCTCTGCATGAGCGGCGAAGAAACCTCGGGCGCGTGCAATTGCCCTCGCATTTTCAAATTGCCAGCATCATGCCTGCACATTCGGTTGCTGAGATAGAACAAACGTTTCAACAGGCGCGGCAGCGCTTAAATGAAGGGCTAATGATCAAAGACCCGGAAAGTTTCTATTTGCCCGGCAGCCGCGGCATGTTTTGGTTCAAACTCAAGAAAGAACTGGCGACGCTGGATGTCGTGGTTGTGGGCGCCGAATTTGGGCATGGCAAACGCAATAATGTGTTGAGCGATTACACATTTGCTGTGCGCGATGAAACTACTGATAAGCTCCTGCCGATTGGTAAGGCTTACAGTGGATTAACCGACATGGAGATTGCAGAGCTGACCGCGCACTTCAAGCAGAACACGATCGCAGACCATGGTCGGTATCGCGAAGTGAAACCGGATGTGATCCTCGAAGTCGCTTTCAATTCAATTCAACCCAGCCCACGCCACTCCAGTGGACTGGCACTGCGTTTCCCCAGAATCAAGGGAATCCGGCGCGACAAGAACGTCAATTCAATCGATACGCTGCAATACGCCCGCGAACTGGCAGCGCAACGCTCAAATTCGCCGGCTAGTTTGCACTGAAGCGATTGGGGCCAACACCTCGTATTTACTGGGGCGAAGAGGTCGGAGATGGTGAAGTCGCGGTTGCCTCCGCGCCAGTGCTGGCAGACGTGCCGGTATCGGCAGACCCGCTTGCATTGCCAGATCCGCTCGTGTCGGTAGGCGCCCCGACAGCGGAATTCGGTTGTGTCCTCATGGATCTCATTTTCTGTATCGCCTCCATTCTGCGCTGCCTTATAGCACGCAGCTCTTCGATTCTTTTTTCCCTGCCAGCCTTGAGCTGCGAAGTGTCCGGTGGCGCTAGACCGGGAGGGATTGTTGCAGAAGTCTGAGCACTTGAAGAGCCGTCCCTTTTCAGAGCTCGCAATTGAGCGTCGGCTGGAGCCAACGCCGCACGCGCTATTGCTTTTTCTCTCTCGGCCAATGCCTTCTCTCGTTCGTCTAATGCTTTCTCGCGGGTATCCAGCTCGGCGTTCCGTTGAGCGAGTTGTTGTTCGGCCGCTGCATCCTGCTTTTGACAGGAGCAAACCATCGCCAAAGGAATCAGCATCGAGAGGGCAAAGAGTTTTTTCATATCAGAGGTCTTATTTTAGATTTTCCGTTAATTCGGCACGAACAAACCGAACGGGCGCCTGCTAGTCAAATGAAAGTTAACGCGGCTGCGGCGTGGTCGAACTTGCCGGCAACGCGACGACCGTCTCGATCTGGCCACGGCGAACGCGCTGAATATTGGCAAACACGGCCACTAGCGCGAGTGATGCGAGAATGACGATCATCAGCACAACGGCGTTCCTTGGGACCTGAGATGAGCGAAGTTTTTCGACAGGTCGCTGCGGCATATTCACGTGTGAAGTATCGATATCGATTTCACGCGCGCAAGGAAACCCTATTCGGTTTCCTTACTCGATGAAGGCAATTACCTCCGTCAATTCAACCGCAACGCCGCGATTGCATCCATGACTCGCTGACTAAGCCGGTTGTACAGATCCTTCCCTGGTTGATTTATATCGGCAGCCGTAAACAAAATCGGTTCTCCGACTACGACAGTAATTGGGACAAAGTGCAAACCGCCGCCACCGCGTGGCAAGGCTTCGTGGGCACCAAAGATCCGCATTGGCACAACTGGCGCCAGTGTTTTTGCAATGATGAGACCCAAGCCCGGCTCGGCAGGCTGTAAGCTACCATCGACTGTGCGCGAGCCTTCGGGAAAGACCAGGGCCGCGTTCCCGGCCTTTAGAACACGAATCAAAGTCTTTAGGGCGCTGCGGTCGATGCCCTCTTGATTGACGGGGATTACATTGAGCTTCGGCAAAAGCCAGCCGAGGGGCGGAACGTCCAGCAATGTTCGCCGCGCCAGAAAGTAAATGGCTCGATCACACGCGGTGCCAGCAAGCGGCGGATCCAGATAACTCTGATGGTTCATCGCAAGAATGACGGGCCCATTCTGAAGCATGCGCTCCCGATGAATCACACGAAAATGAAAAAACAATCGGCCAACAAGGCGGCTAAGATGATAACCAAGCCAGTAATAGAAATTCATTTAACGGGTAAATGAATGAGCGATTTAGCGATTTGTTTTCACGCAATCTTTGGGCCGCTAAGTCGGCAGGCCTATTCTCTTGAGTAGGCTGATGATTTCGTCGATGACCTGCTGAATCGTAAGATGTGACGTGTCGATGACATGTGCATCTTTCGCGATGACAAGCGGTGAGACGGCGCGTAAAGAATCAGCGCGATCACGAATCGCGATTTCGTCGCGCTCTCCTTGTGCAATCCGACGCTGGAGACGCACTTGAGGCGAAGCATCAAGGTAAAATTTGTAAGGCGTGTCTGGAAAAACGACCGAACCAATATCCCGGCCTTCCACGATCAGATCGTGGCTTTGTGCGTTCTCATGTAATTTCTTGGCAACAATCTGGCGGACCACAGGGAATTGACTGACGTGTGCAACGCTTTCGTTTACACAATCATCACGCAGGTGCTCGCCGGGATCCGCGTCATCAATCAGAATGCGCGACTCGTTGTCTTGCAGGCGGCTTGTGATGTCGGCTGCCTGAAGGACTCCTGTGATACGTTCACTTTCTTCCGGATGGATTTTCTTTTGCAGAAGGTGCCAGGTGATTGCTCGATAAATGGCGCCAGAATTAACGTACACAAATCCCAGGCGCTGGGCGAGCTCTCGCGCGACACTGCTTTTTCCAGAGGCTGCCGGGCCATCAATGGCAATTACCCGATGACAAGGTTGCTGGGAAGCATGCATAAAAAATAAGTCGCTCACTTTAACCGGCGGAGCCGCGGGAATGCAACGCGTGCCGTGCGTGACGTCGACGCCAAGAATGAGCGAAAAAGTCCAACGCCCAACGCTCAACTACCTGAATTGAACACTAGATGCTGGGCGTTAAGCTTTGCGCGTTGAAACAAAAGACGTTACGGCATGGGCTGTATTGTAGGGACTCATGCTTCTTCCTCGACCGGGCCGGGAGTAAGTGAACCGATCACCGGCGTGCTAATCTGCATCCGCTTTGGATTTGTGAACTCCTCAAGGACCGCTTCAAATCCAGGATAAGATTCACGAATACATTCCGCATCCTGGATAACGGTTTCGCCATCAGCGAATAGACCCGCTATGGCAAACGCCATCGCAATACGATGGTCGCCAAAGCTTGGCAGCCGGGCTCCGTGCAGGGGCGCCGGACCAAGTAACTCAAGGCCGTCGCTCATTTCAGTTACCTGCACTCCCATGGCACGCAGATTGTGCGCGATCGCGGCGATGCGATCGCTTTCTTTTACGCGCAATTCTTCTGCCTGGCGAATAATCGTCTTGCCGTCCGCAAGAGCGCCGGCGACTGCCAGAATCGGCAGTTCATCAATAAGCTGCGGCACTTCTTTACCCTGAATGACAGTGCCCTTAAGCGGGAAGCCGGTGACTTCGACAATGCCGCGCGGTTCGACCTGATCGATGTCCTCAATGGCCTCGCGCACTTGCGCACCCATCCGAAGCAGAACACCGAGTAACGCCGTTCGAGTGTGGTTCAAACCAACATCGCGAATAAGCAGATGACCTCGCCGTTGCGCCGCAGCGGCGACCAGCCAAAAGGCCGCAGAAGAGATGTCGCCTGGAATGCCAAAGTCGCGCGACTCTGGCACCTGATCGCCAAATACACTGACGCTGCCATTTCCGTCCACCGCTGTTCGAACAAGGAAATAATCAAACATCATTTCCATATGATTCCGCGTCGGTGCCGGCTCGATCACTGTAGTCTTCCCCTTCGCAAACAAGCCGGCCAGCAGCAATGCGCCTTTCGCCTGAGCGCTTGGCACAGGCGGTCGATAACGAACGCCACGCAAGGAACCGCCTTGGATGCGCAACGGTGGCGTCTCTTCGGGACCTTCCGCGAGAATGTTTGCACCCATCTGACGAAGAGGCGCAATGACGCGGTCCATGGGACGTTTTGAAAGCCCGGCGTCCGCGACAAGCCGACTTTCAAATGTCTGCCCGGCGAGCAGCCCGGCGAGAAGGCGCATGGTGGTCCCTGAATTGCCGCAATTGATTTCGCTTTTAGGGGGCGTAAGCACCCGCTTTTTCCCGTGCACGATCAACGTGGCCGGCTCGGGCTGTTCGATCCTGATCCCGAGCGCGCGCAACGCGTTCACCGTATGCATACAATCTTCGCTGGGAAGAAACCCCTGCAAAGTGCACACTCCATTCGACAAGGCGGCGATGATTACCGCACGATGCGAGATACTCTTGTCGCCGGGTACAGTAATCTCGATGTCAATTCGAGGTGCCCGTTTTACCCGCAACTCCATAGATAAGAAAAAACCGTTGGTGGATACTCAATACCGGGTGCTCGATAGAAGACAGGCGCTGCGCCAATTCAGCACCCAGCATCAGCCTCGAACATCCCCTAGGCAACCTGTTACGGAACAAGAAAGATTTTGTCCGTATAGGGATCTTTTACTTCCGTTCCTGGAGGGAATCCTTCCACATCGATGTATTTGCCAGGTGAATAAGGACTTTCTACTAGGTGCGGCTTGCCAGGAACCGGAATTCCATATGGATAATCCCCTTTTGCGATCTTCGTGGGCGCGGCTGCCGGAGGAGGTGATGGCGCTGCTGCGGTCTCCACTGGCGGTGTACCTGTAGGTTGAACAGGGCCATTCGGATTGAATGGCTGTTGTGGTGGCGGGTATTGGTCAGGCTGGGCAGGGGCGTAGCTCGCGGCCCGATGTCGGGAGGGTGGTGGCTGCGGCTCTTCACTGCATGAGGCGACGAGGAAGGCCGTGAATAGAGCAAGCGACAATGAGAATTTCATAAATGGAAAATACTGCCACAATCGTATCCGCAGTCTGAGTCGTTGCCAATCATTAAATCGCTTTGGTTCGCACTCAGAGATGCTTTCGCAAAAATCTACGCGGATACAATGACGTTCCACCTCGCATCCGAATCCAAGATAGACATGTCGACGGCAAATAACTCTCACGCAGAAATCTTGATAGTGGATGATGATGCTTTGAGCCGCAAAATTCTGGCGCAGGTACTAACATCTGCCGGATACAACTGCCGGCTGAGCGAGAGCGGCGACGAAGCATTGAAGATGATTCACGCCAAGCCGCCTTCGCTTCTATTGCTCGATTTCGATATGCCGGGGGCAAACGGCGCCGAGGTGTTAAAGCAGCTTCGGTCCGATCGACACCAGGCAGTCGCACAGGTGCCCGCGATTATGCTAACCGCGCACGGAAGCGAGCAAAGCGAGGTCTCTTGTTTGCAAGCTGGCGCGGATGATTTTGTGACAAAACCGGTCAATACGGCAGTGTTGCGTGCGCGAATCGAGACCCAGCTTCGACTCCGCTCAATGAGACGGCTATTGGAGAAGCAAAACGACGAACTGGAGAAATGGCGCTGGGACCTCGAGCGCGACTTGGCGGCGGCGCGTTTGACGCAGCAATCGCTAATTCCCCAAAAGCCCCTGAAGCTGCCCGGATGGGATGTTGCAGCCTGTTATCGCCCGGTGATCCAGGTGGGCGGCGATATCTATGGCTGGCTACGAATGAAGGATGGCCGATTCTTGTTTTGGATCGCCGATGGTTCCGGTCATGGGGCCGCTGCTGCACTGCTCACAACGCTGGCAAAGCTTCTCTTTCACCATGGCAATGTGGAACACAGCTCGCCAGCCAGCCTGATGGAGGCAGTCAACCATGACTTTCGCAGCATTTTTGGAGGGCGCTCTTTCATGACAGCGATGTGTGTTGCGCTCAACCACACAAACGGAAGCGCACACGCAGTAGGAGCGGGTCATCCGCCGCTTCTCATCGTTCGCCATAACGGTGCAACCGAATCGATCGCATCGGTCGCACCTCCGTTAGGTCTCATCGAACGCCACGAATTTGTGGAAACCCCGCTCGACTTCAAACCAGGGGACGCCTTCCTGCTCTATACTGACGGGTTGTTTGGCTCGTCAAAAAATGACGAGCGCCGGGTGACACCACAGCAGTTAGCGAAGATGCTGGATCACTCCGCTCCGACTGCCGAAGTATTACTCAAGCGAATTTTAGAGCGAGCAATGCCAAATAACGCTGAAGACTCCCTGTCCGATGATCTGACAGCTCTGGCTGTGCGCCGGATGGCCCCTCAATAAATTTCTTCGTTTGCTTAAAATTAGTGTTGCTCTCTCGCAAGCGAAACGTTAATCAGCCTCCATGCCGAAAACCAAAAAGAAAACTTCCAAGCGCAAACCGAATCCCGCCTTCATGAGACCGGTCCAGCCTGACGATAAGCTTGC
>JBKPLX010000095.1:0-16912 GCA_046731855.1 Verrucomicrobiota bacterium | reverse complement strand
GGATGATTCCACTTTGTACCACAACTGCCGGTGGAGTTCGCCACGACCATATCTGAGAGATGAACTGCCGTGCACGAATGATCGGACCGGCAATCAAATGAGGAAAAAATGCAATGAAGAGCGCGTAATCTATCGGGTTTCTGACGGCTTTCATCTTTCCCCAATAGACGTCGAAGGTGTAGGAGAGACTGGCGAAAGTGTAGAAACTAATGCCGACCGGAAGAATGATTTGCAGCACCACCGACGACTGAGGAACGCGAAGCAATCCAGCAAGCGATGCCGCGAAGAAATCGTAATACTTAAAGAACCCCAGTATGCCGAGATTAACTACAAGACTAACAACAAGGAGAAGCTTCTTGCGGCGGCCACCTGCAGTCTCAAGGAAGATTCCCAGGTAGTAATCCACGATGGTAGACGTGAGGATAAGGACGATGAATCGGGGATCCCACCACATGTAGAAGACGTAGCTTGCGAGCAGCAGCAATATTTTTCCAAACCGGAAAGGCACGCTGTAAAACAATGCCGCTACGATCAGAAAAAAGATCCAATATTGAAAGCTGTTAAATAACATCGGATAGCTGGGCTAGTAGCTAGTTGGCTCTGTCCTTCGGGCTGTCATTGAGTCGGAACGAACACGTCCGTTCGAATTAGCCGACCGCAGGCGCCCTACTAACTCAGTTACCAACGTTTCAGTAAATCGTTGCCGGCCTTTTGCATTAAGATGGTATCCGTCAAAGTAATATTCGGGTTTTTCAAGAAAATCGAAGGTTTGTTCGGGAAGGGAAAAAACGGCTCTCTGAGTCGTGATGGTAGGAAAGGCAGCGTGGAATGTCATGGAAGCTCCCGGGAGCCCGGCAAATGGACCGCGAGGCACGGGCGTAAGGACGATCTCGGTCGAACTGGCCGAATAGCGATTCAAGATTCGCTGGATCCCGTCCCGCTGTATTCTCAGGAAATCTTGTGTTTCCGATTGCGATGGCTTCACCAGACTGTCTCTGATAGCGTCTCTTTGGGCCTCAGTTAATCGCGGCGGAAAAATTACCTGGCCCGTCTTGGGATCATAGGAAGTGCCAACGATATCGTAATCCCTGCCTTTATAGACATCGCGTGCTTGAAGTCTCCCGGGCTTTCGCTGGACGCTTCGTATGCGCGCGATGGGATGTTCGAGAAGGTCGACAACGTCGCTCTGGAATGCCGAGCCTCGCAGTATGCACGCTGTAAATGCTCTGAAGCGACCCGACCACCGCTGAAAAGCAGACGCAAAATTGAAGCAGTCTTCGTAGCGTAGGAGCGGAGCCGCCATGGAAATCCTCAACGGGTCAGCGCTGTTTGGTTCAAAGCCGACGCCATAGGGAACCACAATCGCCCAATAACGGCGTCTCATAGGATCGACTTCTCGCAGCATATAGTCCCAGATGTTCACTGAGGAAGCTGGTTCCGTGAGATTCACAAACTTGAATCCATCGAAAGAGCTGAGTCTGTCGGCAACCGCGGGAGAGAATCCCTCCGCCATTCGCGAATCGCCCAAAACCAGTACTTCTTTGAGCCCCGAGGAAGCGCGATCCCTTTCGGCTCGTGTAATAGCTGCCATTCGCCCCGCGTAAGAATCCGGCGCCAGAATCGAGGTGTACAGGCTGGTATGAAAGACAACGCCATCCACACAAACAAAAGTGGCGAGCCCCAGTAGCAGATTTCGCGCAACATGAAGTGGGTGGGGCGAGCTAGCCGGCTCAAGCGGAAATTTCGTCCGCACCGGTCCCGTCGAGGTCAAGTAAAGCGCGGAATACAAAACTGCGAAAAGCAAGGCAAACAGCAGCCAGCGTAGTGGGCCCTTTGATAATTCCGGTCCCTGAGAAGAAGTTCCGGATTCTGTGGGGACGCCGGAAACGGTCACCGTGGCAAGCAATGTCCGCCGTTCAGCGTCTCCGTAGAGTTCGAAAACATAATTACCCCTCCCAATCCATGAGATAACGCGGCTACCGTCGTTACTATTAGCGACAAGAACCGGCGGCTGACCGTTTGCCGTCACGAAAACGAAGCCCGTCGATCCGTCCCCCGTAGTCCAAGCAACATCGGTGGTACCCGAACCATTATTAATTTTCACACGCTCCGGCGTGGCTGTGATCGTGGGCCTATCTTTACCGTGTCGATCACTACCGGTCTTACTCTGTTGCGGAACCGCCCCTGCGATGGAGGCCAATCCCAAAAAGACCATAAAGCAAAGCGCAACTGCAGGAAATGCGGGTCGAACATTTTCGATCGCCGACGGGTTGAGCGCGGCCGGCAATGACGAACTATTGCGGGTTATCCTCTTTATCATGAGATGAACAATCGGACTCTCAGAGGCGACAGCTCCCAGTGACCCTTCAACGTGCTGTTTGACCCTGCCTAGTTGGCTCTTCGAAGGGAGCACATGTCAAAACCTGAAGTGAGGACGTAGACAGATGTAATCCTTCAACTGCGATCAGCATTCACGCCTGATTATTCCATTAACTCTCCGAAAAACGCAAGCCGCGATAGCGGAAACGGCGACATGGAAGTCATGACTACACATTAGTGGCCCGGCGGACGATTTGCCCGAGCTTTTTTGAACGCTTTCTTGCAAGACCCGCGCCGATAAGTAACCCCAGGATCGCGCCACCACTGTCGATCATGATATCGCTCATCGAAGGATCGCGGGACGCGACGAACGTTTGGTGAAATTCGTCAGTGATAGCCACAAACAGGCACACGCCCAAGACACTCACGTAGAGAATTGGTATCGAACGCCTGAAATTCGTCATCAAAGTCGCAGCGCGAAGCAAAAGCAGCCCCAGAACAGCATACTCGCCCACGTGCGCACACTTCCGAAGGATGAAATGAATCGACGTAAGCGTTTCCACCGAAATATCGGGATTCAGCCAGCGCAAAAATGGAACAATGAATCGCGACGTGTGCTCCGCCGACATCAAATCGGTCGAACCGACGAAAATCACGCCAATCCAGGCGAGCACAGGTAGCCAGTTCTTCAGAAAGTGTTGCATCCGTTTGTAGGCACTTCGTGTCAGACGCCATTTAAGTAATGGCGTTTCAACAGAAACGCCGTACAAATTTACCAATCTGAAATCCGCAATCCCCAATAAGTTGACCCGTCACGGCGGGCAAACTGCCTCGAAGGCCGGTTTGGTTCGGGCTCCCCTCACCTTCGAGCCCATTTTCATGGAACGCATATGGGGTGCACGACGTCTCGAATCTGTCTTCGGCAAAAAATTGCCGCCGGGAAAATCTATCGGGGAATCATGGGAAATAGTAGATCGCCCGGAAGCACAAAGCATCGTGCGCAATGGACTGCTGCGCGGGAAAACTTTGCACGAATTGTGGACTCAATATCGCGGCGAAATTTTCGGAGAGGTTCCCGAGTCTTTACGTTTTCCGCTGCTGTTGAAGCTTCTCGACGCCGGCGATAAACTTTCATTACAGGTGCATCCGCCCGAAAAGGTCGCCGAAACATTGGGAGGCGAACCGAAAACCGAGTTTTGGTACGTGGCAGCGGCTGATCCGGGTGCTGAGATTTATCTCGGATTTCGTGAATCGATCACGCGAGATCAGTTTGAGAAGGTGCTCCGCGACGGTACGGCAGCCGATGCCGTTCACAAAATCCGCGTCAAGACAGGCGACGCCGCCTTCCTTCCTTCGGGCCGTCTTCATGCTCTAGGCGCCGGTAATTTGCTCATCGAAATCCAGCAGAATAGCGACACGACCTATCGTGTATTCGATTGGAATCGCGTGGACGACACGGGCAAGCAGCGTCAGTTACACATCGATCAGGCGCTGCAATGCATCGATTTTAGTGACGTTCGACCGCGATTAGTGCAACCCGAAGGCGAACTGCTGGTACGCCACGATTTATTCGAGATCCAGAAATGGGATCTCGATTCACCGCGGGAGATGACCGCGCGAGGCCAATTCGCGATCGCCTGTTGCCTCACCGGTTCCCTGCGCTGCGCTGACGTCGATCTTAAGCCTGGGGAATTTTTCCTCGTGCCAGCTGCTCTCAAGGATCGACAACTGAAGCCGCTCGACGCGAATACGAGTCTTCTGCGTGTGACGATCCCAAAATTCTAGGGTGTCCGCCGCGGCAGCGCTAATCCGATGCACGTCTCACATCGACGGCCTACAAAATCAAACCTGAATCCAAATACGCCGCGCGGTCTCGTGATTCTTAACTGGAATCGTGTTCGTTTTTTGTGGCTGTTTGGATTCTTCTCGCACAGTTGAGGCAATAAAAGTGCTGGCTCCGCACAACGCGAAGCACAGCAAAACGATCGCGATTTTCAATGTCAGGGGCATGAGGCGGCTTCGGTTTTTGCCTTCACTCCAGAGCTTCTCCCAATCGGCGCAAGTAAGTAAAGCTATAAATTCCAGTGCTGTGCCCGTCAGCCCAGCGTGGCTGCAATGCGTAGCCGCCTACGAGATCGAAGCCGACAAGCTGAAAACTCTTGTCCGTATACGTTACCTGCGGCCGCGCAATATTACCGAGCACGTCGGGTTCTCCACCGCATCCTGCGCAAGGACACGACCGTCGCAACGTCTCTAGCTTGAAAAACGATTCCGTCCCGTCATTCCAGGATATGGCAAGCTCGTCTCCAATCCGCTGAATGTTTGTTGGTTCGAGCCGCATTAATCCTTTTGCCGTTTAGGTCGCTCTCCGAAAATCGCCGTGCCCACCCGCACCAACGTCGCGCCTTCCTCAACCGCGATCCAAAAATCGTGCGTCATTCCCATGGAAAGATGTGGAAGTTTCACATCGAATTCCTTCTCGAGCGAATTGCGCAGTTCGCGCAGTTGCACAAAGAATTTCCGGGATGCTTCCGCTTCTTCCACGAGGGGTGGAATACACATGAGTCCCTCGATCGACAATCGCGGTAGGACAAGAAGAGATCCTATTTCAGTGCGTAGCGTTTCGGCTTTAAAACCGAATTTGCTCCCCTCGCCCGCCACATTTACCTCCAGCAACACACGCAGCCGCTCTCCTTCCTCAGCCGCAATCCGGTCCATTTCTTGCGCCAGTGCGAGCGAATCGACTCCGTGAAAAAGTTCGAACAACGCCAGTGCGTGCCGGATCTTGTTTTTCTGGAGATGTCCTACGAAATGCCAGCGCAAGTTTGACGGCAGCTCTGGAATTTTCCCTCGGGCTTCCTGAACCCGGCTTTCGCCAAAAACTATATGCCCGGCCTCGACTGCCTCGCGCACTTTCTCTGCTGGATGCGTTTTCGTGATCGCCACAAGCTCAGTTTCATCTGGCGCGCGACCAGCTTTTGCGGCCGCTTGCGCGATTTGCTCGCGAACGCGCTCAAGGTTTTCGGCAATCGAGGCCATGAAGAATTGTAGGGCAGGCGCATTGACTGCCAATGAAAATCAAAGAGGGCGCTTTCTAATCGGCCTCGAAAGTAGCTGCCGCGGACCAGAGATCCCCCGTTCTGGTCATTATTTACTCGCCAATTGAAGCGTAGTCGGGCAGAACGTGTCGACATGAAACGCTACTCACTTCTTCTCGGAATCATTATTGCGGCGGTTACTTGTTCCAGTCTGCTGGCGCAGGAAAAAGCCGCCCTCCAGCCCAATGTGACTGTGCTCAGCATCCTTCAGGGCAACGCGGGCAAAACTATCGAGTTGCACTTGAGATCTGGAGAAAAGATCGGAGGGAGAGTCGGCCAGGTAACCGACAACGTCGTCTATCTCTCCCATCTGACCGGCGCGGAGTTTTACGATGCCTTCGTAGATGTGAAAGATATTTCAGCGGTGGTAATTCGTGCGGGCGGCAGATAGCGATCGCCGCACGCAGCGATGAAGGGACGATCGTCGGTCCGCGCTGTAGCGCAATCGCTTCGATTGCCAATCGGCAGAGACAACCGGTGGCCACCCTTACAAGGCTTCGGCGCACCAGGGAACTACTGCTCTGCAATTATCTGCCTCATGCTGGCGCTCTGCGTGAATGCAGCGGCAGTTGAAAGACCGATCAGGACCATCGACCAGGTCCCGACCTGGTCGACACAAGACATGGACTTCTTCCTGTACGGCTCAATGAGCACGGAAGTCGTTCCGGAAGGTGTTTTGCGCGCGTTTATCAAAATTTATCCGGATTTATTTCCGACGAACGATCTGTCGCATCTGGGCTTCATCCCCGATAGCGCGTTTGGTTGGCCCATTGGTCTTAGCCGGAAAAACGTGAAACATCTCGGCGGGTTATCGGCTGTCGGGATCAACTGTGCATCCTGCCATGTCGCACAAATCATGTCGACTTCTACGAGCGAGCCTATTCGAATTCTCGGGGTCACCAGTCATTTCAATGTGGAAGCATTCTTTGGATCGATCCTGGCCGCGACGTTTAGAACTTCACATCCGGCGAACATGAAGAAATTCCTTGCCGTTTATCTCAATGCCAAACCCGAAGCCTTCGATGCTGCATGGCAAAGTCAGCAACAGAAGATCGTTGCAACGATGAACAACGATCCACTCGGCGCAAAAGACGTCGAGCCAGGCGAGTTGCACAAGATCGACAGCGCCGAGGTGCAACAATCATCCGGGACAAATATCGATCTTGCCGCACGTGCGCACTCGATGCTCAAGCTGTTTCATAACATGAGAGCCGCTCTGCACATTCCTGATCAACTCCCAGAGAAAGCGCCGCCTTCGTCCGGACCGGGACGCAACGACGCGTTCGGGCTTTTGGCCGCCAGCTTGTTGCATGCGCCGCAGCCGTACTCGCCTATCAAGTTTGGTTTGGTCTGGAACGTGGAGAAGCGGACCTGGGTGCATTGGGACGGTAATACGAAATCGCCCATTTCGCGCAATTTGCTCGCCTCGCTCGGACTGGTGCGCCGCTACATGCGAAACACGCCGATCTGGAATTCGCGGTGATAAAACGCCAGACCGATTTATCAGAAAAAATCAGGCCGCCCCTTATCCGTTTAAGATCGATACCGAGGCGGCAAAACGAGGGGCGTCGCTTTTCGCGGCAAATTGCAATTCGTGCCACGGCGGACCGGAAAGCGACGAGCGACTGTACCCGTTAGCGGAAATCGGGACAGACCCGCATCGGGCGGAGATGTTCACGCAAAAACTTGCCGACGGTTTCAATAACTTTCTAGATGAACTGGAAGCCGAAGGTTACAAGCCACCGAAGGAATTCGGAGTTCGCAGTACGGGAAAATACTTCGCGGCCACATTGAACGGCGTTTGGGCGCGTTCGCCGTACTTGCACAATGGATCGGTGCGAACCATGGAGGAGTTACTGACCCAGCCGGCTCAACGCGCGACAACTTTTCACCGCGGTTCCCGTCTATTCGACGAAAAAGAGATGGGTTATACCAACGACGGTGCGTACCTGTTTGACACGACGACAACAGGCAATTCCAACTCTGGTCACGACTACGGAACGAAACTCTCAACTGCGGAGAAACACGATCTAATAGAGTATCTCAAGACCCTGTAGACGTTTTGGGTTGTCACGGGCAGTGGCGAGCAAAATACTGCGGCATGAAATTCACCAAGAACATCGGCATGGTGCTGCTCGCCGTCTATCTGATCATCGATGGCCTTTTAGGATTCGGTTTAAACCTCGGACCGTTTGTTTTTCTTTTATACCTGGTGGCACTCGTCGCGGGGGTCCTTATTCTCCTCGGCAAGTAGACCAGCAAGCTTAATTCGGCATCCGATGCGTTGGGCGGTGGACGGTCGCTGAAGTTTTACTTCAGCAATCCCTTCATTTGCGACGCTAGCTTAGGGCCGATGCCTGCTTCTTCATGTTTGAAATAAACGAAGACTTCGGGCCAGTTTGATTCTTGTTCGCGGACAAATCTAGTCCAGCGTTCGACGTCGCTTTCCGCGTAGTCCTCGCGGCGCAGCCGCAGATATCCGTAATCGGTGGTGACGACCCTGGGCGTCTCCAGTTTTTCCGTATCAGCGATACACAGCGCGGCGCCCCGTGTCCGCAATGCTTCAAACACCTGGTCATCGAACCATGATTCGTGACGAAATTCGAACGCAGCACGCATTCCGCTAGGCAGACCATTCAAGAAGTCGGCCAGTACCAGCGTGTCCTTCTTGAAATTGGGCGGGAGCTGGAACAGCACCGGCCCTAATTTTTCGCCAAGCGCCAAGACTACATCGTAGAAATATCGAAGCGTATCCGCGCATTCACGCAGTTTTGACCAATGGGTGATCTTCTGTGGCGCTTTCAACGCAAACCGAAAGTTATCAGGCGTTAGCGTTTTCCAATTATCGATCGTCTTCGGCGCGGGAATCCGATGGAACGTGTAATTGATTTCGGTAGTCGAAAGGCGTTCCGCGTAAAACGGCAACATTTTTGCAGCGGGCAAATCTTCCGGGTAAAAGCTTCCCTTCCACTCGGCATACTGAAACCCTGATGTGCCAATCCAAAATTTCATAAAGGCATCTACGCGAAAAATTCCCCAGACAAAAGTCTGCTTCAAGGGGCATGAAAGACTTTTTGCGCGTCCGCTGCCGAGGCTAAATCCGAATTAACTATAAAGGCGTGTTCTTGGGCCCGCTCCATTCAGGCGGGAGGAGAACGTTTAGCAACGCCGCAACTCAACTAAGAAGGGGGAAATCATGAAAAAAATGCTCTTAAGCATTGCTTTGATAGTGGTGGCATCAGTTGCGTGGGGGCAAACCACGCGGCAACCGCTCATGAATGAGCGAGCCGTGCCGCAGCCGCCGCAGCGGACTACGACCACCACAACAACCACTACAGAAGGAACCGGGACAATCACGGAATACACTCCGGGAAGTGCGATCGTCCTCAAGGAAAGCAGCGGACCGGTTCGCTATCGCTTCGGTAAAACGGTTACGTATGTGACTCGAAGCGGCAGGGTTCTGGACGAAAACACGGTAAGAACGAGAGTTAAAGTCGGTGTTCCCGTCCGCGTTCATTACACGGGAACAGCCCCCAATATGGCGGTCGATCGCGTGATCGTCGAAGAGGATTAATTTCCAAGCTCGTTTGTCTCCAACGCGCCTTTCTGTTCTGCTCTCAGTGGAACAGTAAAGGCGCGCGTTGGCTTCCGGCCATTCCACTTAGGGCTGTTGGCGCATTGGCCGGATTACGCCTCGCCTCTATGCGGACCGGATGACCCTCTATTGAATGCGGGATCTTTCGTTCAATCGGCGCGCTCTTGATTTTGAGCGCCACTGCCCAACGGTCAGCAAAAGGCGGCTCGTACGGCAGCTTTGAATAAGGCAGAGATTTCAAACGCATCCTGTTTCCATAAGTGGATTGCACTCAACAAAAGGGGTATTGCTATTCACCGCACCAAACGAATCGCGACTTCACTGGCCATGCTATCTGCCATTCTCGTGTTTGCCCGACCAACTGGGACGTCGCGCGGCTGACACCAAAATAAAAACAGGCGACAACGTTTCCATCCATTAAACTTGCAAAAATGAGTGAAAAACTCGCTTCCAGAGCACTAGATGTCCTGCACGACTGGGTTCCGTCCGAGAGTTTGCGGAAACATTGCTATGCCGTTGCCGACTCGATGAAGCATTTTGCCGAATTGCGCGGCGAAGATGTCGATCTTTGGGAAGCAGTAGGTCTTCTGCACGACATGGATTATGAACGCCATCCCAATCCTGAACGCAGCTCAACGGAAGGCCACCCCTTTGTCGGAATTGCGTGGCTTCACGATCACGGATGGAGCGAAGAAGTCTGCCGCGCAATTCTTTCGCACGCTGACTACGCTAACGTTTCACGAGAAACGCCACTCGAAAAAACGCTATATGCCGTTGATGAACTAAGCAGCTTCGTTGTCGCCGTCGCACTCGTTCGGCCAACAAAGAGCATTCAGGACGTCGACGTTCGAGCCGTAAAGAAGAAAATGAAAGACAAAGCGTTCGCCCGGGCCGTGAACCGCGAGGACATCCTTTGCGGTGCGGAGCAACTTGGCATGCCGCTGGACACTGTAATCGCCGAGGTGATTACAGCGCTGAAAGCCGATGCAGCGCGTCTCGGTCTGATGGGAACCGCTGAAAAGCTTCTCCAAAGCTCAACCGGGCTTTGCTAACCACGAGTCCTAGAGTTTTTCGGCAACAATTTCCAATACCAATGGTGTAATCATTAGCGCATTCGGATTCTTTTCCGCTTTGGCCAGTTCGTCGCGAACTTGATCCGCGAACGCTTGATTAATGCGCCCCATCTCAATCAACCGGGGAAGATAGGTTTCAATAAATGTGGCCGGCCATTGCCACATGTAGTCTGCGGGACGCACACAAAACAGGTGCGGCCTGGCAGAGCGGATTGTGAACGCGTGCGCGGGAAGCAGCGTTGCCAGTGCGACTGCTCCGTCAGGTTCACCGCCTGATTCACGCCACGTTGCAATCACATGTTCGCGGAAGCGTTCCTGATTTGGCAAGCGCGGGAAAAAATGCCAGGTCTCATAATGGCCGTACTCATGGAAAATTGCCAAGCTCCCTTTGCGCATGACGTTGCTTAGTTTCTTGATCAGCACGCCGGGATCATTCACAAATGACATGACCCATCGGCACCAGGAAAAGTCGTAATCGCCGCTGGGCAATTCATTCGTCATTAAATCGAGTTGATGAATCTTCAGATTCGCGAGCGATCGCGCGCGACAGGCCTCTTCCATCGCGCGGATGAAGTTTTCAGAACGCTCAAGTGCAACCACTTCGCCGGTTGGTCCGACGATTTCCGCAAGATCGACAGTCGCATATCCAGGGCCTGCCCCCACATCGAGGACCCGTTTGCCGACCGTGATACCGGCCCTCTGCCAGCAATCTAAAACTACCGGGCGCCAGACACGATGTTGCAATCCAAGTCTCGCTAATTCCTCGTTGTGCGTACCTAGAACGTAATCCCGATCCACACTGAAAAGCTAAGCGCTCGCAAGGATCGATGCATCGACGAATTTCAGGCACGATAATTCAGGAGCGTCGGCATAAACGATTCCATTCCATGCCAATGTCAGACTGGCGTTTTGCGTATTATCCTCGACAATAGAAACCGCGTTTACCCATGGATTACGAGATTCGACCTCTCTTGGCCAACGACGAACCGATTCTGCGGGAAATGCTTTATCAAGGGCTGTCCTCCGTAGGTAACCACCAACCTTCACGCGAGATCCTGCGCCGACCGGAGTTCTCGCATTACGCCGACGGCTGGGGTCGCGCGGGGGATACCGGATTTGTGGCGCACGACAAGAAAGACGGATCAGTGGTTGGCGCCGTTTGGTTGCGTAAGCCGGTCCACAAACCTGACGCACCGTCGGAACTCGCCTTTGCGGTGAAACCGGAACACCGCCGACATGGAATCGGCACGGCTCTCCTGACACAACTGGTTCGTGCGAACCCTGATGAGTCAAGAATTTCGGTCAGGCTTGTAGCGGGTAAGCCGGTGTTGCGCCTTTATGAACGATTTGGATTTAAAGTCGCCCACGAAGGACCGGATGCTATTGTAATGCAAAGACACGTGTAACGCTTCCCAATGAACGAACCGCTCAACCGGGCGCTGCAGCCATGACCGAACTTGAGCTCGTCACGGCGCAAAGATCAAAAGCACAAAGACTGCGAAGAGGAGCAAGTGAACGCAACCCTGCAGGATATTTGTCTTTCTGCTCGTAAACGTAACCACAGTCACTCCCAGCGTTAAAAGGAGCAGCGGCAGGTTGCCGCCTTCCACGCCGAGCGTCACCGGTCGTTTCGTGATCAAGCTGATAGTCAACACCGCTGGAATTGTGAGTCCGATGGTCGCGAGCACAGAACCGAGCAGGAGGTTGATAGAGCGCTGCAATTGATTTCGCAAAGTGGCTTGGACGGCACCAATTCCCTCTGGCGTAAGCACCAGGGCTGCGATCATTGCGCCGCCAAACTCCTGAGGCATGCCAAATTTCTCGATGCTGTTGTCCAATGGGATGGCAAACTTTTCCGCCAACAAAATCACGATAACCAGATAGAGAAGCAGCATCGGCGCATGAAAAGCTGTCGATTGTACACGCAACGAGTGATGAGCCGGACCTGCCGTTACAGCTGCCTGTTCTGATTCCATGAAATAGCCGCGGTGTCGCATCGTCTGGATGAGCAGGAAAATCGCGTAAAGAAATAGTGACACCACAATGAGAAAGATTTGCTGCTCAGTTGAAAATGTTGAGTCGCCCGTAGAGGTGGTGAAGTTTGGCAGAACAAGGCCCAGCACGGCCATGGTCATGATCACGTTAAGATACGAGTTGACGCCCTGGAGATTGTAATACTGCTCACCATGACGTAGTCCGCCCAGCAGCAGGACCAGGCCCACAAACCCGTTGAGAGCAATCATGATCACCGAAAAAATCGAGTCCCGCCCAAGGGTAGGGTTGTTTTCGCCATGCAACATCGCTGTAGAAACCATCACGACTTCGATGGTGATCGCGGACAGCGTCAGAACTAAAGTTCCGTAAGGTTCGCCCCATTTGATCGCAAGGCAGTCGGCGTGCCGCGCAACGGACACGGCAGACCAAAGAATAACGGCAAAGAGCCAGAGGAAGACAACAATCAGGCCTACCGGATGCGCGACGATTTCCACCAGCCCGCTTCCAGTACCGAAAAAAATTGCTGCGGTGCCGAGACCGACGAACAAACAAAGTTCGGCGCGAATGAGAGTGCTAAAATTCCCATCATGCTTTCGATCACGGTGAGCGGACACGAGCGCGATCATATCCACGGCGTTGGGGTCATGCAATCGGCGGATGGACGAGATAAAGCCATTTGCGTCCCAAAAGATTAAACCGTATGGAACGGATGTGAGCGATGCTGTCGAGACGAACTGACCATCAGATCGGCGGTGAGCGCTCTCGTCGTTATTGCACTCGCATCGTTCTGCTCGCCGAGTCTGCAAACTCTCCAGAGCTCCACAACAGGCGCTCAGCACCATCGCGAGCAATTTAACGACAAGGGGAAAATTAATTTCTGCGTCCTCGCCAAGACTCCGACGAAAGTCTGTGTTCGAAAGGGCAGCGCCAACAACCAGTTCAGCTTTTCTCTTCTGTCGGGGACGTTTCGTTGTGCCGCGTCAACTCCCCTGCATGCTCGCTTTACCCGCCCAGAATTCATTCGGGCATTGCTCGCGGAAGCCTCACGCTTCGCGAACGCGCCCCGCCGGTTTAAAGCTGCTTCCGACTCGTCGGCGCTGTTGAGTCGCCGTCTTCACCGGCTTGCCCGTCTGCAACGCATTCGCGGTCCTCTTTTTCGTCGCCGTCGGGATGCTCTTCGATTACCGTGCAATCATTGAATCGCCTGGACTCGTTGTCGGATTACTCGCGATTATTCTAATCATCAAGCCACTCGCCGCGCTTGGCATAGTCATCATCGGTGGACATTCACTAAAGACCGCCCTGACTGTTGCCGGCGGGCTCGCCCAAATCGGCGAGTTCTCGTTCATCCTCGGCGATACGGCCAAATCGCTCGGTCTCATCCCAGGCAGCGGCAATAGCGTGCTCGTTGCAGCGGTCGTCGTTTCCATCAGTCTCAATCCGCTAATTTTCCGTCGAATGCTCGCACTCGAACCACTGCTGGCCCGGCGCCCGCTGCTCGCGAAGTTGCTGGCCGGCCGACGTCAGAAGCTCGGAGCTGGCGCGAACGAAATCGCCGCGGAACGAATGCAGGACCCGGGTGCGATCGTGGTTGGCTACGGACCGGTCGGTCAAACAGTCACGCGGCTGCTCGCCGAGTTCGAGATCAACCCGATCATCGTCGAGACCAATGTCGAGGTCGTCGTGGAGCTGCAACAGCGGGGCAAGCAGGCGCTTTTCGGTGATGCTTCGCGTCCGGACATTCTCCATGGCGCGAGACTCGACGCCGCAGCGTACCTGATTGTTACGGTGCCACGCGCAGATATCAGCTTGCGCATCATTCAATCCGCGCGCGAAGTCGCGCCCCTGGTTCGGATCATCGCCCGCGCCGAGTACATCAATCAGTCCGATGCGTTGTTGCAGGCCGGCGCATCTATTATCCGCTACGACGAAGCTGAATCCGCCGCCGCCCTCGCCGAAGCCCTGCTGCAAGACATCGATGTGCCAGTGGATCGAATCGATGCGCTGGTAAGCGCCATCCGCAACGAACTCGCTCCGGCACCGAAAGGTCTAACGATTGAAAGCTGATTAAAGCGTCCACGCATCACCGCGTTGCCAGTCCAACGCGAATGCGCGGAACAAGCCTCGCACTATTTTCCTGTTACTCTTTTTTTTGAGCGAGCGGCAGAAATTGTTCGTGCGCGACTTTGCCGTCTTTCACCTTATAGATTCCCACTTCCGACATCTGCATTCGGTTCTTGGAAGCTTTCTCGGTCACGTCGATATCAAACTGCACAACAAAGGTGTCGCGAGCCACAAACGGGTCGCCAACTTTCGCGCTGTGCACTTCCATGTTCTTCTCCCACCAGTCGGTTTTGCCCCGCACTTGATCAATGCCACGCATTTCCGCCGGCATGTTTTCCATCTCACGAGCCTCCACGCTCACAATGTCTTTAGCGTAGAGATCGTCGAGCGCCTTCCTCCATTCGCCTTTGCGGCAATAGTCCACCAGTTTTGTTGCTACTTCTTCTGTACTATTCATTCTTCCTCCTTATTTTTGATTAAGAATTGTTCAACCGATATTTGTGTGACATTCGCCGGCCACTTCGTTTGCTGCTGCGAGGGCTCGGCGGATCGCCTCACCCGCCTGCGATAGCACCGATGATTACAAACGGCTCGGATCCCTTTGCAATGGCTTCGGGCAGCGGCGCATCTGGCGATTCATGCGACAAATCTTCTCCACAGGCAAAAAACCGCACCAGCGGCCGGCGCAGTTGAGTAGCATGATCGCGCATTGTCCCACGCAGCATGGGGTATCGCGTTTCGAGCTGGTCGAGTATGGACCGCTGAGTCACGGTAGCGTTAACGTCGAGTTCTACCTCGCCATCGACGCGCGCCAACGTGCGCAAATGAGGCGGCAATACAACGCGAATCACGGCAGCGTTTGCACCTCCACTGAAAGTACCGCTGGCAGATCGCGCACGATTGGCTTCCAGCTATCGCCAGCGTCCGCCGATCCGTAAACCTGGCCGCCGGTAGTTCCAAAATAAATGCCGCACGGCTCCAGCGAATCTACAGACATGGCGTCGCGCAAAACATTTACGTAACAATTGCGTTGCGGCAGGCCTTTGGTGAGCGCCTCCCATTCGTTGCCACCAGTCCGGCTGCGATACACACGCAGCCTGCTACTGGGTGGATAATGCTCAGAATCGCTCTTGATCGGTACCACATAGACTGTCTCGGGCTCATGGGCGTGCACATCAATCGGGAAACCGAAATCGCTCGGTAAATTTCCGCTGACTTCCCGCCACGAATCGCCGCCGTTATCGCTGCGCATCACGTCCCAATGTTTTTGCATGAATAACCTATTGGGGCGCGACGGATGCATCGCGATCCGATGGACGCAATGGCCGACCTCTGCAGCCGGATCGGGAATATATTCTGAATGCAGCCCGTGATTGACCGGCTTCCACGTGTTTCCGCCGTCATCGGTGCGGAAAGTCCCCGCGGCCGAGATTGCCACGTATATTTTTTGTGGATCTTGCGGATCGAGAAGAATTGTATGCAGACACATGCCGCCCGCGCCCGGTTGCCATTTCGGGCCGGTATCGTGTTTTCGGAGGCCTGATAATTCCTTCCAAGATGCGCCGCCGTCTTTCGATTCAAACAGCGCCGCGTCTTCCACACCGGCGTAAACATGCTCGGGATCACTCAGTGACGGTTCCAAATGCCAAACCCGTTTGAACTCCCATGGATGCTGCGTGCCATCATACCATTGATGTGTGCCCGGTACACCGTCGTAAACGAATTTGTTGCTCTCGCCTCTCGGCATGCCATCGGGACTTTTCAAGTCCTCCGGCGTGCTCCCGGGCGTGTTCCACTTTTTTCCGCCGTCATCGGAACGTTGGATGATTTGGCCGAACCACCCGCTGGTTTGCGATGCATAAATGCGGTTCGGATCGACCGGCGAACCTTTTACGTGATAAATTTCCCAGCCCGCAAAATGCGGGCCGCTGACTTTCCATCGTTTGCGCGCGCCATCCGCTGTCAGGATGAACGCCCCTTTTCGTGTACCAACCAGAACTCGAACGCTACTCATTGTGTTTCTCCTTAGTGATTTAATGATTCGGCACAACGTCCCAACCAAAATAGACCTCTATACTCACAATTTTGTTGTCTTTAATCCGCATGATTTCCGTATTGCGCCCCTTATCTCCATTCGGCTTCGTCATTTCATAGGTTACAACGACTTCATCGTCGTGTTCTATGAAGCGCAAAAAATTGAACTTTTGCCCCTGCCCGGCTCCGGGCCAGCACCTTGCGAAATATCCAGCACGATCAAGCCCCACATCGAGTGGACTCGAGAAAGTAAAATCCTCGGCAAGATGCTGCTCAAAAAATTTCCGATCGCCTGCAGCAAAAGCTTCATATGATCGTTGCGCTAAACGGCGTGGGCTGAATTTCGGCATGAGCTTGTTAAATCCGGTTCTCCGCCATCCGTGCTTTGACCAGTTTTTTCACCAACTCCGGCGGCAGCGGGTTATAGGGCGAGAAGCGAATTGTACCTTTGGTAATCTGAAAACCTTTTAGATCGCTCTTAAATTTTTTCAGCGTCCTGGAACTGCCTGGATAGAACGAGCAGTGATTCGCCCATGCGCCGAAGAAAACGAGCGAACGTCCATTCAGGCGAAACGCAGGAATTCCATAATTGATGCACTCCTCCACTTTCGGCGCGACGGCATGGATCGTTTTCCGGAGTTTCGCCAGCGTCCGCCGCTGATCCGGCTTCGCTGTCGCGAGATACTCGTCAATCGTCTGTGGCTTTCGCTTCGCTAAGGGCATTGAAATTCCGA
>JBKPLX010000094.1:0-25148 GCA_046731855.1 Verrucomicrobiota bacterium | reverse complement strand
GTATTTTCGGTGAAGGCAAGACTACGGAATTGCTCGTTGCCAGTCAGGTCGTATTGAGCATGCAGCTCGGTTTTGCCGTTTGGCCTTTGATGCGGTTTACAGGGGAAAAGGCGAAAATGGGCGAGTTTGCCAACCGTCTTTGGGTGAAAATTCTGGGCTGGACGGCAGCCGGCATTATCATTGTGCTTAACGTGAAGCTGCTCTTCGATATCTTTATGCCAGATGCGGTTCGTAAGGCGTTCTATGGGTTCATCGGTTTGCCAATGCCCGAATAAAAAATCGAAGCTCGAATGACGAATGTCGGATGAATGAAAAATAACCAAATGATCAAATGCTCTCGACCGCCTTTTTGTCATTCATCATTCGCCTGCCGCGCCGTAGCCAAGCGAAGGCGGGTCATTCGTCGTTTTTGAAATGTACCATCATATCCTCATCCCGCTCGAGAACAGCCCAGCCGATGAGACCATTCTCACCCATATCAAGTCTCTTGCGCGAATGGCTGGCGCGAAACTGCTCCTCGTTCATGTGGCCGATGGCTGGGTGGCGCGCAATTTCGATCAGCTCAAGCTCGCAGAGAGCGAAGAAATGAAACAGGACCGGCTTTATCTGGAAAAACGCAGCCGTGAACTGACCGCAGAAGGTTTTTCCTGCGATGCTGTTCTGGCGTTAGGCGAACCCTCGGACGAGATCATCAAACTCGCTCGGGAGAAAAATGTCGATCTCATTGCGATGACGACGCACGGTCACCGTTTCATCAGCGACATACTTTACGGGGCGACTGTCGACAAAGTGCGCCACAAAGTGGAGGTGCCGGTGCTTCTGTTGAAAGTGCAAAGCTAGCTGAATGACGAAGGAATGAACAAATAACTAATCTCCGAGGCATCTCGGTCTTCGCATGCGGTTGTTCGTCATTTGAACTTTGTCGTCATTCGTCATTCGTCATTCGACATTCTTGCTTCGTCATTTAATTCTTTCACGCGCTTGAAGGTCCTTTTTCTAACAAACGAATATCCGCCGCATATTTACGGCGGCGCCGGCGTTCACGTCGGGTTTCTTACGCGCGAGCTGGCGAAGATGATGCCGGTGGAAGTTCGTTGCTTTGGCGATCAGCGCCTCGAAGAAGGCAATCTCAAGGTCACCGGCTACGAAATTGACACGAGCAATTTCACTTGCCCGAAACCGTTGCACTCTGTTTTCGGCGCGGTGCAGCGATGCACCGATTTCAACACTACAAATATCGACGCCAATCTCGTTCACTGTCACACGTGGTACAGCCATTTCGGCGGGATTTTGGCCAAAAAGAATTACGGAATTCCGCTGGTGATTACGGTTCACTCCCTCGAGCCGCTGCGACCGTGGAAGCGCGAACAGCTCGCCGGCGGTTACGATTTCTCGCTTTGGGTAGAGAAAACCGCGCTGGAGATGGCGGACGCGATCATTGCCGTCTCGCGCGAGACGAAAGGCGACATCGAGCGACTGTTCGATGTGGATCGTGCGCGAGTGCACGTGATTCACAATGGAATCGACCTGGAACAATATCGGAAGGTCGATTCCATCGCTGCACTAAAGCGGTACGGGATCGATCCAGATCAACCATATCTGCTGTTTGTCGGTCGGATCACCCGCCAGAAAGGATTCCAACACCTGCTGCACGCAATCCAATTCATGGATCGCGGTTTCCAAATCGTTCTTTGCGCGGCTGCGCCCGATACGCCGCAGATGGGCGAAGAAATGAGAGCAGCGGTGGAGCGCGCGAAAGCACACCGGCCTGGAGTCATCTGGATCAATGAAATGGTGGATCAGGCGGCTACGCGCGAACTTTATTCCCATGCAGCCGTGTTCGTTTGCCCTTCGATCTACGAACCGTTTGGCATCATTAATCTTGAGGCAATGGCGTGCGAGACCGCGGTGGTTGCGAGCGCTGTCGGCGGAATTAAGGAGGTCGTTGTCGATGGCGAGACTGGATTTCTGGTTCCACTCGAACAAACTAAGGAAGGGTCGTTCGAGCCAGCAAACCCGGAGAAATTCGCGCGAGACCTTGCCGAGCGCGTCAATCAACTAATGAAAGATCGACAACTGCGAGAAAAATTCGGCAAAGCAGGACGCAAACGTGTGGAAGAACACTTTAGTTGGGCGTCGATCGCACAAAAGACGAAAGCGCTTTACGAGACATTGGTCCGGCGCGCAGGGTAACGCAGGCCAAGAAACAAACGAAGACCCGTTCGCGCGCCTACAGCTGCTCGATTTTGTATCCGCGCTTTTCCAGCAGTTTGATGACGCTATTTGGACCGGAGAAGTGCAACGCTCCCGCGACAATCGCGGTGGGCTTGCCGCGTTTCAGTTCGGCTTCGATCCGTGGAATCCATTTGACGTTACGGTTATCGACAAAGCGCGCCGCGATCCAGGGAGCTTGTTCGCGCAGCCGGCTGTCACCTGCCCAAAGCGCGTCGGTATTGCCTTTAAGCCACGCCTTATGCATCCGGCTGAATTCCTTTTCAGCATTCCTGGGTTGGTCGAGCGCGTCACGCAGAATGAATTCGCTGTCGCGATCGGACAAACCACCCATGACGGCCACGTGCTCGTCCACCGATTCGAGACCGGCGATTTCCTTTTTCTCCCTTATCGCGTGGTCGACAAAGTAATTGTCCAAGCCATGCGAGAGCGAACTTTTGCTGTACGTCGCAGGTCCAACGAGATGCTGCGCGATCCACCAAGGCTTATAGCCGAACTCGCTGTCGAAATTTCCGCCGCGTTCCCGTCTTGCCCGGCGATTGTCTGGTTTGACAGCCGTAACATTCTGGCGAAGCCAGGTGAAAAGGTCGGGGTCAATTTTTGAACGGATATCCTGTCCCGGAGGATATTTGCCGGCCGCCTCAAATTTCCTTTCGAATTCGACATGCCGATTCGGATCGAACTCGAACAGAAAACGCTTGCTGTTTCTTAGCGCGATTTCATACGGCACGGGGAGGGGATAATCACTTTTGCTGAGCGCATGGATCGAGCCCACGAGATAAAACGGCGCCTTCGCATTGGTCACGCGCCAGACACAACACTTAGGAAACCTTTGAGCGCCGTGAGCCGAGACCGCAAAAAGCAGCGTTGAACCCAGCAGAAACGATGTGATGGAGGACCAGCTGATGCGTCGGGGAGGCAAAAACATTTCCCGGTCTTTAACGAAAAAAAACAGCAAGTCAATTGTCAGTTTTAACGAACAGGAAAATTGGATGAACCGCGAGCATGGGTCTCTTCCCGCTTCTCAAGGGAGAACCGAGAATTACTGATCCGCTTCATTTGAGATTAGGCGGGTTTTCAATACAATTGCGCAGGCATGGTCCTCCCAGTGAAACGTTGGTTCGCAGTCGCGTTCCTGGCCAGCGCCATCGCCATATCACAAAGAGCAGCATCTGCTGCGGATACTTGGAAGATTATCAAAGTACGTGGCAGCGACTACCTGAGCGTCGAAAATATTTCGCAGTTTTACGGATTGCCGGCAGGCATCGCCGGTTCCGGAGGGCAAGTGGAATTCGAGACGGTAAAGAATCCGTTGGAATTCGTCAGCGGCAGCCGTGAGGTGATGATCAACGGAGCGCGCAGTTGGTTGTGCTTTCCTGTTATCGAACAGGATGGAAAATATCTGGTTTCGCGCACGGACGTATCCAAGACCATTGAACCACTGGTGCGACCGCATCGTGTTCAAAACGTTGGCAAGGTTCAGACTGTCGTTCTCGATCCAGGTCATGGCGGCTATGACAGAGGCCAGGTGAGCCGTTATGGTTACGAGAAGGATTTTGCGCTCGATGTGGCGCGGAAACTACGCCCCTTGTTACAGGCAAAAGGATTGCGCGTGATCATGACGCGCGAGGGCGATTACTTTGTGCCGCTTGAAGTTAGGGCGCAGATCGCAAATGCCGGGCGCGATTCGATTTTCGTCAGCATTCATTTCAATGCGACGAACGACGATCCAAATGCGACGGGATTCGAAATCTTTTCGTTTACACCGCGGGGAGCGCCGTCCACGTCCGACAGCGCGGTAGCCCCGAGTGCGCTCAACACACAACCCGGCAGCACTGTTGATGCGCAAAGCATGGCGCTCTCGGCGTGCATCTATCATTCCCTGCTCGGTCACCTGCCCGAGTACGACCGCGGCATCAAACGCGCGCGGTTTGCAGTGCTTCGTCTTACGAAAGTCCCGGCAGTGCTAATCGAAGGCGGTTTTCTAACAGAAAAAGGCGAGTGCAAGTTGATTGCGCAAAAAGACTGGCGCGCAAAGCTCGCGCGCGCCATCGGCGTTGGAATCGAGAGTTATCGGGCCTTGGGAACCAAGAAGCAGCCGCCATTGCTCGTCGCGGATTATCGCAAACAAATCAAGTCGTCGCCGAGTGATTTCGTTGTTCAGGATGCGGAATTGAAGGAAGCAGACACAAGTCTGATGGAGCTTGTCGGCAAGTCGAAGTTTCTTCCAGCGCAGCAAGCGTCAACTCCGAGAGCATCTCTCGAGTCCGCCCCCATTGTTCCTTGAGGTTTTTCCTGTGGTGGTCCGGCTAAGCCAGATGTCGCCTGCAATTTCTTCGTTTCGCAGCGGCATCCGCCTCAGGCGGACCTCTGCAGTTGATTGACCTTGACTCTGCTCGCGATCAGCAGGCTAATCTTGGCATTCAACCCTAACGAAAGGATCAACGTCATGAAAAAATTGATTACCTACATTATGGCGGTGCTACTCGCGACGATTGCGATTTCATTCGCCGCGACTGGCGACAAAGAAGCGATTATCTCCAAGGAAAAAGCGGCCTGGCAGGCGTTCAAGGACAAGAAAGCGGATGAGTTTAAGAAGCTTCTTTCTACGGACCTTGTTACCGTATACGCCGACGGAATGCACAACCTGCAGCAGGAGGTGGACGCGATATCAAAGACAGAAATGAAATCGTTCGACTTGAGCGAGTTCAACGTCGTGTTTCCGAATAAGAAGACTGCCATCGTTACCTACAAGGCCAAAATCGAGGCGACAGCGGACGGCAAGGACGTCTCGGGCACCTACAATGTTGGCTCGGTCTGGCACATGGCCAACGGTCAATGGGTCGGCATTTTTCACACCGACTCGAAAGTGGCGCCGCAGACATCGCCCGCGGGATAGAGTCTTGGTTCAGCTATAGACAGCTTCCTGTGGTTGGCAGGCGTGTCGTCTGCAATTTTCTGCCTTCCGCACCCGGCACGGCTGCCACTACAGTTAAATTGACTTCGCTTGTGCGAGTCCTATTCTGACCGAGAAGCAATACTGCGGGGGAGCCGCAATGGCTGAGAGTCCGGTGTGAAACTGGAGACCCCTTGAACCTGATGCGGGTAATGCCGCCGAAGGGAGCGAGGGTCCGATGCCGGACTGGAAATCTTAGCCATGCGCGCGACTGCGCATGGCTTTTTGTTTAACCACGAATGGACACGAATAAGAACGGCGATCCTGTAGCGGCGGTCTATGACCGCCGAAAACGTGAAGATCGGCGCCCGCAGAGCACCGCTACAACGAATTTGTCATTACCAAATTCGCGCAAGGTTTACGTCGCGGGGAAATTGCATACTGACCTTCGCGTGCCGTTCCGGGAAATCTCGCTTGCGCCTACGAAGTCGATGAATGGCGAGATCGAAATAAACGAGCCGGTTCGCGTTTATGATACCAGCGGCCCATGGGGCGATCCAAGCGTGACGCTTGACCCAGTACAAGGGCTTCCGCCATTGCGCCGCGATTGGATCCTGAAGCGCGGAGATGTAGAGGAAATCGAAGGACGAGTCGTTAGGCCAATTGATGATGGCTATTTGTCTACCAAGCACGCGGCTATCGCTGCGAAACGCCCAACGCCCAATGGAGGTGGCGCGCCCTCGCGCCGGAAACCGTTGCGCGCATCGGCGGGCCATCCGATTACGCAGCTCTGGTACGCGCGCCGGGGAATCATTACGCCCGAGATGGAGTACATTGCCATTCGGGAGAACATGGGGCGCGCTGCTGTAGCGGCGGTCTATGACCGCCGAAACGTTGAAGATCGGCGCTCGCAGAGCGCCGCTACAGAAGAAATCGCGCGCAACGATCTCCGCCAACAACATGCCGGCGATTCTTTTGGTGCAACGATTCCAAAAGAGATCACCCCCGAATTCGTGAGGCAAGAGGTTGCTCGCGGCCGCGCCATCATCCCCGCAAACATCAATCATCCCGAGTCTGAGCCGATGATTATCGGCCGCAATTTCCTGGTAAAAATTAACGCCAATATCGGCAACAGCGCCGTGGCGTCCTCGATCGAGGAAGAAGTCGAGAAGATGCGTTGGGCGACCAAATGGGGCGCCGACACGGTAATGGATCTCAGCACCGGCAAAAACATCCACGCCACGCGTGAATGGATCATTCGCAACTCGCCCGTGCCCATTGGTACGGTGCCGATTTATCAAGCACTCGAAAAAGTTGGTGGCCGCGCCGAAGAACTGACCTGGGAAATCTATCGCGATACGCTGATCGAACAGGCAGAGCAGGGGGTCGATTACTTCACAGTCCACGCCGGCGTGTTGCTCCGTTACATTCCGCTCACCGCGCGCCGCGCCACCGGCATCGTCTCACGCGGCGGCTCGATCATGGCCAAATGGTGTCTGGCGCATCATCAGGAAAGCTTTCTCTACACCCATTGGGACGACATCTGCGAGATCATGGCCGCGTACGACGTCAGCTTTTCTATCGGCGACGGCCTGCGACCGGGATCAATCGCGGACGCAAACGACGAAGCGCAGTTCGCCGAGCTTTACACACAAGGCGAGCTAACGAAACGCGCGTGGGCGCAGCACGTGCAGGTGATGAACGAAGGGCCGGGCCATATTCCCATGCACATGATCAAGGAAAACATGGAGAAACAATTCGAGTGGTGCGACGAAGCGCCGTTCTACACGCTCGGACCACTCACTACCGACATCGCCCCTGGGTACGATCACATCACAAGCGCAATCGGCGCGGCGATGATTGGCTGGTACGGCACAGCGATGTTGTGTTACGTCACGCCGAAGGAACATCTCGGTTTGCCTGATAAGAAAGACGTCAAAGACGGCGTCATCGCTTACAAGATTGCCGCGCACGCCGCCGATTTGGCGAAAGGTCATCCCGGCGCGCAATACCGCGACAACGCCATTAGCAAAGCGCGTTTCGAATTTCGCTGGGAAGATCAATTCAATCTCTCACTCGATCCCGAGACCGCACGCGAGTTCCACGACGAAACGCTTCCCGCAGAAGGCGCCAAGACTGCGCACTTCTGCAGTATGTGCGGTCCACACTTCTGCAGCATGAAGATCACCGAGGATGTCAGAAAATATGCGGCGCAAAAAGGAATTGATGAAAATGCGGCTATCGAAGTAGGGCTTGAGGAAAAAGCGAGGGAATTTCAGGAAGCGGGAGCGAACCTTATCCGAAACGGTGATTAGAAAGCTTTTTGGTTAGGTTCCAATATCAGTTTTTGGAAGCTCGGATCGTTCCGGAGCGGATCGAACATCGGATCGAGCCGAAGCAGGGCAGGAGTGAGCGGCACGCGTGAAGCTAGTGCGCCCTCGGACGGTATCGATAACAATTTCTGCAACGCGGCGATGGCCCGGTCTCGCTCTCCCAGTTGTGCTGCCACCCTGGCGAGAATCTCGATCGGCGCGGGACCATCTACCACATCTTTCTCGAGCGGGAGCACGGTCATAGCCTGCTCCGCGAGGGCTAACGCCGCGGCTTTGTCACCAAGGGCCATATTGGCGAGCGCGAGATCTCCGATGAGGATATAGTTATCCGGCTGTTCTTTGAGGAACGGTTCCAGTTCGCTGCGCGACTGTCGCCAACTTTCCTGGGCTGCGGCATGGTCCCCTGCGACGTCTTGCGCCCAGCCTAACCAGAAGCGCAGTTCGCCATTGTTATAACCCAACGCCGGGTCAGGCGTGGCAAGTATTTCTTTTAGCCGGGAGATCATTTGTGCAGGACGACGTTCCAGAATCGACTGGTAAACCTGTATTTCTAAGGCGCCGGTGTCGTCGGCGGGGGGACGCAGCGGAGCGAGTAACGCAGCAGCCCGCGGAAGGTCGCCCTGTGCTTGTGCGATTCCCGCCTTCTGCGCAAGAGTATCCAGGTCGTCCGGTATTACATCGAGCACCTGATCAAACTTTCGCAGCGCCTCGGGGAAACGGCGAACTATCATGTAGGATTGGGCATGTTGGGTGAGCAGGGAAACGTTGCGCGGGTCGAGCCGCTCAGCTTCGTTGAAGTAGGACTCGCTCCGGTCCCACTGACCTCGCCGGCGCGCGACGTAGGCAAGGGATTCAGGAATCTGGCTGCTATTCGGGAGAAACTGACGTGCTTGCTCAAAGTAACGCACCGCTGCGTCGTGATCTTTCAGGCAGGCATAGTAATAGTATCCCCTGGCCATTATGGCCTCACCGAGATTGGGCTGAAGAGTGAGCGCCGTTTCGGCTGCCTGCCCGGTTTCTTCGCGGATGGCAACCGTTGGTTGAAGAGTGAGTGTGAGATAGCCGAGCGCATCGACGTATGACAGCAGCGCCCAGGCAAGCGCGAACTTCGGGTCCAGGCGCACCGCTTCTTTAAGATGTTTCTGTGCCGCAAGCGTGTTGGCTGGTGAGTTTCCCGTTTTCAGCGTGTAAGCAAGACCACGCAGGTAGGCATCGTAAGCTTCAGGATTATCTGTCGGTCTAGCCGCAATGACTTGCTCTTCCTGACCAGTGAGTTTCACCCGTAACTGATCGGCAATTGCTTTGGCTACCTCACTCTCGACGGAAAAGATGTCAGTCACTCTGCGATCAAAGGTCTCTGCCCAGAGATGTGAATCATTCGCGGCTCGAATCAATTGCACATTCACGCGCACCTGATCATTGGTCTTCTGGACACTCCCTTCCAGGAGATTGGCGACACCGAGTTGCTTCGCAATCTCAGAAGGCTTTTGAGATTTCTTCTTATAACGCTGCGTGGACGTGCGCGAGATCACTTTCAGATCCGCGATTTTTGATAGGCGGGTCAGAATTTCGTCCTGGATTCCATCGGCGAAGTAGGCGTTGGATTTTTCCTCACTCAAGTTTTCGAAAGGCAGAACAGCTATCGATTTTTCGTTTGGTAATGGCGCCGGGGCGACAAAGAAAAAGGAATAGGCGACTGCCGCGGCAGCCAGGAGCGCCACAGCCAGAGTGAGTAAAACGCCCCGCTTATGACGTTTGATTTTGCTGACGATAGAGCCAGCCGACGCTTTGGTCTGCGGCAAGGAGCTGTCCGTTTCCAGTTCGCCCTTGAGAGCACGGAGATCGGCCAGCATCTCGTTGATCGTCTGGTAACGTTCATCACTGTTCTTGCGCAAAGCCTTTTGCAGAATGGATTCGAGATGGGGTGGAACATCCGGCAACACGCCCGATAAAGGTGGCGGCTCCGTTGTTAGGATGGAGGCAATACAGTCGCTCGGCGTTTCGCCGCGGAACGGCGGGTTCCCTCCCACCATTTCGTAGAGTACTACGCCGAGGCTCCAAATATCCGAGCGCGCGTCCACCTTCTGGCCGCGCGCCTGTTCCGGAGACATGTAACGCGCCGTGCCCAACACCAGCCCCTGTCGCGTTTGCAGCGTCGCCGTTGTCTTGCTTGTATGATCGTCCGAAGACAGCCTTTGCTCGGTCAGTTTTGCAATCCCGAAATCGAGCACCTTCACGTACCCGTCCGGTCGCTGCATGATGTTCTCCGGTTTGATGTCGCGGTGCACGACGCCTGCTTCGTGCGCGGCAGCCAGCGCCGAGGCCACTTGAACGGCAATTTCCAAGGCAGCATGCGGTTTAATCCTTCCGCGCGCGAGCGATGCGCGCAGGGTGATGCCTTCGATGAATTCCGTCGCGATGAATAGCAGGTTTCCCTCCGCGCCGATCTCGTAAACCGTTAGAATGTTCGGATGATTTAATGCCGAGGCACTGCGCGCCTCATTTTTGAACCGGCTCAACTGTGTCTCGTCCGTCGTCAGGCTATCCGGGAGAAGCTTGAGCGCGGCTTTGCGCCCGAGTTGCTCGTCCCGCGCCAGATAAACCTCGCCCATTCCGCCGACACCGATGAGTGACTCGATCCGATAATGACTAATCACTTTTCCAACCAATGCGCCCGCTTTGTCGTTAGTCACCAGCTCGGGAGCAACTTCGAACGCCGGTAATTCAATGAAATTCTCCGACCTCTCATAAGAGGTGAGCAAAGTCTCCACCTCCCGCCGCAAGCCTTCGTCACCGTGGCAAGCCTCATGAAGAAATGCGGCCCGCTCCCCGGACGCACGTTCGACGGCTGACTGGAAAAGATCGTTGACCTGTTTCCAGCGCTCAGCCTTCATCAGGTTTCTTCCTCGAGCGCCCGGTAAAGCCAGGCCTTGGCCATGGTCCACTCGCGCTCCACCGTCCGCTGAGAGAGTTTCAAAAATTCAGCCGTCTCTTCGACCGTCAAACCGCCGAAGTAGCGAAGTTCAACAATCTGACTTTTGCGCGCATCCTGCGCGGCCAATCTATCCAACGCTTCATCGAGAGCTAGTAATTCGTCCGATCGCGCTTCTGTTACTAACGCGGCTTCATCCAGGGTTACTTTCAGCGCGCCGCCGCCACGCTTGAGTGAGCGACGTTCACGGGCATGGTCAACCATGATGCGCCGCATCAACTGCGCGGCCGCCGCGATAAAGTGGCTGCGGCCTTGCCAGACCGGCTTCGTATTATCGACCAGCCGCAGATAGGCTTCGTTGAGAATAGCGGTGGTTTGCAGGGTGTGGCCGGCGCGCTCCCGACTCATGTAATGGTGAGCGAGCCGGTGCAATTCGGGTTGCACTAGCGGGAACAACTTCTCCAGCGCTCCGTCGTCTCCGCCGCTCCAGTCGCCGAGCAGTTGGGTAACCGCTTGTCGCGTGGTTGGGGGCGTCGTCATACAGACTGCTCGACGCCGCAAATTCTAACACGATCGAGGGGTTTTAACAGCCCAGCCGGGAGGCGATCAAAAAAAACTACGGAGTCTTGGCGGGTTTCAGGCGGCCTTTCCGCTTTACCACATGAACCGGCACAAACAACAGACGCGCCGGGAAAACCAAAACAGAAACCAAACCTAAACAAGAAATACATATGCAAACTAAACAATCAGTAACTAACTTAAACAATCATCAGCGTTCGACTGCTTGCAGAGAAAAGCATGCAGCGATGAAGCTGCCAATTCGTTCGACGGTCATAGCGGCCCTTGGCTTGCTATCGGTGCTACTCTCAGTTCACCTGGCTGCGGACGCGCAGGGTATCCCAGTCAGGTCAGAGACTCCTCATGCCCCGCACCTAAGCCCCTCCAGGTTCGACCTGGTACCGGCTTCAGATGCCATCGCATCCTGCCTGCCGAACGCGGCGGCGACCGTTACCGTGTTTTCGAGGGAGGACGATCGCGGTGTGGATACTCTGGATTTGCGTGCCGAGGGCCTGCGGCCCAATACGACATTTGCGGTCTTCCTGACCGAAATGCCGGTGCCCCCCTTCGGCGCGGTTCAGTATATCGCGGATTTCACCACGAATGCGGCGGGCAGGGGGTCCGTCCGCGTGGATGCCATCATCGATGAGGCTTTCGCCTTTAACAACATCACCGGCGTGCGTACGGAGCTAAACCACATAGTCTTCTGGTTCGCCGATCCGAATGATGATGAAGATTGCGTACCTGGCTCGGCTCCCGGACACTTCGACGGAGACGATCAATCCGGAGTCGCGGCGATGTCTTCGAAGAACTTTCTCCCTGGCGCGCCACTCCCGTAACAGTGCAGCGCCATTCCTAACAAACGCGTGAAGTGGGATGCGCCCGAATCGGCGCTCCCCTCACGCGAGTGGCGCAAGAAAACTGCAAACTAGAAAGAACGAAATTACAGCATGACGATAATTACTCGCGGTTCACTTTTCAGCATTCTCCGTTCGCGATCCGCTTTTATTCTCATTGCACTTGCGCTTGGCCAGAGGGTGGAAGCATCTGCGGCGATCAAACTCGGCCAGCTTTTCCAGCGCTTCATCAAGCGCTCTCTCGTCTCCTCCGCTCCAGTCGTCCAGCAGTTGGTGACCGCTTGTCGCGTGGATGGGGGCGTCGTCATACAGGCTGCTCGCCGCCGCAAATTCTAACATTTGTCTTCAAAGCTTGACCGTTTACGCGAAGCCGGAATCCCGTACCCGCTCTCTCTGTCGAGGCGTTCCGTTCTCCGGATAGTGTACGCGTCTTGCCGAAACGAACTTCCGATTAGATGCTTAGCGTAAATTCAGCCCGACGCGTCATTGCCCTATGAAGCTGATTTCTGTGAATGTTGGACTGCCGCGAGAGATTACAGCTGGTGGCAAAACCGTGCGGACGTCGATTTGGAAGTACCCGGTTCAAGGTCGCGTTCACGCTTCCGCGTTGAACCTGGATGGTGATCAACAATCCGATCTTTCAGTGCACGGAGGAGTCGATAAAGCCGTCTACGTTTACCCAAGCGAACATTATTCCTATTGGCGAACTCAGTTACCTGACCTTGAACTGCCGTGGGGAGCCTTCGGCGAAAACTTCACCAGTGAAGGTATCCTGGAGGACCAGACAAAAATCGGCGACCGCATTCGGATTGGTTCAACCGAGTTTATGGTGACGCAACCGCGGATGCCGTGCTTCAAGCTTGGGCTTCGATTTAATCGCAGGGACATGGTGAAACGTTTTCTCGAGAGCAAACGCAGCGGGTTTTACCTTGCAGTGATTCGCGAAGGAGAAGTACAGACTGGCGAGGCGATCGAATTCACCGAGAAACAGGAAGCCGGCGTCACGATCACGGAGATTGTGAACCTTTACACGGTCGATTCCCAAAACCAGGAGCTTCTTCGGCACGCCACTGAGCTACCCGCACTACCACAAGCCTGGAAAGACTATTTTCGAAAACGCCTTTGGAATGCCGATGCTTGATTGAAGTGGCGACAAGAGCAAGGTTCGCGTAGTAACAGACTTATGAGCACGCGAGAGGTGATCGATGAAGAGGTCGATGAGCCGTTCAATGGCGCGGAGTTGAGCGAATCGGTTCTTAGTCGCGACTGGAACTCTCCGGAAGAGGAGGCCGCATGGTCAAACCTGTAGCCGGGGAAATCGTTGTCATTCCATTTCCGAGAAACGATACTGGCAAGCGCCGGCCCGCTTTTGTAATCGCTGATCTTCCAGGCGCCGATTTGATTCTATGCCAGATCACCAGCCGTGCGCATTTTGATGGTTTTGCGGTCACGCTGGATAATAGCGATTGTGAGCGCGGGCAAATCGATCAGCCGTGCTACATTCGCCCGCAACGGCTTTTCACGCTCGAACATCACCTCATTCTTCACTCACTCGGAAAAGTCACCGAACCGAAACTCGATGAAGTCTTGAAAAGAGCGCGTGAGTTCTTCATTGAGTAACGAAGAGAGTGTCGACTGATCTTTCGTTCGCGTTTCGGAGTGATTATCGAATCCATGAAAAGCGGAAAGGTCGCCGGATTGACTGCGCTGATTGTTTCTGGAGTGACAGCATTAGGAGGCTTGCCGGGGCCGGAGAGCGGGAAGATGCGCGCCATTGTCATCCACTCTTATGGTGGACCAGAGGTGTTGAAGCTTGAAGACGTGGCGCGACCCGAGCCAGCCGACGATGAAGTCCTTATTCGGGTCGTCGCAGCGTCGATCAACCCGGTCGACGTGGCGATCCGCAAAGGTTACCTGGCGAAACTGGTCGGCAGTTTTCCCCTCATTCCGGGAATGGACGCGGCCGGTATCGTGGAAAAAGTCGGGAACAAAGTAACCAAATACAAAGTTGGCGATGCCGTCTTCGCATTCTTCACCTTGAAAGGCGAGGGAGGTTACGCAGAATTTGTCACTGCCAAAGATGACGAGCTCGCGCCGAAACCGGGCGCCGTCAGTTTCGCGCAAGCCGCTGGCGCGGGAGCGGCCGGCGCGACGGCATGGGAGGCGTTGATCGATACTGCGAATTTGCGCCCGGGCCAATCAGTGTTGATTCACGGCGGCTCAGGTGGCGTAGGTCATTTAGCTATCCAGATTGCGAAGGCGAGAGGCGCGAAGGTTTTCGCAACAGCATCCACAGCCAACCAGGACTTCCTCCGGCAAATGGGAGCGGATGTCGCCATCGACTACACCCGCACAAAGTTCGAAGACGTTGCAAAGGATGTAGATGTCGTGCTGGACACGGTTGGTCGAGATACGCTCGAACGGTCTTACGGCGTCGTGAAAAAAGGCGGAATCATTGTGTCGATCGTCGACGAACCGAAGCCGGAGACGCTCGATGCGCATGGCATCCGCGGCGTGACGCTGCGTTGCACGCCCAAGGCCGGAGTGCTGGAGGAATTGAGCAAACTCATGGAAGCAAAAAAGCTTACGCCCGTGATCTCGCAGACTTTTCCAATGACGCAGGTGGTGCAGGCGCAGGACCAAATCGCGACCGGCCACACCCGAGGCAAGATCGTGTTGAACATCGGCCAGGATCCGGTCCGTCGAGCGCGCTAAAGTTTCAATGTAACTGAGACCGGCGTGGTGCCGTGCGTGTGCGGAATTTCGAGTCGCAGCTTTGGTTGCCGCAGCCACGCGGCAAAGTGTTTGCGTTTTTCTCCGATGCACAGAATCTCGATTTGATCACACCGCCATGGATGCATTTCCAGACGATCAAGCAGAGCCAAGGCGAGATGCAGCAAGGCACAGTCATGGATCATCGCTTGCGCATTCACGGATTTCCATTGCGATGGCGCAGTGAAATCACCGACTGGGACCCGCCGACACGTTTTGTGGACCAACAAGTCCGCGGCCCGTACCGCCTATGGATTCACGAGCATCGATTTGAGGAACGAGACGGCGGGACGCTGGTGCAGGACCACGTCAGTTATGCCGTACCATTCGATTTCTTAACTCACCGACTGTTCATCCGGCCCGACATCGAGCGAATTTTCGCCTATCGGGAAAAGAAACTTCGCGAGATTTTTGCGTAGCACCGGTAGTAACTCGTGCGAGTCCCGTTGAAAACTCGCCGTGGAGAGTCCAGATCTCACGGCGTCTCCAGGATCGGAAGCGAGCAGTGGCACATTGACGTTCGGCGAAACGAATCGCAAGCTGCGCATATGTCTAACTTGAATACATCTGTGCAACCATATTTGTTTTTTAACGGTCGGTGCGAAGAGGCGCTGGAATTCTACCGCAGCGCTCTTGGGGCGGAGGTAGAGATGCTCAGCCGTTTCAAAGACGCGCCCGAATCAGGAATGACGCAGCCCGCGGAATGGAAAACAAAGTGATGCATGCCAGCTTCCGTATCGGCGATACACTCGTGATGGCATCGGACGGCAGGTGCGATGGGCAACCGCGCTTCGAAGGTTTCTCGCTTTCAATTGTGGTACCGGATGAGAAAAAAGCCGAGAGCGTCTTCAACGCGCTTGCGGAAGGCGGCAAGGTTACAATGCCTCTTGAGAAGACATTTTGGGCGCCCAAATTCGGAATGCTTGAAGACCGGTTCGGCGTCGGCTGGATGGTTTCGGTTCAGCACAAACCTTAGCTATCACCGAGTCTTTAGAACCCATCTCATAAATAGGAAATGGGGGGCCCTAAGCTTTGGCGGGGCGGCTGGCAAGGCGCGACGAAGGAGCATAGCCGCAGCGTTCTGTGACTGAGGAGCAACGTCGGCAGACGCCCGTCAGAGCTTAGCCCGAAGCGCTGCCGATCTTTGCCGCTGCGGCGGCGTTGCTCGTCGGTCAAAGATCCACGAAGGATATTCTTCGTCATCGCGCCTTGCCGCAGCGCCAAATCTCTGGCAACGCACCGTTCCCTGTTTATGAGCTGGGTTCTAGGATCGGGATGATCGCCGTTTGGATTGGTTGCCCGGTGACTTCGATGTCTTTGTCCGAAACGTAAACGTTGATTTCGGATCGAACGCCAAATTTCCCTTCGAGATAAATCCCTGGCTCGATTGAAAAACAAACTCCCGGAATGATCCGACGCGAATCGCGCGTTTCGAAATCGTCGATGTTAACGCCGTTGCCGTGAGTTTCTTCGCCAATGGAATGGCCGGTGCGATGCGTGAATTGTTCGCCAAAACCCGCGCGTGTAATTACGCCGCGCGACACATCGTCGACTTCTGCTCCACGAATCGGTTTACCCGCGCGAACGCTTTTACGCACGAAATCGACCGCAGAATCGCGAGCTTCGCGCACAATGTTGAAAATGCGTGTGTACTCCTCCGGAACACTGTCGCCCACATAACCAGTCCAGGTCTGATCAGTCGCGACTGCATCCGGTTTGTTCAGTTTCGTAGCCGCATCGATGAGCACAAAGTCGCCCCGCTTGATCGGTGAATTCTTTTCCTTTGTGGGCATGTAATGCGGATTGGCGGTGTTCGCGTTCACTGCAACGATCATCGGCTCCTGTTGCATTCCTTCCTCGCTGTAGCGACGCTGCATGAACTGCGCGATGTCCCATTCAGTGGTCGGTTCGTCGGCGCGAATACGGCGCGCAATCTCGGCAAACGCCTCCTGAATGATGCGATGCATTTTATCGGACGCTTCCACATGCATCTGGTACTGGGCCGGGGAAAAGACGGCCTCGAATTTTTGTACCAGTTCCGCGCTCGTGACGGGTTCGACTCCGAACGAGCGGACGAGCTCGATCGTTCCAGCATCCACCTTTGAGATGTAGGGGATATCGTTCATGGGCGAGTACTGCATGGCAACGCGCTTCTTCGATCCCTTCGCCCCCGCGCCGAGCACTTCTTTCAGCCGCGCATGCAATTCCTGCCAGCCGCGAAACACAAGTTTTTTGCCGGGAAGCGAGTCGAGTTTGAACTGCTCGATCGACTGTACAATTTTGACCGGCTCGCCCGAGGCTGGGACGTAGTAGAACCAGCGACGTGAGGCCAACATATTTTCGTCCAGCTTTAAAATCCGATAAGCGAGCGGATCGCTGTGCCGGAAATCGTAAAAGAGCCAGCCATCCAGTTTGGCGCCGCGCAAAGCACTCTGAATTTCAGCCACCCGTTCCGCTGGAGATTGTTGTGCGCCCATTGATGACGCAAAGGTTAAAATAAGAATGAATGCTGCGACAATATTAATGCCAGTCCGGCTCGGACGCTGCGATTTCACTGCTATTGAAATATCAGCCGCGTGTCCCAGCGCGAAGCACTTTTGCAGCGATCCGTCGATTTTGATACAAACAACAGCGTCCGAATCGCTTTTGGTGACCGATGCTATTAAGGGAGGAATGAATCATGGCAATGCTTAAAAGAAAACGCGCAAGGCAATCCGGAAGAGCTTCAAGAAGATCGTTCATTCAAAAAAGTCTGCCAGCGCGAGCTGACACCCGCTGCTGCTCACGGTGAAGTGCGCACACTTCTTCGCCGCTCGAAGGACGCAACGCTGGCGTTTACCGCGCGGCTTGCCAGTAACAGTTGGCTGAAGGGAATTGGCGAAATGACGGAGTTATCGATCGACACAAAAAAGCGTCGTGTTCGCGTCCGCCTCGAATTACTAGGCGAGGCCGAGCCAATTGAAGTGGAGATCACGAAGTACAATCTCAAGAACAAAGACGCAGTTGCTCGGTTGACTATCGAGGAAGCGACGGCGTCGCGCGAATGGTTGGCTGTCGCACTGCGCGAATTTGTTGTCGGCCGAACCATAGATATTCCGGCAAAAGCAGGAGTGCTGCTGAAATTGCTGACATGAATAGGTGAGGAGACACAAATCAATTTTGTTTCCAGAGCTGTGAATGTCATAGTTCCAAGGAATCGGATTTGAGATCTAACGCCGACGCATCCTTGCAGCACCCATTCCGGCTAGCTCAATCTCAAACCGGTTATCCAAAGGACTCCGACGCGAAAGCGAGTCGCGCTAAGCGAAAGCAAATATGTTAAACGAAAAGCGCCGTCCAGCGCCTGATCCTTCCTAGGGCTATCCCTTCCTCCGTCATCCGATTTTGTAGGGTTGCTCGCCAGTGCGCAAATCTTCAGAACCAGGACTGCGCCTATGTGCGAAGCCATTTAGACGCGCTGCCATTAAAGGCAGCTTCGAAAGAAACAAGAACAACCAGATGAGATGCCAAATGGATTAGCCGAAAGTGTCGTCAATACGCTACGGGAACGAATGAGAACTAACACAGGTAATAGTAGCAAAAATGCCTAAAGAAAACACAGCCAATCGGGCATTGGAAAGGCCAGACCAGAGTCTCACAACGTTATTTAGCCGTTTGACGGACGATTTTACTGAGCTCCTTGACGCTAAACTGCAACTCTTAAAAACGGAGTTGAAGGAGGAGGCGATCTCCTATGCGGGTTGGGCTTCGTTGATTCTGGGTGGGGGGGTTATAGGAGTAATTGGCTTTGCCCTTCTCAATGCAGGAATCGCATTCTTGGTCTCGATGCTATTCGATAGCACAGACTTAAGCCCGGCCGTCCGCTATGGGCTTGGCTTTATAATTACAGCGTTATTGTATCTGGTTATTGGGACCATCATTATTCTGATGGGAAAAAGCCGCCTCGCCAAACAGAAGATCATTCCGAAGAGTGCGCTTGAACTCAAGCGCGATAAGCAGTGGCTCCGAAAAGAATTTTAGTTGGTTACTTGGGATTCAACAAAAAGGAGGCAAAAATATTATGATAGAACAAACAACATCACAGGAAGCACATAAGAAAGGACTTCAACGCCAAATTAGAAGGACGACTGACTCACTAAGAGATACCGTTGACCAGATACAAGACACAGCAGAACAAAAGTATCAGGCAGTTAAAAAAACAGTTTCGAACGTACTCGATTATCGGGATGAATTCCAAAAAGAGCCAGTTGTCTGGACCGTTGGTGCACTTTCCGCAGGATTTGCCGCCGGCTATGCTGTCGGTTACTCCCACAAGCTCGCCACCAACAAGAAGGGCTCACAGTTTGCTAATTTCGCTGACACCGTCGTAAATGACCTGTCTCGTCTGGGCCAACGCTTTGTTTTGCCGGAACTCAATGCAAAGATAACGGAACTTTTTGGATTTAATTTTGACGGCTTCTTGCAGCAAATTGGTCGAACCGAAAAGCAGACCAGAACAAAACGTTTGCGGGGCCGGCGCAGACAAAAGCAACAAAGCCGAGGACGAAGGAAGAAATCGTCGTAGCGGATTGACGGCTGGGCGGCGGCGAATTGCAAAAGGCAGCGAAAGATTAACGTTCGCGAAAGCGATCTCGTCAGACGTCTCCTTTTTCCAAGGCGAAACTCAACGACGTGTTCTATGTCGCGCGTACCGTGCGCTCCATTGAAGCTCGATCGACTGCACAATTTTCACCGGTTCGCCCCAGGCCGGGACGTAGTAGAACCAGCGACGCGAGGCGAGCATATTTTCGTCCAGCTTTAAAATCCGATAAGCGAGCGGATCGCTGTGCCGGAAATCATAGAAGAGGCCAGGCATCCAGCTTCGCGTCGCGTAACGCGCTCTGAATTTCAGCCACCCGTTCTGCCGGAGATTGCTGTTGCGCATGCATCGGTCCGACAAAAGTTAAACAAGAAATGAATGCTGCGAAGAAAGAAAACTGCGAGCGTTTTATCGAGTACGTATTGGTCATTTGTAAACCGTCTTTGGTTCAGGCGACGCCAGGATTTTCTGAAAACGCGGATCGCTATGCAATGGATCCCATTCCCAGCGCTGGCGCAGATCAGCAAGCGTGATGCTGCAATCGGCATAATCGACCGCGAAGGGCGTGGTCAGAAGACGCTCGACCAGTTGGATAGCGTGATCGGCATCGCCGGTGCGCGCATAAATCAACGCGAGAAACGCCTGCACGGTCCCTCGATTGATCATGTCTTTGGAAACAGAGGTCAATTCCTCTCCGCGCTGGCCTTCGCGCAACGCGTCATCTTTGCGTCCCATCAACGCGTAAAGAAAACCAAGCTGCGCATGACGAATGCCGTCTTGCGGACTTTTCATCACAACTTGTTCCAGTATCGGCCGCGCTGTTTCGAACTCCTGCTGCGCCCGCACCGGATCCTTACGCACGACCGCAACACACCCGGCCAGATAGCTTTTTGGCAAAGGCACTCCGGTGGGCGCGACAAAGTTCTGCAGGTGGGCTGATGTCAGCGCGCGTTCGGCCGCCTCCGGATCCCGATCCATGAGCGCCACGTCCCAGCGGCTGAAGGTGACAACCCCGTCGGGATCGAGATTTGGCGGGAAGCTTTCCAGAACTGCTTTAATCGGCGCCGTGCTGCCTTTCCAGAAAAACTCCATGTAGGCGCGTTGTATTTTGACGTTGAGCGAATCCGGCGCGAGCGCGAGGACGCGATCCATTCCTTTAACGGCATTTGACCAGTCGCGAATTCCGAAATAGGTCTGCGCGGCATCGTACAGCGTCACCGAATTGCGCGGATCGATTGCTTCGGCTTTTTGATAGGCGGCAATAGCCTGGGTCAAGTCTCCCTGCCGCCGTTGTACCGCAGCAATGTAGAGACCGACATCGCCATCATTCGGAAGAGTCTTCGCTGCCAGGTTCAATTCGCGCAGAGCTTCCTGGTAGTTGCCTTCTTCGTAGTAAAAGTAGAGCCCAAGCGCGAGATGCCCTTCGCCCAGATCAGGCTGCAGTCGAAGCGATTCGTCGGCTTCGCGACGGGCGGCCTGGTTGATCTCTTCGGTCGGTTCGAACCAATGATAGATCATGCTCATGACGGCTGAGAGCCGCGCGTGGGCGAGCGCGAAGTTTGGGTCGAGTGCAATCGCTTGTTTGTAAAGCTGTGCGGCCGATTTGAAATCCTGCAGCAAATTATCCGGTCGTGTTTGATAATCGCGGGCGCGTAAGTAGAGAACGTACGCGTCAGGATTGGTTGTGGATTTGGTTTCGACGCGCGCTTTTTCCTGCGGTGACAGCGTGGCTTGCAGCGATTCGGCGATGCTTTTCGCGACCTCAGCTTCTACTCCGAAAATGTCGGTCAACTGCCGGTTGTAACTTTGCGCCCAAAGATGGGCGTCGTTGTCAGCCTGGATCAGCTGCACGTTGATATGCACCCGATCGCCTGCCTTCTGAACGCTGCCTTCGAGCACATTGCTCACACGCAGTTGCCGCGCGATCTCGGACAGATTTTGCGGAGTGCTTTCGTAATGGGCAGTCGAAGTGCGCGAGATAACGCGAAGCCCGCTAATCTTCGATAGCGTGGTAATGATTTCATCCTGGATGCCCTGCGCAAAAAAAGCGTTCTCCTTGTCCGAGCTGAGGTTCTCGAATGGCAGCACAGCAACTGATTTGTCCAGCGTCGCTGTTGGCGCGGTTTGTTTTGGCACTTCGGCAGTCTCCGATTTTCGTGTTCGCGCAAATTGAAATGCAAGCAACGCAGCCGCCAGCACGGCGGCGGTGACAATGATCGCGGTCCATTTGCGGCCAGCTTTGGGGGTCTTCGATTCTTGCGGCGCAACGTCTTCCGCGCGCCGGATTCCTTCCGGTGTCAGCTCGAACGCCCATGCCAGGATTAGCGCGACTGGAAAACCGAGAATCACTGCGGTGACAAATACCTTCATTACCCATGGAGGCGCTTCGAAGGTTGGGAAAAGAATGGAAGCCGCCTGGATCAGCAGCCATGCCACGATCGCGTATGCGACGGCAACTCTGTAAACCTTGCGTCGCTTCAGCTCGGTCAAAAACGTAACCGGATCCATGACGATGGCGGGAAGGTTAGCGCATCGCGCTTCTTGTGCACAAACAGGAATACACAGCGCGACGCCGCGCGTGTTGAATACGTCTAAGACTCCAAATGTTGTAGCCGCCAATAAGCCGGCCCTGAGCGAAGTCGAATGGGCTGTGTCGAGGCGTTCTTTCGTCTGCGTCCGCTATTCGGCAGCTGTAGTCGTTGGCGTTGACCGCGAGATCTGTCGGACGTGCGCAACCTCGCCGAGGTCGGCGCCCTCAGCTACATCAAAGCAGATTATCCGTGGCTTCGCCGATTAACTCCCATCGTCCGAGCTCTCCACGTCGAGTCTGCGACCGGACTCGCATTTTCCGGAGAACCCGATCCACCTTTGGCGTTCAAGTTAGAACGTGTTGTCCCAATGCGTTCTAAATTAAGCGTGCCTAACAAGCGCGGCTTGACATTACCCCGCGCGTCGAGCGACAAAGGACGTTCGGATGACGTTTCTCACACGCCGTTTTGCTAAGGCCCCGGAGGGAGCGGCCGCGCTGTTCTTCATTCAGATCTTCTCGACGCTCGGCTATGCCGTCCTTTACTCGACACTGGTCCTCTACGCGACGAAGCATCTGCATCTCGGCGTAAAAGCGGCAGCAACGTTGATGGGCGTGTTCGGGGCCTTCAATTACGGCCTGCATCTCTTTGGCGGTTACCTGGGCGGCCGGTTCCTTTCTTACCGCAAGCTGTTTGTCGGAAGCATGGCGTTGCAGGTGATCGGCTGTGCATGCATTGCGACTGGCACGCTGCCGCTTTTTTACGTCGGCCTCGCACTTTTTCTCACCGGCAGCGGCTTCAACGTCACCTGCATCAACATGATGCTCACCCAGCGTTTCACACCGGAAGATCCGCGCCGTGAAGGAGCCTTCCTTTGGAATTACGCCGGCATGAACGTTGGCTTCTTCATCGGCTTCAGCGCGGCTGGTCATTTCCAGGCGACCGAGAGCTACGCGAGCCTCTTCATCTTTGCCACGCTCGGTAACTTCGTAGCCATCATCCTTGCCGTGATCACCTGGAAAATTCTCGCCGATCGCAACACGACACTGCTCGATGCAACGCCAAAACAGTTCCGGCTGCGCCAGTTCGCCGGCATCGGCATTGTCATCGGCATCGTTCCCGTCGTGTGGTTCTTGCTTCAGCGGCCGGGCAGCACGGAGACGCTCTTGAAAATGATCAGCGCCGCGGTCGCGCTGACGTTGATCTATCTCACGGTTCGCCACCAGGATCGGCGCGAACGACGGAACATGACGGCCTATCTCATTCTGGCAATCGGCTCGCTAATGTTTTGGTCGCTCTACCTAATGGCGCCTAACGGTCTGATGCTGTTCGCCGTCAACAATGTCGATCTGATGGTCGGACCCGTAAAAATTCAGCCGCAGTGGATTCAAAACATCAACACCGTTTGCATCGTGCTCGGCGGCCCGGTGTTCGCGGCGCTTTTCACACGCATGCGCGCCCGTGGATGGAGAGTCGATATCCCGCAGCAATTCGCGGCGTCGCTGCTCTTGATGGCTTCCGCTTTTTTCATTCTCACGCTTGGGATCAAGCTGGCCGGCACAGACGGGAAGAGTGCGTTCATCTGGCTGTTCCTGAACTACGTGCTGCAGAGCATCGGTGAACTTCTCCTTATGCCGGTCGGATACGCGATGATCGGCAAACTCGCGCCGAGACAGTATCAAGGCATTATGATGGGCAGCTGGATGCTGGTGACCGGGCTCGCATCGCTCTTTGCAGGCGACTTTTCGGGAATGATCCCGAACCCGACCGGCACCACCGCACTAGCCACGAACCCTCAGTACGTGAAGCTCTTCGCGGAGCTTGGCCTCGGCAGCCTCGTGGTCGGTATTGCGCTCGTCGTGCTGATTCCGTTCCTGCGCAAGCTGATCACCGACAAGGCGGAGATAATTCCCGGCGAAGTGCCAACCCCCGCCGGTCCCGCTGCTGCCGCGGTATGAAAACGCCGCCGCATCCGCTCTTGCACTGTTGCGCAGTGACATACAATCCGGCAGCCGATACATCGCCCGCGCGATCTGTTGTTTGCGATTCACCAAAGTAGATGGGCAAGACCACGGTCCGTTTCAAAGCGAAACTCCTCCGGCCGGCGGAGGACAAGATGGGCGATTCCTGGACCTTTCTCATCCTGCCAAAGAACGCCAGTGCCAAGCTCCCCTCGCGTGGGATGACGGCGATCGAAGGCACGATCAATGGCTTCCGTTTTCAAGCCATGCTCGAACCGGACGGCCAGAAAAGCCACTGGCTCAAGGTTGACCGGAAGCTGAGCGAGGCCGCTGGCGCAGATGCCGGCGACGTTGTCACCCTCGAGATCGCGCCGGCGGCAGACGAACCCACGGTGCCGGCGGATCTGAAAAAAGCTCTCGGGGGCGCCCCGAAAGCGCGGGTGTTGTGGTCGGACATCACGCCCATCGCGCGCAGAGATTGGATCCACTGGATCACCTCCGCCAAGCAATCAGAGACGCGCGCGCGCCGGATCAAAAATGCCTGCTCGATGCTCGCTGCCGGGAAGCGACGCGTTTGCTGCTTCGACCGCTCTGGAGTCTACAGTAAAAGCTTGAGCGCTCCTAAAGCGGCGGTTTAGACGACTACTAATTATCTCGTTAATTGCCGAGCTTCACAGACAGACCCCAACTTTAAGAATTGCGGCGGCGAGTCGAGGCCTTACGCGGCTACGAGTGAAGATCAACGGGCCGGGCTGCTGTGGCTTGCTCGCGCCTTTTTTGCTTCGTCGATCACGCGCTGCTCGACCTCGCGCGGCATTTCTTGGTAGTGAGCGAATTGCTCGGAGTGAACGCCGCGTCCGCCGGTGAGCGAGCGCAGGCTACTCCCGTAGCGGTAGAGTTCCATCGCGGGAACCTCGGCGCGTACGATTTGAAATTGTCCGTCGACATCCGTGCCCAGAATTCTCCCGCGACGGCTGGAAAGATCGCCCGCGACTTTGCCCATGCAATCTTCGGGGATGCGCACCTCGATTAAATTGATCGGTTCGAGCAAACACGGCCGCGCTTTCATGAACGCTTCCTTAAACGCCCAATAGCCCGCGACCTGGAATGCGATGTCCTTCGAGTCTACGGGGTGCATCATGCCGTCGTAAAAATTCGCCTCGACGTCCACGACGCGACAGCCGGCGAGAATTCCTTCCGCGCACGCGGTCTCGATGCCGCGCTGGACCGACGGCACGAACACGCGGTCCACGCACTGGCCTGAAAGTGATTCGCTAAACGCTATGCCGGAGTTGCGCGGCGCAGGTGCGAGATGGAGCGCGACTTCGGCGAATTGCCCTGCGCCGCCGGTTTGCTTCTTGTGCCGATACCTGTGCTCGGCGCGGCCATGAATCGTTTCGCGATACGGCACACGCGGCTCGATGAGGTCGAAATGAAGGTGGAACCGCCGTCGAAGACGCTCAGCGATCACTTCGAGATGCAGTTCGCCCTGCGCGGAAA
>JBKPLX010000093.1:0-23535 GCA_046731855.1 Verrucomicrobiota bacterium | reverse complement strand
GCTTAATGTGCTCGGTGCGACTATTAGTTACATCGGAGAGCATGCGTTGCCTCGACAAGCGAGAACAACTATTGGTTTCTGCAAGTGATGACGACGCAACGAGACGAGAAGTTCATGCGAGCTGCCCTAAACGAGGCAAAGAAGGCACTCGGCCAAACTAGCCCTAATCCCGCCGTTGGAGCAGTTCTGGTCGTCGACAACCGAATTGTGGCCAAAGGGCATCATCGAGGGGCTGGCCGCGAACACGCTGAGGTTGAATGCCTCCGCAATTTCGGCGCGCCCGTGCCTGCTCGCGCGACATTGTACGTATCTCTTGAACCGTGCTCCACAGAAGGTCGCACTGCTCCATGCACAGATGCAATCCTCGAGGCTGGTGTCAGAAACGTTGTTATCAGCGCGATTGACGTAAATCCGCGTCACTCCGGCAAGGGCATCGTGCAATTGCGAAATGCCGGCGTCAAGGTACGAGAAGGCGTTTTGGCGGCTGACTGCGCACAAATCAACGAAGCGTTTAACAAGTGGATTGTCACCGGGTACCCTTTTGTCATCGCAAAGTGCGGGATGTCCCTTGATGGTCGACTGACGCGGCCAGTCGGTGAGTCTCGTTGGATCACAGGAAGCTCCGCTCGCAGTAACGCACATGAGCTTCGTGCCCAGGTGGACGCAATTTTAGTCGGAGCGAACACGGTCCGAACGGACAATCCTCGGCTGACAGTGCGCCGTGCACGTAGCGCACGACAACCCTGGCGTGTCGTGCTGACTCGCTCAGGAAAGCTGTCGCGACGCGCCCACTTATTTTCTGACCGATTCAGATCACGGACGCTGATTTATCAAGGTAAGTCTCTGGCTACAGTACTTAAAAACCTGGGCAAACGAGGTGTCACAAGCGTGCTGATTGAGGGCGGCGGCGATGTGCTGGGCCAGGCGCTCGATGCACATCTAATTGATAAAGTGGAGCTCTATTTAGGGCCCATCCTGACCGGAGGGCCGGTGATCGCGTTTCCCGGGCGGGGAGCTGAAAGTGCTGCAAATGCTCTTCATCTTCGGCGTATTTCGTACCGACAGATAGGTCAAACCGTTTGCGTCACGGGATATCCAGAGATTTCAAGACCCGAATAAAGCGGAGAACTTTCCCGTTTATCTCCTGTTTAATTGGTAGGAGGAAAACAATGAAGAAACTTCTCTTAATTGGATTGGTGGCAGGGGTACTGGCTTTCGTTCCCGCGCAGCGTTCTGACGCTGGTGTGTCAGTGGGAATAGGGATCGGATTTCCGGGGTATTATGGTGGATATTACCCGTACGGATACTACTATCCGTATCGTTATTCCTACTACCGACCGTATCGGTACTATGGTTATTATCGACCGTACTATTGGTACGGCGGGCATCGCTACTACCGCCACCATCGTCACCACCACTATTATCGGTACTAAGGTGACGTAGAATCTAGAAAATCCAGATCGAACTGGCTCGAGAGCATTCTCGAGCCAGTTTCTTTTTCAGGAATAAACGTTTTGCCAGGGACGCAAAGAGAAACCACGGCTGCCTACTTTTTTGATTTAGGCGACTCTGCCGGTTTTGTGGCGGGACCCTTGGTTGGCTGATCGATCTGGAACTCTTTTTTCAGTTGTTGAATCAACGCCGGCAATTCCTGTTGTCGTTCAGTTTCGATTTGCTGCCTCAACGATCGTTCTACTTTTCGGCGTTCCTGAATGTAGCGCGATTCGAATTGAGCCCGTTCCTGCGGATTCAACTTGAGGCCGGATTCGCGCAGCGCGGCGTCGGTCTCACGCCTAATAGTCTCACGGCGCAAATTCTCTCGCTGACGCATCACGTTACGCTCTGCCGGACTCATTCGCAGCCAACGCTCGGCGTTGCGCTGGAAATTTTGCCGCGCTTCCGGGGGCATTGCCATCCACCGTTCACGTATGCTCGGACCTGCTGCCCCACGAGGAGGTCCGGATGGAGGACGCCCATGAGAAGGCCCGGCCGGCGGTCGCCCACCGGGTCGATGTGACTGTGGTTGCGCTTGTGCGGCAGAGCAGAACAAAGCGAAAGCCGACAAAGCGACGATCAGCTTACATAGTTGGCTTTTCTTCCCACACGCTATTTTCATCCCAGGCGATCAGTTCATCCAGATCGGCCACGACGTCATAATCTTGTGGATCGATTTTTGCCACCACATCTGAGTCATTTATAGACGGCGTCTGCGAGACTGGGTGATGCGTGGCAATAGCCAAACCGATCACCACGACAACCGCCGCAGACGCCGCGGCAAGTCTCCGCCAACTGAACCAGCTGCGCATCCCATCAAAGCGAGTCGCCCCCTGGCGAACGCTCCTTACCACATTCCGGGCAAAAAATGGGGACAGCTTAGGTTCTGGAACCCGGCCGAGAATATCCCACAACTCTTTGTCATCTTGACGATCCATAGTCTCCAGTCAATTAAACTATCTGCAGAGACGGAAGTTGCGCTTGAATGGCAACCATATTCGCATCACAATCCGGGAGCTTCAAGGAAGCCTTCGAGTTGCCGAATACGAGTAGGGTGTCGCATTTTACGCAAGGCCTTCGCCTCGATCTGGCGAATACGCTCGCGGGTGACCTGAAACTGCCGGCCTACTTCTTCCAGGGTTCGGCTATATCCATCGACCAGCCCAAATCGTTGTTCGAGGACCTGTCTTTCGCGATCGGTGAGCGTCTCCAGCACGTCCTTGATTTTTTCCTTCAACAAAACAATCGCGGTCATGTCGCTCGGATTTTCGGCGCCCCTGTCTTCGATAAAATCGCCAAAATTGGTCTCCTCGCTCTCGCCCACCGGCGACTGAAGCGAGATTGGCTGCTGTGCCATCTTCAGGACTGATCGCACGCGATCTACTGGCAGCAGGACTTCTTCGGCTACTTCCTCTGGCGAAGGCTCGCGCCCGTATTCCTGCACCAGCTGTTTTTGCACACGCATCAGCTTATTAATCGTCTCAATCATGTGGACTGGGATGCGAATCGTGCGGGCCTGGTCGGCAATCGAGCGGGTGATCGCCTGGCGGATCCACCATGTCGCGTACGTGGAAAACTTGTACCCGCGTCGATACTCAAACTTCTCAACCGCCTTCATTAACCCCATGTTTCCTTCCTGGATCAGGTCGAGGAAGGACAGACCGCGATTGGTGTATTTTTTTGCGATCGAGATAACGAGACGGAGATTAGCTTCCACCATTTCGGTTTTAGCCTTGAAAGCCTGGCGCATCCAGCCCTTAAGCGTCTGGTATTCTTTGGCATATTCGGCAAGCGGGAACCACAGCCCCTTTTCCAGCTCGCGAACTTTGTTCTGAAGCTGCAAGCGCCGTTTCTTGCTGCGAGGATTTTTGGCCAGCTCAGCTTGCAGGTAAAGCGAACTATGATGGGCGTCATCCGCCAGATGCACAAATTCCTCCGTGACCTTCTGCTTGAGGTAAAAAAGAGGATAAAGCCTTTGCAACGAAGTCATCATCCTTTGCAATGCGCGGAGTTTTTGCGGTCGTTTTTTTGAAGAATTGCGAGCCACCTCGCAAAACTGCCGGGCGATCGACCCGCTTAATTGTTCCACCTGTTTGCAGAGACGGGGGAGATTTTTCATATACCTTTCCCGGCTCTCGATTTTCTTGTCGAGGATCACCCGATCGAACCGTTCCCTGCCCTCGATCAGCTTGTGGGCGAGATCCAGGTGAGCATGCGCGATAAACCCGAAGCGATTGATATGCTTCAGCACCATGTCTTCGGCTTCCTCGATGCGTTTGGATATTTCCACTTCCTGTTCGCGGGTCAGGAGCGGCACCTGGCCCATCTGCTTGAGATACATCCGTACCGGGTCGTCCAAGATATCGACCTTGGTTTCGGTTCGCTCTTCCTCTTCCAGATCCTCCTCTGAATCCTTTTTCCCGTCCTTGTAGCGATCGACTTCCGACGCTTCGATAATGTCGATCTCGAGGCGTCGCAGCCGCGTGAGAATAAGATCCAATTCATCGGCGTCAGTGATTCCCTCGGGCAACGCCTCGTTTAAGTCGTCAAAAGTGAGATAGCCTTGTTCCTTTGCGAGTTTGATGAGTTCGCGAATGCGGCTCTGTAATTCAATCGTTGAGTATAAACGAGACGCTGCCATTTGTTCTGTGGGCTCTGGCAATGATCCGTTGCGTTGGGTTGAAGCGCGTCTGCGTTTGGCTTTGACCGCAACGATTCGTGGCTGTTTCTTGAGCTTCCGACGAAGGCGAAGAACAACGCGTCTTTTCGATGAACCGTGGCGCTGGGCCTGTTTAAGCCGTTTCGCCGACGACCGTCGGCTGCCTCCCCTGTGTTTCGAATGCCTGGCCAAGATAGTACGATTAAGGATTTGACTAAGACGTTCGACTTGCTGCGCGGCAACAGATCGACAACTAACCCCGAACGCTTTCGGGGCTAATTGCCCTCCGGGCCGGCAAGCTGCGAAAGGTCGTGGAGCTGTCCCCGGAGGTCAAGAATTTGTTTCTGCAAATTTACCGTCTCACCGGTGCTAAGATTTGGGAGTTTTATTCGGCTCGTGGCCACATCAAGTTGCCGGCGCAAGATGGCTTGGCGGATGCCTAGCCACCATTTTTCGACCATCGCTCTAGCATTGGGCGGCGCTTTTTGAAGAAGCCACGAAGAGACCAGTCGCTCCTCCGACGGGGAAAGCGTGACCATAAAGGCGTTGAGTGACGCGGCGTCATCTGGATGCAGGTCGCTTTTAAGGATGAGGGCAAGAATTTCTCCATCCGGGACTTGGGTAAGAATCTCGCGCCAATTTTGTTCGCGAAGAAATTCGCGCGCTTTTTCGTCTCGCAACGCCAAAAGGCAAAGCATGGCGATATCGTGCCGAGGCACCGGAGCAGTCTCATCCGCCTTAGGCGGACCATCCGCTTCAGAATGATCCTCTGATCGACCTGATACAGTTCTTTGCTTGGACAGGAGCGATTGAAAATCTTGCGCGGTGACACCCAGATGTGCGCTGACTTTGCTCACAACTTCCCCCCGCATGAGTGGATCGCGGATGCGCGAAACAGTCTCGGCCAAGCTTCTGGCCAACTGCATCTTGGTGCCTAACGAACCCAGATCAACACCGGAAGTCTTACGCTTGATCAAGTAATCGAAAAAATCATGCGCGCCGGCAACACGGCTTTCAAGTGCCTCTTTCCCTTCGTGCCGGATCAGGGAGTCAGGATCTTCTCCTGCGGGCATCTCGGCAACTCGCACAATCAAGTCATTCTGAAGCAGCGCGTCGAGCGAACGCTCGGCGGCTTTCTGGCCAGCCGCGTCGGCGTCGAAGCAAAGCACAACTTCGTTTACAAAGCGTTTCAACAGCCGGGCCTGATTTTCTGTGAACGCTGTCCCCTGCGGCGCGACCACGTTCGTGATTCCTGCCTCGAACAAACTTATCAAATCGAGTTGGCCCTCGCAGACCACGGCGCAATTCGCCTCGATGAGGGCGCGTTTGGTCTTGTGCAGACCAAAAAGCACGCCTCCCTTCCGAAAAAGTGGCGTCTCAGGTGAATTCAAATATTTCGCCGCTCCCTCCGCCTCTTTCAGGAGCCGGCCGCTGAAGGCGATTACTTCGCCAACGTCGTTACAGATCGGAAAAATAATTCTCCCACGAAAGCGATCGTACCCACTTGACCTCTCACCGGGTGCTTCCTCGGCATCGTCCCTTGTTTTTGCGAGGCCGCTCGTAATGAGGTCGCGAGCATGGTAACCGTGCGCGCGAGCCCAGCTGCCAAACGCGTCCCACTCGTCCGGGGCGTAACCAAGCTGCCAATTTTTGGCGATCTCCGCCGTAATCCCGCGCTGTTTTAAGTATTTTCGCGCTGGTTCCCCAACCTCTCTTTTTAACAAATTTTCATGAAACCAGTCGGCAGCGTCGGCGTGCAATTTCAGCAACATCCGGCGCGCCTCATATCGCCGATCTTCATCCTCCGCGCCGCGCGCTTCCACTACTGTAATCCCGGCCCGCGCCGCGAGCTTCCGCACAGCCGATGGAAAATCGGTATGCTCGTAATCCATGACGAACCGGAAAACACTCCCCCCCGCGCCACAACCGAAGCAATGAAAGGTCTGCCGGCTCGGGCTGACCATAAACGAAGGCGTTTTCTCCTGATGAAATGGGCAGAGCGCCTTGAAATTTGCTCCGGCGCGTTTGAGCGGAAAGTACGACCCGATCACATCTACGATATCGTTCGCGGCAGCAATCTGCTCGATCATTTCCGAAGGGATCGTACCCATGCGCGCCTGATTATTTTTGCCTCGTTTGGCTTTTGAAGCGATGCCAAACTTACGCAGTGCAACGGCGTTTCAAAACAACAACCAGTAATTCAACTGTCATCCCGAGCGCAGTCGAGGGATCCCGCAGAACTACCGTTGGGTTACACCGCGGGATTCTTCGACTCCGCGGAGTTTATCCTGAGCGAGCGAAGCGAGTCGAACGGACCTCGCTCAGAATGACCGTCGCTGTTGCTACAGCAATCTTCATTGCAACGGCTATGACCGCTTATGCTCGCGAGGCAATTCACAAAGGCGACGTGGTTGTTGTCCCGCTACACGGCGAAGTGGCCCCTTCGCTCCTTGCGTTCTTGCGGCGCGCAGTGAAAACAGCCGAAAGCAACGAAGCGTCGGCGATCATTTTCGACATGAACACATACGGCGGCCGGCTCGATACAGCGACCGATATCGTGAATGCGCTCAACCAAACCAAAATCCCGACCTACGCGTTCATCAACACAAATGCCGGCTCCGCTGGTTCACTTATCGCTATTGCGACGCAACACATTTACATGGCACCAGTGAGCGCAATTGGCGCCGCTGCACCGATCCTTCCAACCGGAGAGGACCTTCCCACTACGGCAAAGGAGAAAACGATTTCGTATTGGTCTGCGCTCATCCGTGGTTCGGCGACCAAGAACGGCCATAGTCCCGACGTCGCAGAGGCGTTCATGAACAAGGACAAGGAAGTAAAGATCGGTGATCGCATTGTTCATCCCAAGGGCGCAGTCCTCACCCTCAACGCTCAGGAGGCAACTGAACGAATCAATGGCAAACCGTTGCTCGCAGAAGGCGTTGCTGATTCGGTTCCCGATTTGGCCAAAAAAGCCGGCATCAAGGGCAACATCGTCACGATCGAGCCGACTGGGTTCGAACAGATCGCGTTTTGGATCACCACGCTTGCGCCTTTACTGCTGCTCGGAGGAATTCTCGGCGCATACCTCGAATTTAAGATTCCGGGCGTAACATGGCCCGGCGTTATCTCTGCGGTTTGTTTCGCGCTCTTTTTCCTCGGCCATTATCTGGCCGGGCTCGCCGGCTGGGAAGTCGTTGCGCTGTTTATTCTCGGATTGGTTCTGGTCCTGATCGAAATTCTCTTTTTCGCGCATAGCACAATTGTTTTCGGTGTCGTCGGCGTTTTCCTAATACTCGCTTCGCTGCTGTGGACGATGATCGATCGCTATCCGGGTCAAAATTTCTTCCCGACGGGCAAAATGCTCGCGATCCCACTGCTCAACATGTTCATCGCGATCGTCGGCTCATTCATCATCATCGCTTTGCTTGCGCGCTACCTGCCGCGCACGAGTATTTATCGCCGGTTCGCTTTGATGGATTCAAGTCCACCCGGGCCATCGCTCGCCGGCGTGCCGCGGCAGTTCGCGACCGCGATCGCTTTGACTCCAGGAATGCAAGGCACCGCGGTTACGGTCTTGCGACCGAGTGGTAAAGCGCGTTTCGCCGATCACATCGTCGATGTGGTCACTGAAGGCGAATTCATCGCCTCACAAACACCGGTTACCGTTATTCAAACCGATGGGATGCGCGTAGTGGTGAAAAGCGCTGCTCAAATCTGAAGAGAAGGGTCACCAATAAGCCCTAGCCGCCGGCAACTACGCGGATGAATTCAACACGGTCGCCTTCGGCTAAGAGTCGCTCAGCCCATTCATGTCGATGGACAGTGAAGCCATTGTGCTCGACCAAAATTGATTGCGGTGGCAATTGATAACGATCAATTAACTCCGCAATCGTTTTGGCCTCACGTGGATCCACGGATTCGCCATTCAGTGAAATCTTCATGCGCCGCAAAGAGCCTGGTCCCAATCTTTCCAGACCGGCTCGAGTCCCCGACGCCGTAGGACTGCAGCGATCTCGGCCGGGGAACGTTCGTCGCTGATCTCGAATTGACCAGTGGCCAGTTCATCTTCGCCGCCCTCGTATTCGGGGGCGACGATACGACCACGCACGGTGCGATGGAGATGTTCTCGGCCTTGCCGAGTGTAACCGCCTGGTTCGGTGTGGCTGCCGGCGCTCATCATCGTTACCCCGATTGACGCCAGCGAATCCCGTAGCGAGGCGCGTTCGCGTGTGCTAAGCACGATTCCAAGCTGCGGGAAAGAAATTCGCAATGCGCAAACGAGTTGCACCAGTTCGCGGTCCGTCATCGAGAAGAGCGGACGAAATCCCCCAGCCGCCGGCCGCAACCGCGGCAAGCTTACCGTGATTTGCGCCTGCCAGCAGTGTTTGAACAAATGTTCCAAATGCGCCGCTAGCGCGATGGCTTCATCCTGCCAGCGCGACAAACCAATCAGCGCGCCAACACCGAGTCGGCGAAAACCGGCCGCATAACCACGCTCGACGCAATCAAGTCTAAAATTGAAATCGCGCTTCGGCCCGGCAGTGTGCATTTCAGCGTAGACCCCGCGGTTGTACGTCTCTTGATAAACGACAAGTCCTTCCGCGCCCGCTTCGACAACTGGCACATAATCTTTCGTCTGCATGGGGCCTACTTCTATGGAAATTGACGAAAAATCAGGAGCGAGCACGCGCACGCATTCGGCAAGATAGTCGCGCCCCGCAAATTTTGGGTGCTCGCCCGCGACTAGAAGAATCTGGCGGAATCCCTGACGAGCGAGATGCTGCGCTTCGGTGACCACTTCATCGACATCGAGCGTGACGCGAAGGATCGGATTGTCGCGCGAGAAACCGCAATACTGGCAGTTATTAATGCATTCGTTGGAAAGATACAGCGGAGCGAACAGACGCATCGTTCGTCCAAAATTTTGCAGGGTAAGCGAACGCGAAGCCTGCGCCATTGTTTCGAGCTCCTGATCCGATTTCTGCGCGATCAACTGCTCGAAGCGCTCAACCAGCTCCGATTTGCTTAGCGCCAAATTATCCAAAGTCTCGACAAACGACATCACGATAATTTCGTGCGCACGCTGACGTTCGCAAACGCCAATCATGGTTGGTCAACGCATGACCAAAAAACAAAAGCGGCGTCCGGTATTCCGGACGCCGCTTTGGCAAACCTGATCGTGGATTCTTTAGAAGGCGAAATTTACGCCGGTGCGGACCATCCCGAAATTGTTCTTCGGTCCGTCGACGAAATTCCAGCTGAAATCGCTAACCCAGCCAATATGCGGCGTCATGCGAACTTCCATGCCACCGCCGACCTGGCCGATTGCCCGCGATTCGGAACCAGTTTGTTCGGTGCGAATGATTCCGTCGTTCACGACGACGTTTGTCTTTTCACCTCCACCAAAGATTCCGCCACCTCCACCAAAAATGTAGGGCGAGAAACGCGTACAGGGAATCGGGTAGCGTAGCGTTAACGTACCGAGCACAGAACCCACCGCGCGGCTCTCATGTCCAGTATGGACGTCGAAGATGCCGTTATTAAGATCGATAAAGACATCCTCAAACGCGCGCCTGGCATCAACCGCCCATCCTTCAATACCGACACCGAAATACCGGTGGAAAAAGTATTTCAGATCAATACCACCGCCAAAGGCGTGATCGGATTCAAGGTAGCGATCATCCTGCCAATTGTTTCCCGTGAAGATGTAAGTGCCCCACAGACCGACGTTAAACTCGTTGTCTGCGTACCATTGCGGACACGGTGGCGGCGCCACCTGTTTCATTTCCTTTCCAGAATAAGATTCCCCGGCAACTGCTGCCGAAGTGATTGCAGCGATGCATAACAGCCCCAACACCAATCTTTTCATTCTATTTCTCCTTTGGTTAAGTCTCTCCTCAGTTTTTTGCTCCAAACACTCCTTTGGAGCACGCACGGTAATAACGAAACTCGTCTTTACCCTGGATGCCCGACTCTTGGCCCGGCAATAAGAAATTGCAAGGAATATTTGATGTACGACGCGGCCTTACGCGTGGAGTTCCGTGCCGGTATTTGCGTCAGTAATGGTAAACTTTTCGTGGTGAAATGTCGGATCGCCACGAAAGGTGAGTCGGCCCGCGTAACGGCGCTCCAACTCCACTAGTAATTCTTCATCTTCTTCCTTCAAGCGCTTCAATACACCTGGATTCAGAATCACGCGGATATCATGAATGCTGTCCTGATACTTGCGCATGACGGTATTGAGAGTCCGATGCAATTCTACGCTCGTGGTCATGGAGGTTTTCACGACGCCGCGTCCCCCGCAGTAGGGACAATTCTCGTAAATAGTATCGCTGAGGCTTTCCTGCGCTCTTTGGCGAGTCATCTCCATCAGGCCGAGCTGTGAAATGGGGAGAACATGTGTCTTGGCTTTGTCGCGATTAAGCCGCTCCTTCATCAAACTGTAAACTGCCTGTTGGTCCTTGCGGCTCTTCATATCGATGAAATCGGCTATGATCAGTCCACCGATGTTGCGTAAGCGAAGCTGCCGCGCGATTTCATCTGCGGCCTCCAGATTGGTTTGCAAGATAGTTTTATCCACGTCACGACCGCCCTTGTTTCGACCCGTATTCACGTCAATCGCCACCAGTGCCTCGGTCTCGTCGATCACAATATACCCTCCACACTTCAACCAGACTTGCCGATGGAAAGCGTCATCAATTTGCTTTTGCACGCCATACGTTTCGAAAATCGGTATCGCGCCATCGTAATGATGCACGCGGTTCCGGGCGCGTCGGGAAATCTGCCCGATCATTTCGATCATTCGTTCGGTTGACGCCCGTTCATCGCAAACGACTTCGTCGATTTCCTCAGTGAGAAAATCGCGCACTGTCCGCCCGACCAAATCCGGTTCCTCAAAGAGACGGCACGGGGCTGGTTCCTCACGAATGAGCTGCTCGACCTGGGCCCACTGATCGAGAAGAAAACGTAGATCCCGGACAAAGTACCTTGCCCGCTGGCCTTCACCAACGGTGCGTATAATGACTCCAACGCCGTCGGGAATATCCAGTTCACGCACAATCTTGCGCAATCGTTCGCGCTCCCTCTGGTTTTCAATTTTTCGCGAGATGCCGCTGCGATCGCTGAATGGCATCAGTACCAGGTAGCGCCCGGCAAAACTGAGATTCGTGGTTACTCTCGGTCCTTTGTTCCCGATGGGACCCTTGGTAACCTGCACAATGACATCCGAGCCGACGGGGTAAATGCTCGGTATATCTTTAACGGTGATCCGTTTTCGCGGTCGCTTGCTCCCGCGACGATCAATTTCCTCAATGCCGCTGTCGAGCGCAGCCGGAATTGCGTCCCAAAAATGGAGGAACGCATTTTTCTCAAAGCCGATGTCGACAAACATCGCCTTCAATCCCATCTCGATGTTTTTGACTTTACCCTTATAAACGCTGCCGACGATATTCCGTGAGCTCTTACGCTCGACGCTGTACTCCTCGAGCCGGCCATTCTCGAGCACGGCGACCCGGGACTCGAGCTTTTCCACGCTGAGGATGAGCTTTTTGCCAGTCTTTCGTGAGGAAAGACCCAAAAGTTTTCTTACTTTGTCTATCATAAAACGAAAAGGGTTGTCCGATCAGAAGCGGAACTGACCAAATGCACTTCTGCGTTGGTTCTGGTCGGGTGTTCATCGTGGTGGTGTTCCACGTCGGCGGTTAGGCGGCTGCGGCGCTGGTGCAGGTGCCTGTTGACGGCGTATTCCAAAGAGCCGCTGGAAGAAATTGCGAGGAGCTGGCGTCGCAGCTGGGACAGCGCGGGCCACCGCAGCGCCTCGCTTGCGCACTTTGCCCTGAGAATCCGCTTCTGGTTCGACATCAGGCGATGCGTCTGAGCTTGCCATCTGCGCGGTGGCAGTTTGCGAGGCGGGGGCATTTTCTTCGTCCCCGCCTCCGAGATTCCCGCCTTTCTCATTATAAGCTACTGACTTGATCAATTGGAGCGGATTGGCGTGATGCGCAGGCGGGAGCCAGGCCACCTGCATGTCGAATTTGCCCTCATCCAGTGCGAGTGAGCGCTCCAAGATTCTGTCGGCGATCGGGCCCGCGACTTCGCCGCCGTGTCCAGAAGCGCCCTGCACCATCACTGCGACGACAAACTTCGGATGGTCATATGGCGCGAAACAGGCGAACCATGCCACGTTTTCCTCTTGTCCGCGGTCAGTGGCCTGCGCTGTACCTGTCTTCCCCGCTACCACCCAATCTTTCAAACGTGCTCTGCCGCCGGTGCCGCCGTCTTCATTAACGACCTTCCAAAGACCTTTGCGAACCAACTCGATGTGCTCAGGTGAGATTTCCTGGCGCAAATCCGATCGCACGCGCGGCGGTGGCGCTGCTGGATTTCCCTGTTCATCTAACATCGGAGTGCCGTCTTGCTTCAAAACTTTATCGACCAAGCGTGGGTAATAGCAGATGCCGCCATTTGCGATTGCCACGTAGGCCATTGCCAATTGCAAGGGTGAAACAAGCGTGTATCCCTGACCGATCGAAACATTGGCCGTTTGAGCTTGTGACCATCTCTCCTGGGGATGATGAATTTGCATCCACTCAGGCCCTGGCATATTGCCGGTTTGTTCGCCTGACAGGTGCAGCCCCGATTCTTCGCCCATTCCTAGCATCTTGCCGACGGCGTCAATCGACTGAATCCCAGCAGCATTTCCATACTGATAGAAAAAAGAGTCACACGAAACCTTGAGCGCATCGGCGACTCCGATGGTTCCATGCGTGTAATGTTTTTCGGCTACCCAGCATCGGAAAAAGTGGTCGCCATAGCTGATGCCCCCGTAGCAGCCGTACTTGGTGTTAGCGAGATTTTTCGTACCCCGCAAACCGGCCAGCGCCGTGATGAGCTTGAATGTGGATCCTGGCGGCAGGCAGCTAATCGCACGGTTAACTAATGGATCACCCTCGTCTTTCTGCAGCGCTGTCCAGTCCTTCGCCTTGATAGTCGGGATGAAGGTATTCGGATCAAATGACGGCACCGAAGCCAACGCCAGGACATTACCATTGTTTGGATCGATAACGACCGCGCCGGCCCGACTCACTGCGCGCAGCGCTTCCTCCGCGATTGCCTGAATACGCGCATCGATCGTCAGAAAGACATTGGCGCCCTGCTCGGGGGGATCTTCGCGCAGGACACCATCGATCGTGCCTTTTGCGTTGCGCCGCAAATAACGCACCCCAGGTTTCCCGCGCAGATATTCGTCCATAGTTTTTTCGACGTTCGATTTCCCTTCCATGTCTCCCTGGTAAAACGTGAATTTCTTCGCGTCCTCTTTATTCACATCATCCGGCATTCCGACGTAACCCAAAAGATGCGACGCAAGCGCTCCGTAGACGTATGAACGCACGGGCTTGATTGTGAGTTCCACTCCCGGCAATCCGACATCATGCTCGGAAAATTTCGCTAAAGTTGGAAAATCGATGTCCCTGACGTAAGAAAACGGAACTTCGGTGTCGTTGCGAAAGTGTTTCTGCAACTTGCCCGCATTGTAATCACGCGCAAGATCGAGGTCGTTGAGGCGTGGAACAATACCATTATTGACGATCTTGATGATGTCCGGTTCCTTCAGGTCTTTCGGCATTCCATTGATGGTCGCTCGATATTCCGTCGTGGGTGGCGAACCAAAGCGCTCCCGATAGCCTTTGACCATTTCCGGGAGATAAAAGTCGACCTCATAACTTGCCCGGTTTTGGACGAGGGTTACTCCGTTGCGATCCTTGATCTCGCCGCGTACCGAAGGAATGCGCACCGTTGCTTGAGAACTACCGCGAAGCTGAGAGGTCCATTCCTGGCCGTGCGCTACCTGGATCCACCAAAGTTTGAGGCCGAGAGCGCCCAAGCCCATCAGCATTAAGAACCCGAGGAGTTGAATCCGCACGCGCGAACTTATGCGGCGCCTGCTCATTCAAACCGCCCCCTTTCAGGCTGATAGGAATAGGCAGTAATGCGTCCCACCCACTGTAAGAACCAAAACACGATCGGGGCCATCGCCATCGCAATGAGACCAGGCCCGCCGATCTGCCACCAGACTTCGCGGGTGAACACAAAAGAGCCGCGACGGAATGTAATCATTAAATATTGCGCCAGAACTATCAACGAGGTGAAAACGCCGCTCAAGATACAGTGCACTTCCCAACGCCCGCGTGCAAAGAGCGGTCTCAGGCCATGCATTAATCCTGCCAGCACACCGTAAATGAGTATCGATGATCCAGTTGAAATTTCAACTTTCCCTCCGATCACCTGCACAGTAAGAGCATCCAGCAAAACCCCCGCGAACAGGGCAAGCGACAACATAAGAGGAAACGGCAGAGCCATTGCGCCATAGAAGACAATCACGGGCACAATGTACACGTGCGCGTTGTAGAGCCACGGCAGAGCTGGAATAAAAAACTCCGCGATCTGCGCCGTCAGCACAAGCAGGAGCAAAACAGAAAAGAAAATCATTTTCGGCCAGTTACTACGAACACGTCCTCCAGGTGGGACAAATCGACTGCTGGCGTGAGCTGCGCTTGTCCATCCAGTTCTCGCACACGGAAAGTTTTCACACTGCCAATCAGCAAGCCCGATGGGAACACGCCGCCAACTCCCGAGGTATAAACTTTTTGACCGGGCTTCAGGTCAGCCTGTTTTGACAAAAAATTCAGGCTCAAAACAGGGGTGAGGCCCGTTGTGACGCGCTCGCCAGATACGATTCCCTGTTCCCGGCTTCCTTCGACCTTTGCAGCAACGCGGCAGTTTTCATCGGAAATCAGCAATACAACCGAGATGCTGTCGCTCACGCTGGTTATCTTTCCAATTAATCCCTCGTCTGTTGCAACCGGCATGTCGATTTCGATGCCATCTCTCCTGCCCCGGTTAATCGTAACGGTTCGCCACCAGGTCGAGGCATCGCGCGCGACAATTTCAGCAGCGATTAGCTTAAAGACCGAGCGCTCGCGATAATTGAGCGCATGACGCAAGCGATTCACCTCGTTCTCCGCATCGCGCAAACCCTGGTTCGTCGCCCTCAGTTCCCGATTTTCCACCTGCAAGTTGGCGTTTTCACGCTCTAATTGGTCGAGCGATTTCAAGCCTGTACGCACCGATGTAAGCTGTTTTTTTAATCCAGAGCCGCCGGTGAAAAATGGTGCCAGCAACTGATAAACACCAGACTTGAACTTCTGCGTCGTCGCCGGGCCAAAACTGAGAAAGTATCCCAGAATTGCGCCAAAAATCAGCAGCGCGATGAGATTCGTGCGGCTCATCGCAATCGCGGACTTCGGATTGGAGTTTGCGGGCTAGGTAAGATCGACATCTGCGGAAGCACCGACATCAGTCCGCAATTCGAAATCGGCCAACCGCAATTCTTCCTACCGCCACTGGCGGTCTGCAGAGGCCACTTGACGCAAGAATTTAAGTTCATTGAGGCATTTGCCGGTCCCTTCCGCCACTGCACTGAGCGGATCTTCCGCAACATGGACAGGCAAACCAGTTTCCTCGCTCAAAAGCTTGTCAAAGCCCCGCAGCAACGCACCGCCACCTGCCAAGACTAGGCCGCGATCGACGAGGTCCGCCGAAAGCTCGGGTGGACAGCGCTCCAAAGTGATCCGCACGGAATCGACAATTGTCGAGATCGGTTCAAGTAACGCTTCACGTACTTCCTGGGAGGTGATCATGAGCGTCTTAGGCAAACCGGCGACGAGATCGCGCCCTTTAACCTCTACGCTCGTCTCCTTTTCGCTCGGATATGCCGAGCCAATTTTAATTTTTATCTCCTCAGCTGTGCGTTCGCCGACCATCAGATTGTAGGCGCGCTTCATGTACTGGACGATGGCTTCATCCAGCTCATCGCCAGCGACGCGGACGCTGCGGCTAAACACAATTCCCGACAGGGAAATAAGGGCCACCTCGGTCGTGCCTCCTCCGATATCGATGATCATGTTACCGGCTGGATCCTGCACTGGAAGTCCCACTCCGATCGCCGCTGCCATTGGTTCTTCGATCAAATAAACTTCACGCGCTCCAGCATGGGTCGCCGATTCACGCACCGCGCGCTTTTCCACTTCTGTGATCCCGGATGGCACTGCAATAACAACACGTGGTCTCGCTTTTACCCGGCGATTATGCACTTTGGTGATGAAGTGCCGCAGCATCGCTTCCGTCACTTCGAAGTCCGCAATCACGCCGTCTTTGAGTGGACGCACTGCGACAATGTTTGCCGGTGTCCGGCCGAGCATGCGCTTGGCTTCGTCACCCACGGCCAGCACCCTGTTGGTGCCGGCCTGCACGGCCACCACAGATGGCTCGCGCAAAACGATCCCCTGATCCTTTACGTAAACAAGTGTGTTTGCCGTACCCAGATCGATCCCAATGTCGCTGGATAACCAGCCAAAAAGTCCATTGAACATGAATTATTTATTAGCAGAAACTTTCCAGCCCGAGAAGAAGCGCGTTCATCCACCTGAGGGGGCCTATCCTTACAGGATCCTCCCCACGAGCGCGATTCGGCCGACTGAAACGCCGTAACATGAAACAGAGCGGCACGCCGTCAAGCGGCATTTCTATTGGAGTATTAGAGTGTTGGAATGAAGTACTGCCAGGAAGACTTGCCATTACTCCGTTACTCCTTTACTCCATCAGTCCATGGGAAGAATAATCGTCGCCCCATCTATTCTGGCCGCCGATTTCTCGCGACTCGGTGACGAAATCCATCGCGTAGAGGCCGCAGGCGCCGATTGGATCCATTGCGACATCATGGATGGACATTTCGTCGATAACATTTCTTTCGGTCCGGAGATCGTGGGACGGGTGCGCGGCCTAACAAGTCTTCCGCTCGATGTCCATCTTATGATCGAGCACGCCGATCATTACGTTCCGCGATTTATCAAAGCCGGCGCGAACTCGATAACGGTTCACGTAGAACCGGAAGCGAAACACCGCGTCGCGAAAACGTTGCAGCAGATTCGAGACGCCGGTTGCCGCGCCGGTCTCACTCTAAATCCCGAAACCTCATTTGATTTGGTGGAGCCGTTCCTGGACAAAATCGACATGCTACTGGTAATGACAGTGCATCCGGGCTTCGGGGGCCAGTCCTTTCGAGTTGATCAAATGCAAAAAGTCAAACGCGCAAGGTCATTGAGTAGCAGGATCGACATTGAAGTAGATGGCGGCATCAACGCCGACACTGCACGGATATCGATCGAAAACGGCGCAAACGTGCTTGTCGCCGGCACTTCAATTTTTCACGCGAAAGATTACGCACAGGCGATTCGCGACTTGCGCGGCTCCGCATAGCAGTCATCCCGAGGCGCGCACACGGCGAGGGACCTCACATTCGAAATAATGACAGGCGCTTAAGATTCGCGCGCTAGCCGGCCACGACCGGTTCCGCTTCCTCGGTCGTTTCGGCCATCACCTCGTCAGTTTGCGTGACCCTAACGACTTCTTCGATGGTTGTTTTCCCTTGCGCAACACGTCGCCAGCCGTCCTGTCGCAAGGTCCACATGCCTTCGGCAATTGCGCACTGCTTGAGCTCGCCGCCATCGCGCTTTTGCATGATCAATTTTCTTAGCGGCTCGGTGATAACACAAATCTCATAAATTGCCGCGCGACCCTGATAGCCGGTCTGACGGCATTGATCGCAGCCCGCGCCACGCTTGAAGCGGGTACCGAGTTCTTTTACGGGAAGACCAATCTCGGCGAGATACTCGCGCGGATAATCAACCAATTGCACGCAATCCGGACAAATCGTGCGTACGAGCCGTTGCGCGATGAACGCTTTGACTACCGAGGAGAGCAGAAACGGTTCCACATCCATGTCCAGCAAACGGGTGATGCCGCCCACGGCATCATTTGTGTGCAGGGTGCTGAAGACCAGGTGACCAGTCATGGCTGCGCGGATCGCAATATCCGCAGTTTCGACATCACGAATTTCCCCGACCATGACAACGTTGGGGTCTTGGCGCAAAATGTGACGCAGCCCTTTTGCGAACGTCAGATCGATCTCCGGTTTCACATCGATTTGCGAAACACCTGGAATTCGATATTCCACCGGTTCTTCGACCGTGATGATGCGCCGCTGCACGGAATTGATGCTGCTCAAGAAGCAATAAAGCGACGTCGATTTTCCGCAGCCGGTCGGACCGGTGAGAAGAATGATCCCGTTGGGCTGCGCCAGCAGGTGCCGAATAATTTTCTCCTGCTTTTCGCTGAGATCGAGACGATCGAATCCGAACTGCTGTTCGCTGCGGATGAGCAATCGCAGACTGATCGACTCACCGTTTACAGTCGGAATGGTCGAAACGCGCACGTCAATGTTTTGATGGTTCGACTGCAAATTAATGCGCCCGTCCTGAGGCAGACGGCGCTCCGCAATGTCCATGTGCGACATGACTTTCAGGCGCGAGATGATGGCCGATTGCAGGACTCGCAATTGCGGCGGCACAGCGACCTCGTGCAAGATCCCGTCGATTCGATAACGAATCCGCAGATCGTTCTCCAGGGGTTCAACGTGAATATCGGTCGCCCGCTCGAAGATGGCTTCGCGAATGATCTGGTTTACAAATTTCACGACCGACGCTTCGGGGTCGTCGTCATTCAACTCGATAGCGGTGTCAGCGTCGTGCAACACCTCGAAGGAACGATTCGTCTTAAGAATTTCGTCGAATGTTTCTGCGCCGACGCCGTAGAGAGTTTTCATCGCGCGCAGAACTTGGGCGCGCGGCACCAGCACCCATTCTGCCGGCTTTTTCAAAAGCTGCGACGCGAGCTGGCGGCCAATCGAATTGAAAAGATCGTACGTCGCCAGTACCACCGCATTCTCTTTCACCTCAATGGGCAGAATGTGATGTTGAAAAACAAAACGGCTCGGTAAAACCGATAAAGTCGCACGGTCAATTTTTTTCGCGTCGATGGACGTGACCGGCACCCGAAAGAAATTGCCGATTGCGCTGAGGAAACGATGCTCGTCCACTTTACCAGAATCCAGTATCTGGCTCACCCACGAGCCGCCATTCAGATTGACGGCCAGCTGTGCTGCTTCCTCAGTCGAAGGGACACCGCTTTCCAGCAGCAAATTAATCAGCGATTGATTGGCGGGTGAAGTCATTCAAGGCGGGGTTCAGTAGAATCGACAATGCAGAATCGGAAGCGTTCGAATGAAGCCTATTTACAGCGTTTCGCAAGGTCTTTCACGCATAATGCGTAATCAGCAGGAACATCGCGCTGCGATGTCCGGACGGCGCCGCGGGACGTCCACGCCGCGGAACGTTTTTATGGCATGTGCAATGCCCGCCGCACGGAATCGGTAAGCGTTCCCGTAACGCGCATAGAATAATTTTTCTGCAGTCGCGCGATGGCGTCGCTTACCTCTGGGGTAAATACGCCGTTAACGGGTCCGCAATAATACCCCAGCCTGCGCAAGGCCGTCTGCATGGAGCCTACGTAAGCCGGTTGCAAGATGAGTTGTTCGTTTGCCTTGAAGTAGTAGCACCATCGCAACTTGTAACGTGGGGCAAAGTCAGTCGCAATTACGTGTTTTCCCTGGTGGAGCAGACCGTATTCGTCTCGCTGTGCCACTGGATCCGTAGAGCGAAAAATATCGTGGTAGAAAATATCGTACTCGTCGGCTTGTGAGACAGTCGCACCGAAGCAAAGAGCTAATGTCAGGGCGATTCGTTTCATAAAAAAAGTGGGTCAACGTATATCTTTCGGTTCTGGGATATCGGGTGGTGGCAATGTTAGCTGTTTGCCCTCTCGGGTCTTGGGGCAATCCGGACACTCGTTCTGATCCAAGTCCGGGCCAAAGTGCGTGGTTTCCTCGTACCTCTGGCGCAGCCGATAGGACTCCAGCTTAGTCAGGGTTACCTGCGGACACATGAGAATGATCAGCTCTCGCCGCGTCTTGCTTGAAGCGGTGCTACGGAACGCCGCGCCGATCAGCGGAATGCGCGAGAGATAAGGAAAGCCTTCGTAGTTTTTTGCCTTCTGATCCTCGATCAGTCCACCGAGGATAATGGTCGATCCGTTCGGAGCCGAAACGTTCGTACGAATATACTTGGTGTCGATTGTTGGGACTGAATTGCCGCTGATATTTACGTTGCCGTTCGGAACAAGGCTGTCGAGCTTTTGCAAAAGATCGAGCGACACTTCCTTCTCGGAATTAATAAGAGGTACGACCTCAAGCTGAAGCACGACCTTCTTGTATTCGATGCTCGATGATACTGACGCAACGGTGCCGACGGTCGCAGCATTTGAAAGAGTGTTCACGGGAACGGGGACCTCGCGACCCGACGCGATGATGGCCTTTTTATTGTTGCTGGTAAAGACGGTTGGCCGCGACATGACTTTAAACCGGCCCGAGGACTCAAGCAGATGCACGATCGCAGCGAAGGCGTTCCCGGCTGCCACGTAAATATTCGTCCCAGCACCCACATTCCTGATGATTCGGGTGAAATTTATCAGGTTGGACGGATCGATAATGCCACCGCCCGTTGAGGGCGAGCCACCGGGGAGTGGAATTCCGGGATCGCTGCCGTTTGCGTTGAACACACCGTTGTTGCGTGACGTGCCGATGAATCTGTTGTGGTATTTTGCAAACCAATCGACCCCGAATTCCTCGTTGTTGTCGAGTGTCAATTGGCCAATCACGGTGCTCAGTGCTACCTGCGGCGCCTTGACGTCCATTTCGTCCAGAATCTTCTCCACCTTCACCACAACCTCACGATTTCCGAGGACGATGATGGAATTGGCGCGCTGATCGGCGATGAGTTTGGCGTTGCCGATCGTGACGGCTTGCGGCGTGGTGTTTACCGGTTGCGTGGAGAGCTCCTCGGAAATATTGAGTGTGCTGCCGCCTGCCGTGCCGGATGTGCCACCAAGTTGGGATGAGTATGGGTTTGTTCCGCCAGTGGTGCCGGCGCCTCCTCGTTGTTGTTGCTGCGGTTGTGGACTCGCGCCGGGCAACCCGCCACCGGGCGTCGCGCCGGCGCCCTCTGTGCCCGGCTCGGTCAACGCCTGAACCAACACCGGCAAAACGTCCCCCGCAGAAACATATTGTAAATAACGCGTGACGGGTTTCGCAAACTCAACGTTGGCATCAAATTGATGAATCAGTTCCCGGATGAAGGGCATGTTGATCGGCCGCGTGACGACGTGGATACGGTTGGTGCGCACGTCGGGAGTCAGTTTGATTTTACCCACGATAATGGCTTCCTCGGAAAGCACGCTCAATCCTGCCCCTTCCATCTGCTGCGGTTGGGGAATGGCCCCGGGCACTTTCACGCTACGGACGCCCGGCTGAGTGGGCGATTCGGTGCCCTTTTCGAAAATGTCTTTGAGCATGTCGGAGACTTTGCTCGCGTCAGCGCGGTCGAGCTTGATAAACTCACTCACCACTTCTGCCGGCGCCACATCCACCTGGTTAATCACGCTGGCAAGCTGCCGGATGATGTCGGCGTTCTGCGTCACCAGAAGAGCGGATGCTTTCGGCAAGGCGAGAATGTTGATCGTCCCCGAGCTTCCCTGAAAATATGCCATCAAGACCTGTTGAAGTTCCTGCGGGTCCGCATACTGCAGTCGGAACAGGAAGCTGATCACCGGGTTACCGGGCGGGATATCCGCCAAGTCGGAAACAATTGGCACCGGCGCTTTCCGAGGATTTTGGCCCGCTCCGACAACGTCGATTAGGTCCCTGCCAGCAGGAACGAGAGAGATTCCGTTCAGGGACATGCTCATCTCGATGATCTTGATGGCTTCTTCGCGCGACACATCTTTGGCGATGAAAATGTTCACCTTTCCCTGCACAAAATTATCCATCACCAGCTTCTTGCCGGTAAGCTGCTCGTAGAGATGCAGCACATCGACGACATCGCTGTTCGGGAATTGAAGCCGAACCATGGCAGGCGCGTTTGGAGGCGCCGGAGCCGGCGCTTCCGCTGGCGGCGGGTTCGCAACCTGAGGAGCGGATGGTTCAGGACGAGGCGCTTTAGTCTGTTTACCCTGACCTGAAACGGCGGTCGCGCTGGCAAGCACGAGAGTCGTGATGCAGAAAAAGCGGTGCACAGCCTTGTTTGGGTGGATGGGCGACGCTAGTGCATTTATAAGACCCGTCAAAATATTTCCCTCGGTTGAAACAATCCTGAAGCTGGACGCCGCGGGGAGGAGCTTATAAGAGATTGCCATCATTGCAAACGAGAGTAACCCATCAATCTGCGAGCACACGCGAACTTCGGGTAGCGCATCCATTTCGGGCGCCGTCGCGGACTTCCCTTGTGCGTTCTTAGCGTTTGTCGTGAGAGAAGTCTCAGAGAAGGTCCGTTTCGGCGCGACGGCGAATCCGTCCTGTGGCGGACCTGACGCATGCGCTACCCAGAACCACGCGTCTCTTGCGCGCGATAACTTTTTGTGCGCTAGCGATCTCCGTCGCGGCGCAACAAACCGAAACCGCAGTCGCTCAGATTCGCTCCCTACTTCAGGCACAGCAGGATGCCTGGAACCGAGGCGATATCGATGGATTTATGAACGGATACGTCCGCTCGGCATCGACTGTCTTTATTTCGGAAGACACAATCAGACGCGGCTGGCAAACCGTGCGCGACCGGTACAGGACAAAATATTCCAGTCGCGCGAAAATGGGGACGCTCACGTTCTCCGGTCTTGAAGTTACGTTGCTGTCATCTGATTCGGCCGTAGCGTCTGGCCGTTGGAGATTGAAGCGTGCAAACGATCAGCCGCACGGCCGATTCATGCTCATTCGTAAACAGCTGCCCGAAGGTTGGCGAATCGTGCATGATCATACGTCAGCAGCCCCGCCGACGAAGTTACAACGTTAAAAGAACGTTTCCCTTTTTTTAACGTTTTAACTTTTTAACCTGGTTAGCAGCTTGTCGTGGATATTATCAAACCCGCCGTTGCTGAAAACCGCGACGACATCATTTGGCCGCAACAGCGGAACGATTCGATCCACAATCGCATCGGCGTTCTGCTCATAAAACGCAGGACGGCCCGCCTTGGCAATCGCGGCCACAACTCTCTCCGGATTTAATCGCTCTTTTTCGGGGATCTGTTCCAGCTTGGCGACCTGGGCGATGAAAACTCCGTCGGCCAACTTTAGCGCGTCGGGAAGCTGCTGCTGGAAAACTGCACGACGCGTTGTGTTGGAGCGCGGTTCAAAGACAGCCCAGAGCCGATTTCCGCGAAAGCGATGACGCAAGGCGTCCAACGTGGATGCAATCGCCGTCGGATGATGACCAAAATCGTCGATCACTTTCACTCCTCGCGCTTCCCCGCGGATTTCCTGTCGCCGGGCAATCCCGGCAAAGCTCTTGAACGCGCTGTCGATTTTCGCCTTCGGCACA
>JBKPLX010000092.1:0-24101 GCA_046731855.1 Verrucomicrobiota bacterium | reverse complement strand
GGCCGCGAAATACGCGCCCTGAAAAAGCCGGAAGCTTCTTCAGTGTAATATTGCGCCAGACCATTGTCGACAGACACGGGAATGGTTGCCAACTCCATCCAAAAACTTGCCAGCCTTTGTAGATTCCGGGCAACACTCAATCGTTACCGCTCCGGCTGATACCGACCCTTCTCCGCGGATGAGAAATCTAACCCTGCGCGGTTCTGGTAGCACAAGCCTTTTGCCCGCGCCGGTCGTTGCCTTGTCTTGCAGGGGTTTTAGTACTCTCATCATTGCTTTTCCTTTATGAGTTACCTCACGCTGGGCAACTGTGTATCATCTGCGGGTTGCTCATCACCCCGATTACGTCCCGGCGCTGGCTCGTTGCTCCACGCCGGAGCGGCTCTTTTGGCCGACACATCGCGTTGGGCCCTCCGTCGCCGTGATGCGCGTCAGCAATCCAAATCGTTCAAACGCGCTTGGACTCGCAACTACCATCTCTCAACGTCCAACTACTTCACATCAGCGCACGTAGATGGCCGCCGCTTGAACCCGATGATTAATCAGCGGTCCGCCAACGTTGCCGGCACCGCCATAAAAGCTATGACCACTAGAACCGAAACCGCCGACGCCAATGGCTAAACCGCCAGCCGGGACGTCGTAGACGCGCTCGAGTAAAATGCCGTTTGCGCCAAGCGCAGCTGCTTGCTCCCGCAATCGGGAGATGCCCAGCTCCATGGAAGGTCGATCAGGAAAAATCCAGCTCGTCCCAGCAGGGGAATCGATGATCGCTATCCGCTCAAAATGCCGCGGCGGCACTCGGTAGACGCGCACTGTTTCGGGGCTGATTGGCGACCGCACTTCACCGACGATGATGGGCCGCGTGGCGCACCCGCAAATCAAGCAGGCAGCGGCGAGCGTCGCTGCACAGAACCGGAGAAATTTCATACCCAAATTAAACCTCGTGCCGGACTGTTAAGTTGCGCTTCAACGGTTCATAGGCCCACTCCACACAGCCCCGAACATAGCACCCTAACGCGAACAGAATCACTATCGCAAGGTACTACAATGCAACGTACGCGGGAACGTTTCCGGCCGCGTAGGATTGACGATTGCCCGAGGAAGCGGCTTCCGCGTAGCGAGACCGGTCAACGCTTTGTCACATCTGGCGTTTCGGACAAATTCGGACAGTCTGACTGCGTAATTCTGCGCGAATCGCAAATCGGGCAGTTTGCACGCCGTCATGAACTTGGGGAACTTCGTTCCGCTGTTTCCGTAGAACAAACTTGGAAGGACGTGTTTCCTTCCCGCGCGACGTTTACCCTTGGAACTTAGAGGAGCCTGGAGTTTCGCCGCGCGACAGGAGGCACGTCACAGCATCTGATAAGTTCTATGGTCGCCCGCCGTCCGCCAGTCCAAAGTACGTCAACGAGTTGTAGGGGTTCTGGTCTGGGCAGCTGACACCGAGTTCGACGTGCCAGGCGAACGTCGCCGGATTCGCCGTCGTATCGAGCGTTGCCGTCGCAGCGTCTCCAAAGCCCGAAAATATGTAGACGCCGTTGACGAATGACACTTGCATCAAAGCGTTGTACCCAAACGCCAAGTGGTGGCCGCCGTCGTAGAATACGTTGAGCGTAACCTGAGCCGGTGTTTGGGGGTCGATGATGACGTTCCACCTGCCGGTGACGATGGGACCGTCAACCGGAATGCCGTCACACAAGAACGTACCACCCGAAAGCGTGCCATGGTACGTCTGTGCGGCCTTGGCCTGCGATGGACTCGCCAATGTCTCGAAGACCAACAGGATCACGGCAGTCAAGATTACCGAAATGCTAGGCAAACGAATGTTTAGATTTTTCATAACGTGATTTCCTCTGTTTGTTTTGGCCTTCTTTGGCTCTTCGCCCTGAGGAGTCATTTCCGACCGTTCACCGGTGTACTGACCGAAATCCCATCAGACGTTACGTAGAAAGTTTTCGAAGGAATCGTGGTCCGGCCTTAAAAGCGGGCTGAAACCATTCCACGCGCGCGCGCGTAGCGTCTCACAGATTTCGACAAGCATTAAGACACTCAAGGTGGTGGGAAGTAATCCTAATCCAGCTTTTCCGATCCGGAATATTGAATGTCTGGTCGGTGCTTATGATCGGTGCTATGGAACAGCACTTCGTCCAAGCTGCGCCGGTCAAACATTTCGCCACATTCGGAGCACCTCGCGAAGTGCTCTTTTTCTTCAGGAGGAAGCGTTTCGTAATCGCCGAAGGTCATTGAGCCGTCCGCTTCATCGATTGGTTAGGCCGCGATTCCTTGCTTAAGTCCGGCTCGTGTTATCGCGGCGCCGGGCGAGGCCGCGGTGTTACTCTTGGGGACGCGCTAGGCGTGGGTGTTGCTGTAGGTGTGACTGTTACTGTCGGAGTTGGCGTGGGACTCGGCGGCGTCGGCGTGGGTGTCGGAGTGCACGGGGGTCCCTGGCACCAGCTAAATCAACCTGCAAGGTCGCGAGCCTGGAGGCACCGTGTCTCGCACCGAATATCTCGCGTTGCAGCAGCAACTGTTCAATGCTCTGCAAAACCTAACCGAGGCGAACCCGAATTACACAAACGGCACAACTGCGGTCTTCGACAAAATCTACACGCGACCGGTGCCGGACAACATCAACGATCCGCAGTTCGGGCGGCAAACCAACGACTTCATCGGACAGGATTCCGGTGATGTCTTCGCGATGCTGCGCAGCGGCTACAACTTCGACGGCGTGCAAACGCCGGTCGTCATTCGCAAAGATGATCCGGTAGTCGGAAATCCAGTTCTGTCGGTGGCGAACTTTTACGGAGCGCACGGTTACGACCCGAATATTTCGAACATGAGCGCGATCTTTTTCGCCGCCGGTCCGGACATTGGCCGCGGCACGCTGCGTCAGATCCAGACGGTCGATGTCGCGCCAACAATCCTGAAGCTGGTTGGTGTAGAAGCGCCAAGCACGGTGGATGGCAAAGCTCTCGCCGTGCGATTGCCAAAGAACCTGCTCACGGGATTGCGTGATCAGTTAAACGCTCTCGTCGGGGGCGATCCAGAAACGCGGCGCCGCTACAATAACGCGATCGACGCGCTGAATCGTGCGATCAACAGCAACGCCTGGACGGATGGTTCACACCCGGGCAACAACGGCAGCATGGTGTTCGCTGCGGTCGCAGACGCCACGGGTGAGCTGCTCAGAATCCGCAATCCTTCCTCTGCAGTGATGGCGATCATCGCGGCACTCGCTGATACCGCGCGTGAGCTGGCGCAGATCGCGATCGACCAGGCCGTGGTCGAAAACAGGAATCCGCGGCAGATCGCAGACGCGCAACAGATGGTTCAGCAAGGCGACGCCAGTATCGCCAGTGGCGACTTTGTCAGCGCGATCCGGTCCTTTAAGCACGCATGGCAGCGCGCCTCGCAGCGATGAATAGCCATTGAGGTCAGGCATCGGGCGGGGGACGGCGACAGCATGCCGATCCCGAGCGGCTCGCCATCACGCTGAACAACTTCCTCGAAACCGGATCACATCTTCGTAAGTTTTTGGATCCGTTTGCCGCTTGCGAAAATTGCCCACGAATTCGTACGTCTCGATTGCAGTGCCGAATTCGTCGAACACGCGAATAATGGCCCGATGCGACCGGGAGTGAGAGCGGTACTTCGCATATGCGACCGCGTTGCGGACTGCGTCGGGTCCTGCATACCAGATCGGGCCGCGCTGGAGCCGATCGCTGATTAAATCAAAGCCGTCCTTGTCCTTGCGGGGACGGACCTCGTAAACATCCCGGGCCGGTACGAGCGATACTTCCATTCGGCGGTTTGCGTTTTCCCAGAGGGTGTCTGACGGGGCGTCGACCAAGCCACAGCTGTCCAGTTCCATACGCATGCCTTCCATATGGCTCACAATCCAATCCTGTGAAGGCAAACAAAAGAAACATTTCCGTTACTTTCCGGACGCGGGTGTCCATGGCGGCATGATTAAGTGGGAGCAGGTTCGCTTTATTCAGCGTGCGATTAATTTAAAAATCGACTTTGCGTTTATGATAGAGCTCGCAAACTGCTCGAAACGCATTAGCACATAGCGAGTCCGCTTGTCATGGCTCTCAGCTCTCCTCAATTTAACTTCACCGATAAAGTCGCGATCGTTACCGGTGGCTCTACTGGAATCGGACGCGCGACGTCGCTTCTTTTTGCGCGCCATGGCGCCAGAGTGATAATTGGCGACGTAAATCCCGAGGGGGCTAAAACCGCCGAATTGATCTTGGGCGATGGGGGCGAGGCTCTCTTCGTCAAAACAGACGTCCGTGAAGCCGAGCAGGTCCAAAATCTGGTTGCGGCCACCGTGAGGGAATACGGCGCATTACATTATGCGTTCAATAACGCCGGAATTCTTCCTGTGGCAGCGCCGTTGGCTGAGCTTGATGAGGCGAGCTTTGATGAAGTGATCGCCGTCGATCTGAAGGGCGTGTTTCTTTGCATGAAGTATGAGATTCGGCACATGCTCAAATCCGGTGGCGGTGTGATCGTGAACAACGCGTCGATTGCCGGGATGATTGCGGATCCAGGCATAGCTCCCTACGTGGCGGCAAAACATGCTGTGATCGGATTATCCAAAGCGGCGGCGCTCGAGTACGCGAGACAGAAAATCCGGATTAACGCGCTCGCTCCGGGGTTAGTGGAGACCGGGATGACCAAACACTGGTTTGACGATCCCTCTATCCGCGGAACGCTGATGGCGAATTCTCCGATGGGCCGCGCGGCCCAACCTGAGGAGATCGCCGGGATGGTGCTGTTTTTGTGTTCGGATTTTGCGTCGTTCGCCGCCGGTCAGGTTTTCGTGGTCGATGGCGGATATACCGCGCGATGAGGGCAGCCTCACCCGGTTACGCGACTCCAACGAGGCTATTCACTTCTCCCCATCACTGATAAAGTCCTGATGTCATTTTCGCTCGGGAGAGCGCTTGAAACTCCAGCGACCGGTGCACGCCTGCTTACCATAACAACGGACGTTGAGGAGGGCGCCCACTTCGCGATGTTTACAGTCCCGCAAGGCCATATGGTTCTGGGAGATCCGTTTAACGTAGTCGGCAATCTTGTACGAGGTAGGGTCTCGAGCGCCGATACAGTTACGTAATTCTCGGCCCGTAAATCATGAGGCGAACCACTGGAGCCAATCCAATTCTGTTAGGGGCGCACTGGTTGATGCTCGCGATCACCGGCGTTCTACTCCTGTCGGTGGCGGTCTTTGTGGATCTCAAGCCGGTAGTGGATCAGAATTTTTTCTTTTCAACGAACGACCCTGGAATCCAGCAAACCAAAAAGATCGAGCAACGTTTTCCGTCGCAACCAGAAGTGATTCTGGCGGTGTCGTCGCACGATATTTCTTCGCCGCAGTATCTGGAACGAATTCAAAAACTCACGCAGCGAGTCCACTCGATTGGTGGAGTTAGCGCGGTCAAGAGTTTAGCCGAAGGACCAAAAAGTTTCGAAGATGCACTGAAGAGCCCCTTCTGGAGCCGGTTGCTGATCGCGGACGACAGGAAGTCCAGCAACGTAATCATTTTCATGAAGGGCAGGCATACGGAAAAGCCAATCCAACGCCTCGAGCAGATCGTACAAGAGCTCGATGCGCGAGATTTTCGAATTCACCTCGCTGGTCCGCCCTACGTGGTGGAAATGCTACGGCGCAGTCTCGCGCACGATTTCCGTTACTTCAGTCTCACGGCAGTCGTCCTGTTTGGCCTAACGATGGCGGCCTTGTTTCGGTCCCTTCGGCTATTTCTGGGAATGCTCTGCACCTGCACGAGTGCGGTTTTGTTAACCCTTCTTCTGCAATCGGTGCTTGGCGACAAAATTGGCATTCTCACGGTGAACCTCGGCACCATCGTGTTCGTGATCGCGTTGTCGCACCTGGTTTACATGACATTCAACTGGCAAACATTGGCCGACCGTGCACACCGCATCGGCAAGGAAAGTCCGAGTCTCGCACCGGACGCGCGACGCATGACTTTTCCGCCTTCTTTCTGGTCGATGATCTGCGCATCGTTAGGCTTCGCGAGCTTATTGATTGTTCAGGCGAAGCCATTGCGTGAACTGGGATTTGGTGGCGTGCTGGGCACAGTCGTGGCGTTTGTTTGCGCGTATTTGATGTATCCTGCGTTCCTGCGATGGGCTGTCCCGCGCAAAAGCAAAATCGTCGAGGCAGAACCAAAGCACGCATTCTGGTCGCGACGCTTTGCGGTGCTCTCGTTAGGTGTTATTTTGCTCGCTATTGGTTTGGGCTTTGGCCTGACGAATGTAAACACAGACCCGAGTCTTCTCGATTATTTCAAGCCGAACCAGCCATTGCGCGATGGCTTGGAATTCGTGGATCGCACCGGCGGCTGCAACCCGCTCACGCTCGTCGTGTCCGCATCAAACGGAAACAGACTGAACAGCGACGATGCTTACAAGAAAATGTGGACGTTGCATGGCGCGCTGGAGAATCAGAAACAGGTCGGGACAGTGATTTCGCTGCCGACTCTTCTGGCCGAAGGCGATCGCACGCCGTTTTCGTTTCTCATCAGCTACGAAAAGATGATGGAGATCATGGAGCAACCGAAGTATGCGCGCGTAGCCAAGAGTTTTGTGACCGAGGACCGCACGGAAGCGGTGTTCATGCTCCGAATGATCGAGGCGCACCGGACGAAATATCGTGTCGATGTGGTTGACGATCTTCGTTCCATTTGCCGCAAATACGGGTTCAAGGCTGATCTTGTAGGCGGCATTTATTACTTGCAAGGCCGCTTGGCCAAACTCGTTGCTGAAAGCCTGGTGACTGGATTGTTCTGGTTGAATTTGTTGTTTGTTGTGATCGCCTTGGTCGTCGCTCGGTCCGGTCGCGGTGCGTTAGCGATGATCGCGAGCCTAACTCTCGTGCCACTATCGATGCTCGGTGGCATCGGCTGGTTTCATGTGCCGGTAGACATTATCTCCGCGCCGGCCACGAACGTCTGCATCGGCATTGCGATCGATTCGATGATTCATCTCGTCTTCGGAGTCCGCCGGGCGCAGCGGGACGGAAAGAAAGGGTGGGACGCCTGGGTGACTGGACGCGAAGAGCAATGGCGCGGGATTGTTTATTCAGATGTGATCATCGCCGCAGGGTTTGCCATTTTTGTGTTATCGGATTTTCCGCCGACGCAGCGTTTCGGTCTTGTGGTCTTGGCGGGATGCATCATCGATATCCTCGCAAATCTTTTTGTCCTGCCGCTGCTGGGTGGCGCGCCGTTGAAAAAGCGCGTTTGAACATGCGGTTGCGATCCGGAGCGCAGGAGCAGCGTATTTATAAAATGCGCCAAGGATCTATCTATCACTTCGTTCGACGGGCTTCGACGCGCATGAACGGATGCTCGAACGAACAGTAAAAGAAGAGACCCCAATCGGGGGAATCGGAGGTGAGCCCGACAGGCAGACCCAGACCAACGACCAATTGCGCATCATTTGGCAGATTGAACGCGTAACGCGCGCCAGGAGAAATAAGAGCAGTCGTAGAGCGGTTTGTAGTTGCTTCGGGTGAGAGCACGCCTTCGTCAATATCTTCGTTCCATCCTGCAACCGTTTCTAACATGAGATTTAGATCGCGGCTCACGGCGAAGATAGCGCTGGCGCCAACATTGTAATTCGTAAGGTCGTGGTTCCGTGCATTAGGAAATACCGACATGCCGGCGTTGAAATGTAGAGTCCAGCGGTCGCTTACTATCTTGCTGAATGGCAGATTGGTCTCGTACCCCACGCTGCCGACGCCCAGTCCCTTATCGGGATCGCCAGTCGGAAGGACAAGAGAGAAGCGTGGCGCGAAAGCCGGGGTGTATTCATCTTCTGTCAATGCCTGCAGGCGATAGTTGAGACGCATATCTTCCATGCCATTGTCGTCTTCCGTGAAGGCGTACGGAATGGTGTAAGAGAACTGATGCGTCTGGCTGAAGACCGGCCATTCCTGGGTAAAACTCGGCGTGATCTCGCGCGAACCGTTCATGAAATTGATCGGAACATTCAAGATGTGCTGCGCCACACCGGTCTCCTGATTATAAGCTTCTTCAATGAAAAACGAGTTGTCCTGGATCCCTTTGGCAAGCGGCTCGGAGGCAATCGAAGTAGCGACCGGCGCCACGGGGCTTGCCACTGCCAGAAGACGGGCGATGGGAACAAGGGCGCACGATTTCGATTTTGCACAGAGAGCTGAGAACTGCTGACGTTTCATACCAGGTGAGATTATTCGTCCAATCTTTCCGCAGGAATCGCACAAAGTCGTGAGATATTGAAAGCGAATTCGAATCCGGCTACGCCGCTTTTGATTTGACCAGCGCTTGAAATTACCCAGAGCTGGTAGTTGGTTTACCCTTATTGACCAAACCGATGCACTCCGCCTTTTATCAGTCTGAATCTGACCAGCCACATCCAGGGCGGGCGCGTGCGATCATTAAGGCGCATCCGGAAGTCCGACAATTAATGGTGCGCAATCCGTGGACAGCGCTCATCGCCGTTTCAATCGTGGTCATGCAAACGGGTATCGCCTATGGAATGGGTAGGCTTGGGTTCGGTTACTGGTGGCTCAGTCTTCTGTTTGCGTATTGCATTGGCGCATTCGCGAATCATGCCAATTACGTCATCATTCATGACGCAACGCACAACCTGATTTTCCGGAACAAAAGCTGGAACAAGGTTGTGGCCATCATCGCAGATCTTCCCAATCTTACCCCCGGGGCGATGGGGTTTCGCGTCTATCATTTGAAGCATCATTCGCATCAGGGCGATTACGAATATGACGCGGACCTGGCGAACCACTGGGAAGCGCGCCTGGTCGGTAATAGATGGTATCGCAAGGCAATCTGGCTGATGCTCTTTCCTTTTTTTCAGCTAACACGCCCGCCACGTTTAAAAGCGATCAAGATGTGGGATCGCTGGTTCTTTATCAATTTTGCGTGTGCGGTGCTCTACAACGCGGCAGTCGTTTATTTTTGCGGTTGGCCGGGGTTTCTTTATCTCGTGTTCGCGTTTTTCTTTTCAATTGGATTACACCCGGTCGGCGCTCGCTGGATACAGGAACACTACACTTACGATTTCGACCAGGAAACCTTTAGCTATTACGGGCCTATCAATCGCGTCGCGCTAAACATGGGTTATCACAACGAGCACCACGACTTGCCCTCGATCCCGTGGAACAACCTGCCAAGACTTCGCGCGATGGCGCCGGAATTTTACAGCAACCTGAAATATCATTCGTCCTGGAGCCGGTTGCTGGTTCAGTTCGTTTTTGACAAGCGATACAGTCTTTACTCGCGCGTTGAACGAATGAAAGAAAAAACGGACTCACAACGGGTCGCGGACACCACAGCCAACTATTTTGGCAGTCTTGATCTGAGTGCGAGGCCCATTAGTTTTTAATAATGGCGGACCGATTGTACGTCTCGAACAAGAACGAAACGGTGCGCATGTTCGAGAGCGATTTCATGGAATTTTTTTCGCGGGTCCATCCTGTGACTCCGTTGGTGCTGTACCTGCCGCTCGTTGGGTTCATGCTTTACCTCTCTCTGTGGCCACGCCGATTGTCGATTGTAGCGGTAACGGCGCTATTTTTGTTAGGCGTTTTGCTCTGGACGCTCACCGAGTATCTCATCCACCGGTATGTATTCCATTACGAACCCAAGACTCGTTGGGGAAAGCGGTTGCACTATATGATACACGGCGTGCATCACGATTATCCCAACGACGCGCGACGGCTTGTTATGCCTCCAGTCATCAGCGTCCCGCTCGCGTTTCTTTTCTATGGTCTGTTTCTTCTAATTTTTGGGAGCCTTACACCAGCCGTGTTTGCCGGGTTGGTTTTTGGTTATGTCTGCTATGACATGCTCCATTACGCAACGCACCATCTCGCCATGAAACGGGGCGCATGGCTTTGGTTGAAGCAATATCATCTCCGCCATCACTTTAAGGATGATCATGTGGGATATGGCATCAGCTCGCCGCTTTGGGATTACGTTTTCCGAACTACGCGAAAGTGACCCCTTGGTGATATCTCACGAAGAAATGATCTGCTGATCCGGCCAAGACTGGGGCCCCTCGCGATCACATCAAAACTCTTGTCCTGAAATCCGAAACCCGCTAGATTGGCTGCCCCGACACGGAACTCGGCTGCATGCGGATGCAGCGGACAACTTCGTAAGGAATCTGTGAAACACAAAAGCTCTCAACTTTGCCGGGAAGCGCCGTCCGTTGGGACGGGAGCGACCGAAAGGCAGTTTACCACTTGATGAATCAGGACCCGGCAAAACTCAGTCTGAGTAATTTTCTGGCACACGAAACGAGCGATCCGCTCGAGCCGCCGCCCGGATTCACGCATTGGATGCGACAGGCCACGTTCGCGGTGGAACTTTATGAACCGGAGCTGCTCGCCAGTGCCGACGCGCGCACGACCATCGATTACAACGGTCGACCGCGCTCCGTGATCAACCTTTGTTCCTACAACTACCTCGGCCTGGCAAATCATCCCGATGTCATCGCCGCGGCGCAGGGAGCGTTGAAGACGCACGGTCTTGGCGCATGCGGTTCCCCGATGCTTTCGGGCATGACGGACCTGCACCGCGAGCTTGAGCGGCAGGTTGCAAAGTTTCTCGGGCGCGAAGACGCCATGCTTTTTAACAGCGGATTCGGCGGCGCGCTAGGAACCATCTCTGGTTTGCTGCGCAAAAACGACGTAGCGATCCTGGATAATCGCTCACACTTGAGTTTGCGCGACGGCGCGGCGCTTTCGCGATGTCGGGCGGACAAATTCGAGCATAACGACCCGGCATCGCTGGATAAAGCGCTGGCGCGCAAACAGGCTCGCCGCCAACTCGTGGTGATGGAAGGAATTTATTCCATGGATGGCGATTTCGGGAATCTGCCGGCCCTGCTTGATATCGCAGAGTCGCACGGCGCGAGCGTTTTTGTCGATGAAGCGCACTCGATGCTCGCTTGTGGCGAACACGGTCGCGGCGCAGCGGAAAAATTCGACGTGGAAGGTCGCATACCGCTTGTTTACGGCACATTTTCAAAAGCTTTTGGTGCGCTGGGCGGATTTGTGGCCGGCCCGACGGAGACCCTTCGCTACCTGCGTTTTTACGCGCACCCGTATGTTTATTCGTGCGCTTTGCCGCCAGTCGTGGTGGCGGCGATTTTGAAAGCGCTGGAAATCGGAATGCGCGAGCCGGAGTTGCGAAAAAAACTTTGGGAGAACGCCGATTACTTTCACGCGCAACTGCGCAACATCGGCATCGATACCGGAACGTCGACGACGTATATTATGCCGCTGGTGATCGGGGACCGGGAACGCATGTACCGATTAGGTCACGAGTTGCGACGGCGCGGTTTGTGGGTCGCACCGGTCGATTACCCAGCGGTGCCGCAAAACAAGATTTGTTTCCGCGCCTGCGTGACCGCCAAACATACCCGCGCCGATCTCGATGAAGCGCTGAACATTCTCGATGACACGCTCAAAGCGGATTCGAAAATTAAGGCCACCACGTTTCGGTTGCGCTGCAAAATGTCCGAGCTGGCAATGAGGATGAGTTCTTAATGCCGGCAGAGGCTGTTCACACGTCAGCCCCCAAGATCGAATCGACTTTCAAAGCGCGCGACGTCGAGGGAGCTTTCGATCTCTATTTCTACAGGCCAATAGGGTTTTGGTTGGCCCAGCTTTTTGCGCGCCTAAAGATGACGCCAGCGGGCGTAAGCCTGCTGGCCGGCATCTTTGGCGTCGTCGCGGGACATCTTTATTTCTATCGTGATCTGAGCATCAACGTTGCCGGGATGGTGCTCCATGTTTGCGCGAATACTCTCGATAACGCGGACGGGCAGCTCGCGCGTTTGACGCATCGGGAAAGCCGCGAGGGCCGTATCATAGACAGCATTGCCGACCACCTGGTCTTTGTCAGTGTTTACCTGCATTTGACCCTCCGGTATCTGGTCCAAGGCTCATCGCCAGCGATCTGTCTTCTCGCGCTTGTTGCAGGGGTCAGCCACGCAATGCAAGGAGCAGCCGCGGATTATTATCGCAACACCTATCTTTACTTCGTAACAGCGAGAGTGCGAAAGGGCGTAGATTCCTCATCTGAACTGCGATCAGATTATCGGAAATTGACCTGGCGTCAGGCACCGGGCCAGAAATTTCTGCTCGTCTTGTATCTGAATTTCACCCGCCAGCAGGAAATGCTTGCGCCACGGTTGAAAACGTTGCGTGATGTCGCCGGTCGATTGTTTCACAGCGAAATCCCCGACTGGTTTAGAACGTGTTATCGAAATTTAGCCCGTCCAATGCTCAAATGGTGGGGGCTGTTGATGACTAACATTCGGATGCTGGTCTTGTTCGCGCTTCTGTTCATCAGCCAACCGGTTTATTACTTCTGGTTTGAGCTGATTCCGCTTAATTTGCTGTTCGCTTACCTTCTATTTCGTCAGGAAAAAATGGCCGGATCGCTGCTGAAAAGGTTAGAACCCGCTTGATAGGCCGTTTTGTCATGTTGAGCGGGGCGAAACATCTCTGTCTATTTCCGTGGGCAAAAGATTGCAGAAATGATCCGACATTCTTCTCCCGCGACTGCGGGATCAGCATGACAGTGTAGGGTTTGCATTCGTGTCGAACATTGAGATTTCAGAGGTTGGCTCTCGTCAGGAACGCAATGCGTTTATAAAATTTCCATGGTGCGTCTACGCAAATGACCCTGCCTGGGTGCCGCCGCTAGTAATCGAACGCAAAGAGTTCCTAAATCGTAACCGGCATCCGTTCTACAGACATGGCGATGCCGCGTTATTTCTGGCGCGGAAAAACCGCGAGATCGTTGGCCGAATCATGGCGAGCGAAGATCCGAACTACAATGCGCTGCACGAGTCGAATGTAGGTTGCTTCGGTTTGTTTGAATGCATTAACGATCGCGATGTAGCCGCAGCGCTCTTCGAACGCGCGGCGAATTGGCTTCGCAAAAAAGGGCGCACGGAAATCATGGGGCCGATCGACTATTCAACGAACTACGTCTGCGGTCTCCTAATTGATGGGTTTCAGTTTCCTCCCACGATACTGACCGCGCATAATCCGCCCTACTATTCGGACCTGATCGAGAGCTGCGGTTTTACAAAGGCTAAGGATTGGTACGCGTGGTGGTTCGCTGATCCGAAGAAAGCTGTAGGGCAGCTGCGACGACTCGCTGCTCGGTTTAATACACGCTGCCCGGCCACTATTCGTTCGGCAAATTTTAAAAACCTTCGCGATGAGAGCAGACGGCTTCGGCAAATTTACAATCAGGCCTGGGAAAAGAACTGGGGTTTTGTTCCGTTCACCGAAGCAGAGATTGAGTTCATGACTAACGAGCTGAAGCCGTTGCTGGTGCCGGAGTTCGCCTGGGTCGCTGAGATTGACGACGAACCTGTGGGCTTCACGCTGTGTTTGCCGGATATCAATGTCGTTCTACGTCGCCTCAACGGACGGCTCACGCGGTTTGGGCTGCCGATCGGTCTGATCAAATTGCTCCTCTACAAGAGGCGCGTTCGAAAGGGACGACTCATCGCGCTCGGTGTAGTCGAAAAATATCGCCGTGCCGGAATCGCCGAGATGCTCGTTCTCCGCGTAATGGAAGAAACAATGGTCAAACGCGGAATCACCGGCGAATTGAGCATGACGCTTGAAGATAATTTTATGGTCAATCGTTTTCTCGAGACGATCGGAGCCGAGCGCTACAAGACGTATCGAATTTTCAAAAGGAACATCGTGTAATGAGCAAGCCTCAGGACGGTTTCATTTCACGGTATTTAAATCGGCCGATTTCGCGGCGGATAACGAGTTTTTTGCTCAAGTTTCCAATCCATCCCAACACCTGGACGATATCGATCTTTGTTTTGCCGCTGATCGCAGGCACATTCCTAGTGCGCGGCGATTACGTCAGCGTTGTCATTGGCGCCGCCATTTTTCAAGTGTTCAGTATTCTTGATGGTTGCGATGGCGAAATCGCGCGCGCCAAAAATTTGGAATCGAAGTTCGGGGAACGACTGGATTACTTTTGCGATTTTGCAGCGAACCTTGTCTACGTTCTGACTCTAGGGCTGGGGCTTCATCGTTCGAGTGAAGGAATTGTGTGTGCTGTCCTGATTACAGCCAACGAGTTGTTCTTACGAGTCAGCAGGCGCAAAATGGCGGTTAATTCGTCCGGGTTGCACGACTCATATTATGCGAGGCACCACGCAATGATCGGGCACTCCGGATTGCTCAAACTCGGCGAACGATTTGTGTGGTGGCTCTTTCAGTTGACCAAGCGCGACATGGCAATCCTCGTTTTCCTTATGCTTGCGTTACTCGGCTTCGCTGACTGGATCCTTCATCTATGGACGATGGTCGCGTGCGCTAGCCTGGTCCTCAGCACCATCGCTGTGATCAGGTCAGGCAATGGCGGTCGCAATCTTGTCACGCGCGAACCGCGACCGTAAGACCCTCGGTCGCCACGGTCTGAATTGAAGCGCCACCCTAGGTCAGCGCGCTTCTCATCCCTTCGGCCAGTTGTTTCTCCGCATGTTGTAGCATTTCCGGGGTGTCCACGTCCTGCCACCAGCTTTCGCCGATACTTATAGCACGGACTTTATTTGCACGGGCCATCAACCGAACTCCATCCGCCAGACTGCAATCACTTCTACCACTGCTGGACTTCGCTCGCTCGAGATAGTCGAAGATTTCAAGTGGGCAAACAAAGAGGCCGATATCGATGGCATCGTAATCGCGAAGGTTTTTTCCGATGTCGATGACCCTGCTTTCGCGGGTTTGGACTTTCATCGCATCTTGCAAATCGAAAATAGACTCGAGTTTCCGGTCCACTGCGACGTTGAGGTAATCGGAATCAAAAGTATCAAACAGACGACCGACCACGGCACCGTCAAAAAGATGGTCGCTCATCGTGAGAAGAAAGGGTTTGCTGACGCGGTCAGCGGCGGCAAGAAGTGAGATGCCATTCTGTTTTTGCCAGTCATGGTTTTCTATGAAGGACATGCTGAGGCCAGCAGGAATCAATTGTTTGACCTGTGCGATCATGCGCTCGCTTTCATAGCCAACCACGAAGTTGACGGTTTTGATCCCTGCGCGCATTAAAACATTCAAGGTGTACAAGATCAACGGACGGCCAAGCACCGGGACGAACGGCTTTAGGAAGGTGTCGTCCGATCCGCGCAGACGCGAGCCCTCGCCGGCCATCAAGATGACCGCTTCGGAGATAGTAGTCATATCTGGTAATATCTCTTCAATCCCCACAGCCGGAGGCGTTGCGGAAGAAATCTGAAAATCAGAGGTGCAATTTTCGATTGGAATGCATCGCCAACTGTTATGCGTGGCGGCGGCTGAGCAGCGTTGACTAATCTGAGAACATGTTGTGCTACCAGGTCCGGTGGTGGCGCGTTTTTCATGTTGCGCTCAGCGACTTCCCAAGTCCTCGCGATTTTTGCGTCGTAACGGGGATTAGCATTGATGCTCTTGATCACGCCCTGGTTAAATTCGGTGCGAATGTCGGCCGGCTGAAGATCGACAACGTGTACGCGGGAATTACCGAGCTCGAGCTGGATTGACATGGTATAGGATGCTAGGGCTGCTTTCGCAGCGTTGTAAGCCGCCATAAACGGCACTGGAAGCCGGGAAGCTAACGAAGTGACATTGATGATCAAACCTTCGCCACGTGCATGCATGTGGCGCAATGCCAGTTGCATCAATTGGAGTTGGCCGAAAACGAGAATTTGAAACTGGCTCGTAATCGTTTCCATCGGAACGAGCTCAGCGGGGTCAAAGTGACCGGCGCCTGCATTGTTAATCAAAACATCGAAGGAACCAGCCTCAGTGAGCGCGGTATTGAATGCCGTCTCGACAGAAAGCGGATCGGCCAAATCAAGACGGACCGCATGCCACTGCGGCATTTTTGGGATGCGTTCCAAATTGCGTGATGTGCCCCAAACCTCGTGACCTTCCGCCACGAGTAACTTAGCCATGGCGAGGCCAATACCGGAGCTTGCCCCAGTGATAAAAACTTTTTTCACGTTTTGGAAAATGATCTTCGCGCCAGGGCATGCATTGCGTGTTGCTCCCGGATTGATTCCTATTTTAACTATCGCTTCGATGCAAGAATGTCCTGTGCAGTAGTCTCGCGTTGTGCGAGTCGTGCGAAATCTTGCCAGCCTCTAAGATGTCTTTGTTGTCTCAATGTTGCCGCTGATTTTGCTTGTTCTTGTGATCGTGGGTGCGCTGGGTATTAAGCGTCTACTTCCGCGTAATAGAAAGCATCGGCAACAAGTCCGGTTCATTCGTGACAGATTGGCCGCCAAGCCAACGTTCGATGATCGGCGTGTCATCGCGTCACTTTCGACGGTGCCCGACCGGATTAACAATTTGAGGCCGACGATTCGATCCCTTCTAAAGCAAACGCGCCCGCCTGATGAGATTGTGCTGGCCATCCCGGAATTTTCGGTTCGCGAGCGTCGGCCTTATGTTGTGCCGAAATATATCTCCCGATTGCCGCGGGTGCGTGTTTTGCGTTGCCGGCAGGACTGGGGACCAGCAACAAAGTTTATCGCCGCGATTCAGGACGAGTTGGCGGCCGGGCGGCAGAATACGTTGATCATGGTGGTAGACGACGATCGCGTTTACTCGCGAGACGCGCTGGAAACTTATCTCCATTACAGCGAGCAATTACCGGACGCCGCGCTTTGTTTTCGCGGCGCCGCCATGCCGTCCACGTTGGATTGGGACGATGCCAAAATGATTCGCGGGAGCGAGCTGCGCGAGCCGCGCCAGGTGGCCGTTATCACTGGGTGCGGAAGCTATTTGATTCAGCCGAGATTTTTCGACGAATCGCTCTGGGATTATTCAGTAGCTCCACAAGTTGTATTTCCTATCGATGACATTTGGATCAGTGGATGGCTCAGTCGTCGCGGCGTGAAAAGATACGTTGTGCCTGGATCGGCCATGATGCGAAGTGTGCTTCGGCAGCGATGGACTGTGTCGCTAAACAAGATCCCCGGCCGTCAGAAACTCAACAATGAAATTATCGCATTCTTTCGAGACACGTGGGACGTCTTTGCTTCGCATTAGGTAGGTTCGTCCTTGCGATGGATATGATGGCGCAACCACTGAACACCGAAGACCGCCAGGAAAACTGCAGCGCTGGTGACTTGTCCGACAATTCCGCCCAGGAACGCGCGGCAGACGAGAGCGGGAACAATGGCGATCATTGCGGCGATTAGCGGTGGGCTAATATCGCTCCACGAATCCTTCCAGTGAAACACCCATCGCAGCGTTGCGTAGCGTAGAATGCCTTGCACTATATATGGCAAGAGAATACCGAACGCCGCGCCCATTGCTCCGAACCGCGGAATCAACCAGAGAAGCCCCGCGGCAGCGACGGCGCATGTGATCGAAGAATGCAGCAGATTCAAATGCGGCCTTTGCACCATGATTACGGTTTCGCCTAATGCGACGAACGCATTGAGAGCACTCGCGAGAGCGACGATGCCCAGCCAAACACCGCCTTGCTGAAATGCTGGACCGTAGATGAGCAGAATTGTCCCGCCCGCGAGAGACAACACCGCTACAAGCGGCAACAAGATCCACAGCATCCACTGGGCAAGTCGAGCATAAGTCGCGGCCGCGACGTCGTGATCGCCCGTCGCAGTCATACCGGCCACAACAGGCGCGAAAATGGGGTTGAAAGTCTGATTAACTTTTCGCAGGCCGTTCGCAGTGCCGATGACTGCACTATAAATACCAACCGTTGCCAGTGTGACACCGGGCGCGCGCCCAACGAAGTAGCCGAGCATGAGAAGGTCCAACCGGGCAATGAACGCGTTAATCAGTTGATAAATGCTAATGGGAGCTGCATAAGCGATCAGCGACCGTGCTTCGCCCAAAGGGGAGACGATATGCGCATGTGCGGGAATATTGCGAAACAACGTCGAGGCGAGTGCGAGCGCAATCAATCCTGATGCTGCTGTTCCTAAGATTGCAGCCACTTCCGGAGACGACTCCTTAAAGCCAACGAAAACTGCAAGTAGGAAGGCGAGCGTTGTAGCAATTGGCTCGGTCATCCCGCGCGAGTAGATATCGTGCTGCATTACCTTCATCCCCCGCGAAACCGCGGTACTGATGCGATACAATGCCAGACCTGGCATTGCGCAGAGAACCAGCGCCAGGGCAGAAGCCAATTGTGGCTGCACATGAAGACGATTGTTAAAAAGCCGGAGCCCTATTATCACAAGGCCCGCAGTAACAACGGACTGCGCGACCCCAAGGACTACAGCGATTCGAAAAAGCGCACGGCTCCGCGCCCGGTTGCCGACAGCTTCCGATCGCGCGATGAATGTGGTGATCGCATTGTCGAGACCAAGAACGCCGATCTTGCTGATGATGTCAGTGGTCGACCAGGCAACGGAGAATATGCCGAGCGCCGCCGGTCCCAGCAATCGCGCGACGAGAAATGTGAATATCCCCCGGAAATTCGACGCCAGCATCGCGATTGTGTTGAAGAAGGCGCCGCGTTTTAGCTCTACTCCGGTTTTGTCTACACGTGCCGGTGCATCTGCCACCGGCGGCGCAACTTCGAGCGCAATTTCCTCCGGGCTCATCGGCTCCTCGGGAAGGCGGTCGGAGGCTTGGGCGATTTCGATGTTAGACCTCACGATAAAGAGTGTCTTTTTCCTTTTTCGCCAGAAATATGCTCGATGGAGCGGCCGCCAAAACTAACATTCGCGCTCATATCGCATCGACGCTACAATCGACTGCTCGGACCGCCAAAATTTTTTCGCGAGGATTGATCACCTTAGGAAGGGGCGGGGAATGGATCTCCCTGTAGGCATTTCAACTTTACAACGCGCCGATCGCTGGATTGGTGTCCCGTGCTGCGCGATTCTAACCGTTCTAAGAAGGATCTTTCAATTCGCGGAGCCTCCAGGGCCGCGCCAGCTTCGACGCATTCTCTTCGTCAAGTTCGCGGAGCAGGGCTCTACGGTTCTCGCTTATCCCGCAATTCGTCGTGCGGTCGACATGGTCGGTCGTGAAAACGTTTACTTCGTCGTATTTGACGACAACCGTTTCATTCTCGACGCAATGGAAGTCATTCCCGAGGAAAATGTGATAACGATCGCTACGCACAGCCTTTTCGGGTTCACGCTTAGTACGCTGCGATCAGTGCATCGAGTCCGAAAAATCCGCGTCGACGCGGTCATTGATATGGAATTTCTCACGCGCTTCTCCGCGATGCTGACGTTCGCAACCGGCGCCAAAACGCGCGTGGGTTTTCATACTTTTTTTGGCGACGGACCGTACCGGGGGGACCTGATGACGCATCGGCTTTTCTACAATTCTCATCTCCACACCAGCGAGATGTTCGAAGCCATGGTTGAAGCACTGACCCGGGATCCGACAGTGCTTCCGACCTTCGACTTTACGCCTTCTGCAAGTCAACCACTTCCAAAGTTTCGGCCGTCTCTCTCCGAAGTTGCGGAAATCGATGCCCTGTTGCAGCGAGAAAATCCTCGTATCGGTTCTGCGCCACTTATCCTGCTCAACCCGAACGCAAGCGACTTGCTGCCGTTGAGACGGTGGCCGGCGATGCGTTATGTCGAACTGGCCCGGCGACTGCTCGAACGTTATCCAGACTTGTTTATCGGATTTACCGGTTCTCCTGCAGAAGCCATTCCTAATAACCGGCTCGCAGATGAAGTCGGTTCAAGCCGCGTCATCCCGCTTGCCGGCAAAACGACTTTGCGCCAAGTCCTGGTGCTTTACACGCGCAGTGAGATTCTGGTCACAAATGACAGTGGACCGGCTCATTTCGCCTCGATGACGCCGATCCACGTTGTCACTTTGTTCGGACCAGAGACACCCGCGCTGTTTGCCGCGCGCTCACCAAACGCGACCGCCTTGTGGGCCGGCATCGCGTGTAGCCCATGCGTGAACGCCTACAACAATCGGCAGTCAGTCTGCCGGAACAATCTTTGCATGCAGGCAATCACAGTTGATGAAGTTTTTGAAAGAGTGACGGGCATTTTCGATTCTCTTAAGAGCAGGACGCCCGAAAACTAATTTCACAACGATGGGTGTGCCAACTCATAGATCGCGACAACTCCGCTTAGCCGCGATTGGAATTATCCTCCTCACGGTCGTGATTCGCCTTCCTTCCCTTGTTCATCCCCGGGCCATCGACAGCGAAGCAATGTATTCCGTCGTCGCGAACGAGATCGTCGACGGAGGTCGACCCTACACTGACGCGGTAGAGCGCAAGCCGCCGCTCCTCTTTTGGACGTATGCGGCAATATTCAAAGTGGCAGGCAAGTTTAATTGGACGGCGCTTCATTTCGTCGCGGTGGTATGGACCCTATGCGCGATGGCCGGCCTCTATGCGATCGGTAGCGAGTTATTCGATTTCAATACAGGTTTGATTGCCGCCCTCTTCTATACTGTTTTCCAACCGTGGTGGACGTGGAAGAACCTCTCGTTCGACGGCGAGATGCTGATGAATCTCCCTATCATCTGGGCGTGGACAATCGCTTTCCGCCGTAATGCGTCGCGGGTGCGTCCAGAACTTTTCCCAGCCGGTGCACTGCTGGGCGCGGCCTTTCTGTTCAAGCAGCCGGCTGCGATAGCAGCAGTCCCGCTCGGCATCTATCTACTTCTCCCGAGCTATCGAGCCAGCCGCAATTTGACGCCAACGAATTCGATTATTCAGGCAACGATGCTGACACTAGGCTTTTCCATAGCCCTGGGTTCCGTGGCGATCATCCTTTGGAAACAAGGCATCCTTCATGATGCGCTCTACTGGACAATTGCCGATCATGACGTTCCGCACGTGTTTTGGCACAAGGGAATGGTGAATACTCTGACGTTCCTTGGAGCCTGTTTGCCTTTGATAATCGGGTCGACCATGTCGTGCCGGGATAAGAGTGGGATTTGGGCTGGGAGGACGGCAGAACGAACAGCGCTCCTGGGACTACTCGCTGCCTCGGCGATTGGCTCCGCCGCCGGCGCGCGCTTTTACCCTCATTATTATGTACAGTTGATTCTTCCCCTCGTACTGCTCGCGGCACCGTACTACGCGCGACTTTGGTCCCGGACGATCCAGCCCCCTCACTGGATACTGCGACCCAAGGTGACCTACGCGTGGCTGGGTTTGACGGTTGTTGCCTTCTCAATCAGGCACTGGACGGGCCTGGCTCCGCAGCGCGTCCCATTTGAGGCGGGAAGTTACTTGCTCACTCATTCGGCTCCCACCGACAGGATTTTCGTCTGGGGACAAAGTTCTGAGATCTATCTCGACGCTCACAGGCGTCCTGCCTGTCGGTATATCACAACGTTTCCGCTTACCGGCTATGTTTTCGGCGGACCGATCCCAGGTTTGGATACGAGTAGCCGCATCTTGCCCGGTGCGTGGGCCACTCTTCAGCGAGATTTTGCCAGGCATCCGCCAGCGTACATTGTCGACGTTCACCCGGGCCCGAAGACAGCGGAGTATCCGGTAAAGAACTTTCCGATTCTTGCCAAAGTTTTAAACGAGCGGTACCAGCCGGTCGCTCGCACCGCCGAAAGTGTAATTTATGGGATGCGCTAGCCTTGAGCGGCCGTCACGCAATTTTTGGGCGCTTTGTAAGTTGCGACCGTCCCGCTGGTGCCCGACATTGTTCCGTTCGCTTGGACGTAGGAGAAACTTGGCTGCGAATCAATTGCGTCGCGGATAACTAGCCCTAAGCTGAATCTTTCCGGATCAATCGTATGAAGCTCCTCGACAAAATCGGCCGAGAATTTTCCGGCTACAACATCTTGGAATCGGGGAAGCGTCTTTTCGATCGCAGACCGCTGCAATGCAGTCTTTACGTGACGGATCGTTGTAATCTCGATTGTGCCTATTGCACCGAGTACGACAATAGCCGGCCGCATCCCAGCCTCGACGATTTGAAAAAATGGATACGGAAAATTCGCGAGCTTGGTACCATGCGGATCGCTCTGGTCGGGGGCGAACCGCTTGTGCATCCGGATATTGTCGAAGTCGTTCGCTACTGCCGCGAACTGGGCTTTGCCACCAGCCTGACCACCAACGGTTTTCTCCTTACCCGTAAGCTTCTCGCGGAACTGGAAGGTGCCGGCTTGCAGGTCATGCAGATCAGCGTTGACCGGATGACGCCGAGTCCAATTACAAAGAAGTCGTTCAAGACGATCCTGCCTAAGCTCGATTATTTTCGTGATTCAAAAATCAGTCTCCACATCACCGGAGTGATTTGTGCGGATACGTTGCCCGAATCGGAAGCAGTGCTCGAGACCGGTTTGTCACGCGGAATTCCGACTGAAGTTCGCCTTGTGCATGCAGACCCGTTGCAGCGATTTCGTGTCGATCGCGGGCGGCGCGAAGAGCTCGAGGGCTTTATTGATTCGATGATTGAACGAAAACGCCGTGGGGAAAAGATTCACACCAGCGAAGCGATCCTTAATTACCAACGCAGTCTCCTCCGGGGCGAGCACGTCGAGTGGACGTGTATGGCGGGTTATAAATTATTCTTCGTCTCCGCACAGGGAAAATTCTGGATCTGCAGCATGGTGCACACGGACAAGCACATCATGGACGTCACCTTGGATGATCTCTACGCAAACTATCGCAAAAAGTCGTGCCAGGAAGGTTGCGGTGTTTATTGCGCCGTGAGTGCATCACTTCTCGTGGAAAAGCCCATCTCGGTTTTGGGTAAGGAGATTGTCGCGCGAGCCAAGCGTGTGCCATCGATCTTGTCTCCTTCTTCAAGCTCGCGAACCAACAACATGCGGCCTGCGGGCGTTACAGAGCCAAACGGAACGCACAAGATGAATGACAGCGCTAATGGCAGCCCATCCGCAGATGATCGCGTAGCTTTTGGCAAAAGCGCCTGACAAAAAACCGCACGCCAGGATCCAAACGTAAACGTTTCTTCGGGCCGCGATCAGTCGGAAAGCGCGATCGAACGGCATCACGTCGTCCAGCAGGCGGCCTCTCGCTAGCTTTACCCGGCGTTTTGCGAATTCATCCAGTAGGTGCGACGCAATGAGCAAGGCGAGAAAATAGAACGCGTTCGGAAATTGGCCGCTTCGCCACAGATAAAAAGCTATCACCGCCCACCATGAATTCTCGATCAGGTAATCGAGATGGTGTTCCCATTTTCCACGCTCAGTAGTTTCAATTTTGACGCGCGACTGCTTCCCATCCAGTCCATCGACGACGCCAAATATGAGGGCAGCGAGAATTCCGAGACCCATATGGCCAGTTGCAAACGCCGCGGTCGCGCCGAGTCCGATGATAAGACCTGCGATCGTAATTTGGTTTGGCGTGATTCGGGTTTTGCAAAGAAGCGAGATGATTCCCGTTTCAATCGGCGCGTGCAAGTAAGCCGGCAAGTCAAGCGTTCCCTTTTGCGCGGAATCGAGAATGACGCGCTCAGCCACGCCACGCTCCTGTTCCGCTGCCGCGAAACAGAGTGGCCGCACACGTCGACGCATCGCAACGATATAATCGTCTTCCTTTGCCACGTCGATGACATTGATCTTGCCGTTGTCGAGCTTGTGTTCGAGTTCTTCAAAAAACGGCGTGGTAGGCGAAAACATGGCCAGAAGGTCCCTGGTGATCAATGCGGGCCCGCACGGATTTCGAATCAGATGTCTCGCGAATCCCGGTGGATTGGAGTCGACCAGCGCAGCAGAAGAATCGTTCGCGCTGAGAGCGGCAAGGAGGCGCGCGTCACAATAGATATTGGCGGGAATTACTAAGAAGCGTTTGGACGGGATTTTTTCTAAAAGGAATTGGGCGGTGACGGGTCCGATTGGATCCGAGACAAGCTGGACAGCGATTTTTCCGCGCGCCCACGAGCGTCGCGCCAATTCAGCGCCAATGATTTCCGGAGTTTTCGAAAAAACAATCGCCTGGCGAAATCCGAGTCGCTGCAAAATCCTGAGCAAACGTTCGAGTAAGTTGACACCGCACAATTGGATCAACGCTTCGGGTGCATCCGCGATCAGGATTGGCAACGTGTTTTCCATCGCTCGCGAGACTAACGGCGGATCCTAT